>JBKPME010000018.1:0-6584 GCA_046731915.1 Actinomycetota bacterium
ACCCGCAACGGCTCCAAATGGCTCGACTACACGCTCGAAGAAGCCGCGATGGCCGCGATCCGCGTGCGCGCCGGCTACCTCGCCGCGCAATACCGCCGCCTCAAGCCCCGACGCGGCCACAAGAAGGCGCTCGGCGCGGTCAAGCACTCGCTGATCTGCGCGATCTGGCACATGCTCTCCACCGGCGAGACCTACCGCGACCTCGGCGGCGACTACTTCACCAACCGCGACCCCGAACGCCAGACCAAGCGCCTCGTCGCCCAGCTCGAACGCCTCGGCCACCACGTCACGCTGACCGAGGGAGCCGCGGCAGCCTAAGCGAACTTTTCCTACCAGGCAATTCCGATAGCGCGCTCAGTTCCGCGGCGGCTGTCGCAACTCGCGCTCAGCAACAGCTGTTCGCGGTCATCGCCGCTCTCGGAGCCCCGCTCGCTCGGGCAGTCGACTCAGACGACCTGCCCGACTGCTTCTGAGAGCCTCTGCCAGCGGCGGCTTTCCTCTTCGGTCAGGCTGCTCCGCAGCATGGCCTCGACGTCCTGCTGGCGTTCGAGACGTTGCGCCTTGCGCTCGTCTCGAGCGCGGATCATGCGGTCGTGCCGGTATCTCATGTCAGGTCCCTTCACTGGTCGCTTGTCTGTGCTGTTGGGGTGCGGTCAGGCGGCGAGCTCGACACGGCGCACGGCGAGGAGCCGGCGCATCGCGCGCGGCCGCCGGACCGAGCCGGAGGCCGCCTGGGTGAGCTCCGCACGCCAGTGGCGAAGCATCCGGACGATCGCGGCCGTCGGGCGGAAGATGTCCGCGACGGCATGGCCGTCCTGGACCGACAGCGCCGCGACGATAGTGCCGTCCAGCTCGGCCACGAGCGTGTCACCGACCAGGTCGGGCGCCTCCTCGAGCTCGACGAGACGAGCGATCGCTGCCTCGTCGCCGCTGTGCGACGGACGCAGGGTCAGGCTCTTCCCGTCGAGCCCGAAGTTCGCCGAGCGGATGAACTTGCGCATGTTGTCTTCTCTCTTTACAGGGTCGTCGAGCGAACTTGGGATCCGTGATGTGGCGCGTCAGGCGCTTGGCGCAAGCCAGGGGCGGAACAGCCGCGTCATCGCCGGCATGATCAGCCAGGTCAACGCGACCACCATCACGACGCTGAGCAGGAGCGTTCGGAGGACCAGCGGCCAGGACGCCAGCGTCGGCCCGAGCGTCGCGAGGATGGCGGTGATGACGGCATACGCGGCCACCCAGGTGAGCAGCGCGAGCCTGAAGCGGCGCGGGCCGGCGGACCGCCGAGGTTGCTCGCGCGGCGCGTCTGCCCGGATCTGGGTGCGCGGCTCAGCCGTCTGGCGCGGCCGCCGGGTTTCGAGCTGCCTCACGGTGGGGTGCACGGGATCTCCTGGGTCAGTTGACGCGAGGGTGGGCGATGGGAGCTGATGCCTGACGGTCACGCCGCGTCGGCGAGTTCGGCGGCTGCGGCACCGTCGACCATGGCGCCGGCCACGAGGCTGAAGGCTGCCGCCCATGCGCGGGCGTACTCGGGCCGCCACGCGTCTCCGGCGAGGTCGGCCATCGAGCCGATCAGGACCTCTCCGACGAGCGGATAGTGGGCGGGCTCGGCGCCGTAGGCGACGTGGCGGGCGCCGAGGTCGCGCAGCTTCGGCAGGAGCGCGTCGAGGTCGCGCAGCGACTTGCGCAGGAGGACGAGCGTCCCGAGCAGCATGGTCTTCTGCCGGCGCAGGTCGGTCCCGGCGAAGAGCGGCTTCACGGCCGGAGCAGCCGTGAACAGGCGCGCGTAGAACGTGTCCATCAGCTCGTCGCCACGGGGGGCGATGAGGTCGAAGCTTGTCTCCAGGGCGTCGAGATCGAGGGGCATGCGAGCAGCTTGGCCGGGCACGCCAGGCGACGGTAGGGGCGCTACCGCCGATTCCCGGGCGGGCGGCCGACGATCGCGTGGCGGGAATCCGCCAGCGGCTAACGCCCCAGCAGCGCGAGCACGGCGAGGACGCGGCGGTTGTCGTCCTCGGTCTCGACGAGCCCGAGCGTCTGGAAGATCGCCTGGACATCGCGCTCGATCGCCCGCGGGCTGAGGAAGAGCTGCTTGGCGATCGCCCGATTGGAGCGGCCCTCCGCGATCAGCGACAACACCGTCCGCTCGCGGTCGTTGAGCTCGTCGAGCACCGAGCGCCGGCGCCCCGCGACGAGGCTGCTGACGACACCGGGGTCGAAGGCCGTGCCTCCCGCGGCGACGCGTGCGACCGCGTCGAGGAACTCGGCGACGTCGCGCACGCGGTCCTTGAGGAGGTAGCCCACGCCGGCCGCGTCGTCTCCCACGAGCTCGAGCATGTACGTCGGCTCCAGGTGCTGGGAGAGCACGAGCACCGACACGGTGGGGTGCGTGCGGCGGATCTCTGCGGCCGCGAGCAGCCCGTCGTCTCCCCTGCCCGGTGGCATGCGCACGTCGACGATGGCCACGTCCGGCTGGTACGAGCGGACCTTGAGCAGCAGGCTCCCGGCGTCGGCTGCCCGCCCGACGACCTCGTGGCCCGCATCCTGGAGCAGCGCGGCGATGCCTTCGCGCAGGAGCGCGTCGTCATCGGCGACGACCACCCGCAGCCGCCCTGACGTCCTGGGGTCGGCGGGTGTAACGTCGCCTGAGGCCATGGCAGAGTCGGTGGAGAACCGGCGGCAGACCGAGGACGCGCGCGACCTCCAGCCTGTCGAGCACGCCGTGGCACGGATCCTCGCGCAAACGGACCGGCCTGTCGAGGTGTACGAGGCGACGCTGCACACGATCGGGCAGTCGCTGGGCTGGGAGCTCGGGGCCGTCTGGGAGGTGGACGCGCAGCGCGGGTCCCTGCGCTGCGTGCGAACGTGGCACTCCGGGGACCGGGCGGCGGAGTTCGAGGCGCTCAGCGAGGCGCTCGTGCTCGCGCCGGGCGAAGGCCTGCCGGGCCGGGTGCTTGCGACTGGTCAGCCGGCCTGGGTCGTCGACGCGCCCGCTGACGCGAGGTTCCCGCGCGCCGACGCCGCCCGCCGCAGCGGTTTGCGCGCGGGCTTCGGCTTCCCGCTGCGAAGCCCGCGCGGCGTTCTCGGCGTGATGGAGTTCTTCTCCCGCGACCTGCGCGCGCCGGACGAGCCGCTGCTGGCCACGATGAGCGCGCTGGGCAGCCAGGTCGGCCAGTTCGTGGCCCGCCGGCGCGCCGAGGAGGACGTGCGAGCGAGCGAGTCGCAGCTGAGAGCGATGCTCGAGGCCGCGCTGGACGCGGTCGTGACGATGGACGCAGACGGGCGCGTCATCGGATGGAACCATGCGGCCGAGGCGATCTTCGGGTACACCGCGGACGAGGCGATCGGCCGCGACATGGCCGAGCTGATCGTGCCGCCCCGACTGCGTGACGCCCACCGGGGCGGACTAGCGCGCTACGTCGAGACCGGGCGCCCCGTCGTGCTGGACCGCCGACTCGAGCTGACCGGGGTGCGGCGCGACGGGACCGAGTTCCCGGTCGAGTTGACGATCACGCGAATCGCGCTTCCCGGGCCCCCGACGTTCACCGGCTACCTGCGCGACATCACCGTGCGCACGAGGGCGATCCGGGAGCTGCGCGCATCGCGCGCGCGGCTGGTCGATGTCGCCGACGCCGAACGAATACGGATCCAGCGGAACCTCCACGACGGCGCGCAGCAGCGGCTCACCTCGGCGCTCCTGACTCTCGGCCGGATCCGCGCGGCGTCCGACGAGCACGCCGCGCTGCTCGAGGTGGCGATCGACGAGCTCGCCACCGGCCTGCAGGAGATCCGCGAGCTCGCGGCCGGCCTGCACCCGTCCGTGCTCACCGAGCGCGGCCTAGTGGCAGCACTCGAAGCGCTCGCGCTCCGAGCGCCCGTGCCGGTCCAGCTGCAGGACCTGCCCGACCGGCGCCTCCCCGAGCCGGTCGAGGCGGCCGCCTACTACGTCGTCGCCGAGGCGCTCGCCAACGTGCAGAAGCATGCCGGAGCCCGCCGCGTCGTCGTGCGCGCCGTGGTCCACGCCGACCTGCTCGCCGTAGCCGTCGCGGATGACGGGATCGGCGGCGCGGACGACCGGGGGGCCGGTCTGCGCGGCCTCGCCGACCGCGTGGAAGCGCTCGACGGCCGGCTCACGCTGGACAGCCCACCGGGAGGCGGAACCCGGCTGAGGGCCGAGATCCCGCACGGGTTGGCAGTCCGGGCGCGGTAGGGCTGCCGTACGGCCAGCCGCACCGCGTTCGGTCGGAGAGCCGTCGTCAGGTCGGCGGCGATCGCAGTGGCCACGGCCCGCTGGCGCTGTGATCCTTGCTCGGCCGGGAACGTCACACGTCGCCGACGGCCCAGCAGTCGTCTCGCGGCGGCGCCACGCCGGCGTGGGCGCGTCGCCAGCTGCTCCCACTCACCGCACCATCGATCTCTAGGAGGCCACGATGTTTCCTGCCGACCCCAATGCGCCCGGAGGCCCGGACCGCTCGGAGTTCCTACGGCACAGCTACTCCCGCCACGCACTCCCAAGCGAACCCACCGCAGGTCGCCAGATCCGTTCTCCCGGGCCGACCGACCGGGGCCGCCCCGCAGTCGGGAGCGGTCCCGGGCGCCGAGCCCGTCCCCGGCGAAGCAGTCAACGGGATCGCGCACTCAGCTCGAGCTGACCGCTCGCCGTTCGAACCCCCGGCCGCGGCGGGCAACTACGGTTTCCCAGGTGCGACACCGGGCGCTGGGCACCGTCGTCTTCTTTGCCGCGGCCCCCGGGGCTCGACTGCCGGTCTGGTGCCGTGGCTGGTGACGGGCTGGGAGGGATCGCCGGCGGGCTGGGACGCCGTTGACCTGCTCGGTGTCGTGGTCGGGCTGGTCGGGCTGGCGATGGTGCTCGCCTGCTTCGTGCGCTTCGTCCGTGAGGGCCGGGGCACGCCCGCGCCGATCGCGCCGACGGCGGAGCTGGTCGTCGGCGGCCTGTACCGCTACCTGCGCAACCCGATGTACGTCGGCGTCGGCCTGGCCATCGCCGGGCAGTGCCTCGCCTTCCGCAGCCTCTCCCTCGTCGTCTGGCTGGCGCTCTTCACCGTCGCCGTGACCATATTCGTGTCGCCTACGAGCAGCCGACGCTGCGCGCGCGGTACGGCGCGTCCTACGACGCTTACTGCCGCAGCGTCCCCGCGGTCGTGCCACGCCTGCGTCAGCGAACCCGCTCGACCCGATCCTCACCCGAGACCGGCCCGTCGGACTCCTAGACCTCGCGCTCGCGCGCGGCCGCGGTCTTCGGTTGGACCTCGATGATCTCCTCGGCGGCCGTGGGTGAGAGGATCGGGCCGGTCTCGCCGGACGAGCTGAGCATCGGCGTGGAGCCCTCCGGCGCTCCGGGGAACCGGCACAAAAAGGGGCCACGAGTGCAACGACAGGACATCTCCCGCCGCACACTTCTGCAGGGCAGCGGCGCGGCGTTCGCAGGTCTGACCGTGCTGCATGTCGCGGGGCGGCGCACGCTTTCGCCGGCCACCGCCGAGACGAGGTAGTGCTCCCGTGGTTGGACCAGGCCGCCCCGCTGCCTCCCGGGCTCGAACTTCCGAATCAGCCCGTATGGGAAGAGCACGATTCGCGCTTCACGCCCGCGGACGATTTCTTCGTCGTCAGCCACTATGCGACGCCCGATCTCACGGCGGACGACTGGCGGCTTGCCATTCCGGCCTCGTCGCGCGGCCCGTGACGCTGACGCTCGACGACCTGATGGCGCGCCCACGGCGAGGTCGAGTTCACGCTCGAGTGCTCGGGCAAACCTGGAGGACACCTTCACGCCGGCCGAGCGCAACCTGGTGAGACTGGGCGCCCATCAACGCCTGCGCGACATGCGCATGTACTTCCAGTACGCCACGCTCCGCGAGTTCTGCGAGCGGTGGAGCACATCACCGGCCGCAAGGTCCGCTCGTTCCACAGGAGCATCAACACCAAGGTCGACGGGCTCGCGGTCGAGACCTTCATCTTCTACCCCGACGGGCACGACGGGCCGTCGCGCATCGACCTCGCCGGTCAGGACGAGGTCTGATCCCCGCGAACGGGAGTACGCCCTGATCAACCCGGCCAAGGCAATGACTCCAAACGAGTTTCTCGCATCCGCCGACTCTAGGTCGGCGCGAGCGTCGAGAAGAAGCAAGAAGCTACGGAGAACCCGAGTCCCTGACAGACCGGGCTGACCGCTGGCAGGGACACCGTAGCTCGCACGCTGTCCACGCCTTGGCTACCCGACCGGAGCGCCGAACATGACCGACGGGGCGGACAGGCGACGCAGGACGCCCAGGCAACGTCAGGTCGACTCGCGCCGGTTTCCGAACCTCCGGAGCCGACGCCGCCCGCCGTAGCGCTTTTCGCGCATAGCAGCAGTGCGTCACAGGCAGGGCCGCGTCTCCTAACTGCTGTAAATAGCCGGGCCCGTCTAGGGCACGGCGTAGGTTCCCTCAAGTCCTGAGAAGACGAATGAAGGGGTCCTACGCCGTGAGACGCACGGTACCGCCGTCGGCGGAGATCGAAGCGCAGATCGACGGGTTGCTGGCCGTGGGGGTCGGTGAGAACCCGCGCAAATCGCTGTCGGAGCT
>JBKPME010000019.1:0-7152 GCA_046731915.1 Actinomycetota bacterium
GCCACGCCTCGCTCTATCTGGACTGCTCTGCCTGGCGACCAATCGCGGAGTCCTGTTCCTACCTGGCGGCGCCGAAGTTGGAATGTTGTCCTGGAGTTGGCTCTGTAGGGGCGTTTGAGAACGCGCCCGACAGGATTCGAACCTGTGACCTTCGGTTCCGTAGACCGACCCGGAATCGGCTCAATGCCGCTTGCTACAGCCCTGAACGGCGTGCTGTGCTGCAACGAATCACGGGAGGCGTCCTCATCAACGGCCCGGATACGACGTGCGGGCAGGCCGCTGCGCTGGCGTCGGAGCACCCCGCGCTGGACCAGCGTCACCTATGACTCCTAGGCACAAGCCGCTGCCGATGCGGTTGCGCTCTCGCATGCACGCGAAGGCAGAAGCCGCGCTTCGCACGTCCGGCGAGGTGCAGATGCAATCGAAGCTAGAGCAGTCGCGTCGGTCATCCTGCGTGCATGAAGAATGACCTTTCCTGCATCCATCCTGCCGACGCAAGATGACCGCCGAGGAAGCCGCGCTCATTGTGGCCCTGATTGGCGTCACCGGGACGCTTGCCGCGAACGTCTTGACGACCCGGGCCAACCGCCGCGGAGCCGCGATCGACGAGCTTCGGCGACGTACCGCCGATGCCTTTCGCGAGGCGTTCCTCATTCAGCACGCCTTGGAGTGGGTCACATGGCACGCGAGGAACGATCCAGAAGCTCTCACCGGTGAGATGAAGCAGGAGTACGCGACCGAGGTACATCGCGCGTTCCCGGCGTTGCTCGGTGCCATGGCTGGGACGGCAGCGCTAAGCATCGATGTCTACCAACGCCTACAGCCGATCCTCCAGGCGCTGTACGACGCTGAAGAAAAAGTCGCGCTCGCATTGCGCGTCGTCGACGCCCCCGGGCCAGGTCGCGACAATCGATCCAGCAGCTCGGGGCGCTCCTCGATGAGGCCCAACGGCTGTACAGAGACCTGCCAATGTGGATCGCCGAGGTCATGGCCCTCGCTGCGGACGTTCCGACGGCGACTAACGCCATCGTCTCGTCGACCGCCAAGCCAGAGCCACCGCGCCAGGCAGGCTGATCGCGACCACGGCTTCAGCCGGTGGGCTCGAGCGCTCCGGCTTCCGCTTCGCCCGAGAAGCGACACCGGGTCAGCACGCGATATTGCTGCGGGACACGTCTGTCGGTCGAACGGACATGTCGGGCCCCGGACTCGACGGCCCGACTTTTGCGGCGGTTTCCGGTGGCCGCCGTTCCGCCCCCAAGGCTGGGCGACGCGCCTTACGAGCGTCGCCCTTGTTGGTCTAGCTCGAGGACCAGCTCGTTCACTCTGCGCGCGATGTCGTCGCGGATTGCCTTGACTTCGTCGAGCGGCAGGCCGCCGGGGTCTTGGAGGTCCCAGTCGACGTATCGCTTGCCTGCGATGTAGGGGCATTCGTCGCCGCAGCCCATCGTGACGACCACGTCCGCTTGTTCGGCGAGCTCGTGGGTGAGGGCCTGTGGGGTGCGGTCGGCGAGGTCGATGTCGAGCTTGCGCATGGCGTCGACGACTTGGGGGTGGACGCGCTCGCCGGGCTGGGTGCCGGCGGAGTCGGCGGTGTGGCGGCCGTTGGCGGCGCGCTCGAATAGCGCCTGGCTCATTTGTGAGCGGCCGGCGTTATGCAGGCAGACGAACAGTGCGTGCGCCAGTGGGATCGGCCTCCTCTGTCGGGACGTGCGGGAGATCGCCTCGGACCGCTTGGTAGGCGAGCGCGCCGATGATCGCGCCCAGGATTGGGCCAGCGACGTAGATCCAGAAGTCGTTCCATTCGCTCGCGGCGAGCGCGGGGCCGAACGAGCGTGCCGGGCTCATCGAAGCGCCCGTGACGGCTCCGCCGACCAGCGCGTCGAGACTGACTGTGCCGCCGATGGCGATCGCGGCGGCGGCGCCGACGGCGCGCGTGTCTGTTGCGACGGCCATGATCACGAACATCAGGAAGGCGGTCAGCACGAGCTCGTAGACGAACGTGCTCCCGACGCCGATGCTCGGGACGGTCGCGCCGAGCTGGGCGGGCTGATCGGGCCAGGTGGCGAGCAGCAGGAGCGCGCCTGCGGTGGCGCCGATCAGGCTGGGCGGCGACATAGGCCGCGGCGTCCCGGGCGGGGAAGTGCCGGTTCAGCGTGAACGCCACGGTGACGGCCGGGTTGATGTGCGCCCCGGAGAGATGCCCGGTGGCGTAGACCATGACCATGATGATCAGCCCGAACACGAGGCTGACGCCGACGGCGCCGAGCGCACCGTCGTACTGCGCGTCGGTGACGATCGCGCCGCAGCCGGCGAACCCGAGCGCGAACGCCGCGACCCCTTCGGCGGCGGCGCGGCGGGCGAGCGGAAGGGACTGGTCCATTCGCCGGCCGATGCTATCCATTGACAAGCGTCGACTCAATCGATATATGTAGATAGATGTCTGTCGATCTGGAGCTGGCGCCGAAGCAGAAGCGCCCCGTCGGTCAGCCCTGCTGCGAGCCGGTCGTCTACCCCGACGTCGAGCGCGAGCAGGCGACCCGCATGGCCGAGGTGGCGAAGGCGCTCGGCGACCCCGTCCGCCTCCAGCTGGTGGACGTGCTCCGCCAGCACGCGGGCAAGGTGTGCGTGTGCGAGCTCGTCCCGCTGTTCGACATCTCGCAGCCGACGCTCTCCCACCATCTGAAGAAGCTGCGCGAGGCCGGCATCGTCGACTCCGAGCGGCGCGGTCTGTGGGCCTACTACTACGTCACCCCCGAAGCGCTGAAGGAGCTATCTGCATGGCTGAACTGACCACCGACTCCGCTCAGACGCCGTCGTCCTGTTGCTCGCCGGCCGCGCAGGAGACGTGCTGCGAGCCGAGCGACAAAGACGCCTGCTGCGGAACGGCGGCTGCTGGAGGGGAGTGCTGCGCGGCCGGCCACGCGAGCGTCGCGGACTCGGGCGAGGTGCGCGAGAAGGTGCGTAAGCGCTACGCCGCCGCCGCGACAGCTGTGGCCGAGAGCACGTCGTCCGGCTGTTGCGGTGCGCCGGCGGCGATCGATGGCTGCGGCCCCGACATCTCGTCGAGAGACAAGCAGGGCAACGAGGTCTTCGGCGCGATCCTCTACGACGGCGAGGGCGACGCGGCCCCGCAGGCGGCGGTCGAGGCGTCGCTCGGCTGCGGCGTTCCCACGACCGTGGCGGATCTTCAAGAGGGCGAGACCGTGCTCGATCTCGGGTCGGGCGCGGGCGCTGACGTTCTGATCTCGGCGCGGCGCGTGGGCGCGACCGGCACGGCGATCGGCCTCGACATGACCAACGAGATGCTCGAGCTGGCGCGCACGAACGCCCGCGACGCCGGGATCGACAACGTCGAGTTCGTGAAGGGCTACATCGAGGAGATCCCGCTGGCCGACGACTCGGTCGATGTCGTGATCTCGAACTGCGTGATCAACCTGTCGGCGGACAAGCGCAAGGTGCTCGCCGAGGCCGCGCGCGTGCTGAGGCCCGGCGGGCGTTTCGCCGTCTCCGACGTGATTGCGGACCCCGACATGGACGAGGCGACGCGCGCGGACATGCAGCAGTGGACCGGCTGCATCGCGGGCGCGCTCACGCAGGCCGAGTTCGAGGACGCCCTAACCGCCGCGAGGCTCACCGACATCGAGATCAACGAGACGCACCGCGTGCACGAGCACGCGAGCTCCGCGATCGTGCGGGCGCGCAAGCCGCAGGGCTGATCCGGGCGATGGCCGCGGCCCGAGTCGCTGCCGCATACCCGCTCCTACTCGCACTAGGCGCGCTCGACGCGACCGGGTACAGCGTGATCGTCCCGGTCGCGCCCGCGATTGCGGACGCGACCGGCGCAGGACCGGCGACCATCGGCCTGCTGGTCGCGTCATTCCCGGCAGGCATGGTCGCGGGCTTCGCAGTGGCGGGCTGGGCTGTGCGCCGCTTCGGTCCCAGGTGGCTGCTGATCGCGTCGCTGGGCCTTGTCGCGATGGCACGCTCGGGTTCGTCCTGGGCAACTCGCTCGGGGTCTACTTCGCCGCGCGGACGTTGATGGGGCACGGCTCGGGCGGCATCTGGATCGGGGTCACGTTCGACACGCTCGGACGCTGGCCAGGGCAGGAGTACGTCTGCATGAGCCGCGTGTTCGCGGCCTACTCAGCGGGTGGCCTGATCGGACCCGGCGCTCGGCGCGTTCGGGGGCATCCACGGACCCTTCCTCGCATACCTCGCGCTGCTGCTCCTCGCGATGCCGCTCGTGCTGTTCGTGAAGCCCACCGTGCACCGAGACTTCAGCGGCGACGGGGCCGTGCTGCGCACGCGCGCCTTCTGGATCGCATCCGGGGCCATCCTGTTCGCGTCGCTGGCGCTAGGCGTACTCGAGGGCGTGCTGCCACTACACCTGGCCGAGCGCGTCACCCAGGCGCAGATCGGCGCGCTCTACGTCGGGGCCTCGCTTGTCGTCGCGATCAGCGCGACGGTTTCGGGCGGCCACGCCCCACGCCCGTTGGTGATCGTGGCCGTCGTGCTCAGCGTCGCCGGCATCGCGCTCGCCGGCACCGCCAGGGAAATGCCGCTCTGGGTGCTGGCACTGCTACTCGCAGCGCTCGGGATCGGGCTGGGGAACACCGGCTCGCTCGGCCTGCTCGTCGAGGCGGTGCCGGTCGAGCGGATCGTGACCGCGATGGTCGTCTAGTCGCAGATCGGCATCATCGGCTACCTGCTCGGCCCACTGACCGGGGGGATCGTGGCCGAAGGGCGGGCTACGGGTACGTTTGGCTCGTCCCGGCCGCCGCGTCGCTGCTCGTGCTCACGCTGACCCGTCGGCAGGTCACACGCGCATGAGCGAGATCCAGCTGAACGACCCGCAGACGCTCTACCGCCACTGGGAGGACCAGCAGTGGAGCCCCTTCGAGGTCGACCTGTCGATCGACAAGGAGCAGTGGCTGGCCCTCGACCCTGAGGTCCGCGAAATCATGTACTTCGCGCTGTCCTCGCTGATGGTCGCCGAGGAGCGCATCACGACGAAGTTCGCCGGCCTTGTCGCAGCCCACACGTCGGAGGAGGAGACAACCTTTCTCGCAACCCAGCAGGTCGACGAGGCACGCCACATGCAGTTCTACGCGCGCTTCCGCGACGAGGTGATCGCCGAACCGCAGATGATCGCCGCCCATGTGGAGTGCGCCCGCGAGCAGGTCTCGGACTCGTTCCGGGAGCTGTTCGACGGCACGCTCGTCGAGCTCCACGACGAGCTCGTCGCGAACCCCGGCGACCTGGCCGCGAAGGTCCGCTTCATCACGCTCTACCACCTGGTGCTCGAGAGCACGCTCGGCCTGACCACGTTCAAGTTCGTCACCGACTACCTGAACGAGGAACACCTGCTGCCGGGCTTCGTCGACGGCTACTCCAAGATCCACCACGACGAGACGCGCCACATCGGCTACGGCGTCTGGTTTCTACGCGAAACCATCCGCGACCGCCCCGAACAGGGCCACACGGTGCGGGAGACCCTCCGCAGAGTCCTTCCCGCCGTGGCGGAATCGTTGAAGCCGCCGGGCGGCGAAAACGGCTCGAGCCAACTGCTCGGCGTCACCCAGGACGAGATCCGGCAATTCGCACTCGGCGGCATGACGCGCCGGCTCGAGCTCGTCGGCGTACCACTCGAGACGGTCCTGAGCTGACCGAAGCGGGTACCGCGGTCGGCTCGAGTGGCAACACCATCACTGTTGCCTCGTTGCCAGCGCTGTTGCCACCCCCGGGCGTTCGCCGTAGCCCGCAAATGCCCTCCGGCAGCCGAATCGCGAAGCGCGCCCGACAGGATTCGAACCTGTGACCTTCGGTTCCGTAGACCGCGGTCTAGGACCCTGAATTTGGCTCTAGAGAGCCAAATCAAGCGGCCCGAGTCGCCAAATAATCGCCAGAAATTCAATCTTGGCGCCATTTCGGCGGCTGACGCTGCGCACGTGTCTTCCACACGCGCTTCCGACAATGAGCAGGCGCGGACTCGGCGTGGGTGGCCGCTGCTGTCCCAGCGAGAGTCGTCAGCGCCTCCGCGGAGGCACCTAGCCTGCTGCGCTTGCCATGCCGCTCGTGAAATGGTCGGCGAAGTCGCGGGCGAACTCGGCGAGCGTGGATGGCGAGGTGCCGGTGACGGTGCGAGCGTCGTCGGTGACGAGATCCTCGTATCCATCGGCAAGCATGCCGTGGAGCTTCGCCATGTCCTCGGCGAACCAGCCTTCCATGCCGCTCCGCTCAATCGCGTTGCGGACGTCATCCGGCGCGACTCGCACATGCCGGATGTTGTTGCCGGTCTGCTCCGAGAGGATCTCGGCCACGTCGTCGAAGCTCAATGGTTGCGGCCCGGTCAGCGTGTAGGTCTTGCCCTCGAACGAGCGGCTGGTCAGGGCATTCACGGCTACCGCGGCTACGTCGCGAGCGTCGACCATCGCGACCCGGCCGTCTCCGGCGGCCGTGTGGATCGCGCCGTGGCGGACCATGCCGAGCAGGTTCTGCATGAGGAACACCGGCCGCACGAACGTGCAAGCGACTCCGGACTGCTCGACCGCTTGCTCCATCTCGAAGTGCTGGCGCGCGACCCGCAACGGCGATCCGGCGGCAGCTCGGAAAACCGACAGCTTCACGATCCGCCGCACCCCCGAGCGCACGGCCGCATCGATGACGTTGCGCTCCTGCTCCGGCTGTCGACTGCTTTGGCGCGTCAGAAGGAACACGCTGTCGACTCCCGCCATTCCCGGCTCGACCGTCTCCGTCCGATCGAGATCCCCCACGACGTACTCGACGTGGTCGCCAAACCGGACGCGCGCCGCCTTTGGATCGCGTACGAACGCTCGCGGCCGCTCACCGGCGGCGGCGAGCCGCCGGAACACCTGACTGCCGATCGTGCCGGTCGCTCCGGTCACCAGGATCATGCTGGCCAACTTCTTTGCTCCGTTTTCATGCGGCCAAGATGACGCGCCAGCGGAGCGACGTCACTAGGGCGCTCCCCCAGGACGACCCCAGTCTCGCGGCTCACTCGGGCCGCAGCGCCGAAGCTGCAAGGGCCTGGGGGAGCTCGGTTCGGCCGGAGATGTTGAGTCTGCGGTAGGCATTGCTCAGATGCCATTCCACCGCCTTAACGGTGATGAACAGCGCGTTGGCGATCTGCCG
>JBKPME010000020.1:0-7351 GCA_046731915.1 Actinomycetota bacterium
TCAATGGGTTCCAGAAGGTGTGCTCGGTACCGGCCGGGACGACGACGCCGCCACCGGCGGGGACGCGGACCTCGGATCCATCGAGCAGAAACGCGAGCTCCCCCTCGAGCACGTACCAGGCTTCGTCGTCGCGTGTGTGGATGTGCAAGGGGGCGATACAGGTGGGCGGGTCGGTACCGCCGGGGTCGAGCACCTCGGTCAAGACGAGGTCGCTTGCGGGCGGAGCGACAGTCACACCCAGAAGCGGCGCGGTCACGAACTCGGATGGCACGGCGCGACAACGATAACCGCGAGCTGCAGGTCGGCTGCCGCAGACGGCTCACCGGTGGCACTCGCACGGACGAGCTGCAATCGCTCGACCATGGCGTTCCGTTCCTGCGCCCAGTGGTGTCTGGGTAAGAGACCCGAATCGACGAACATCCAATTCGAACGGAAGCGTGAGAGGGCAAGGGGACCGCCCTGAGATCGGAGGCAAGTCGATGGCGCAGCACACGATCGGAACGCAAGAGGAGTGGCAGGTCGCGCGCGACGAGCTGCTCGCGGAGGAGAAGGAGCTCACCCGCCGCAACGACGAGCTGGCGCGGAAGCGCCGGGAGCTTCCCTGGGTGCCCGTCGAGCGGGACTACAGCTTCGAGACCGGCGACGGGACCAAGTCGCTCGCCGAGCTGTTCGACGGGCGCTCGCAGTTGCTCATCTATCACTTCATGTTCGGCCCGGCCTACGAGGCCGGCTGCCCCGTCTGCTCGTCGATCGCGGACACGCTCAGCCCGAATGCGATCCACCTGGCGGCGCGGGACGTGAAGCTGATGCTCGTCTCGCGGGCGCCGATGGAAAAGCTACGGCGATACAAGGAGCGGATGGGTTGGGGCCTCGACTGGGCCTCGACGGTGGACAGCGAGTTCAACCGCGAGCTTGGCTTCCTGCACACCGAGGAGGAGCTGAAGCCGTTTCTCGAGGGCGAGCTGCCGCCGGCGGTCACGCAGAACGCCAAGGCGTGTGGGGTCGATGCGGCGACATATGTGGCAGAGGGGCCCGGCCTGAGCGCGTACATCCTCTCGGACGGAACCGTCTACCGGACCTACGTGGCCACGGCGCGCGGCCTCGAACCGGCGATGGGCTACTACGGCCTCCTGGACCGCACGCCAATCGGCCGCAACGAGGAGGGCGAAGAGGTCTTCTGGCTGCGCCGCCACGACGAATACGACGACGCCCGCTCGAGGGCTACCAACTGAGTACTAGTAAGGCGCGAGCAGGTGCCGCGGCCTGCTGCCGCCTGTCGCTCAGCGCGAGGTTGTCGGGTACGGCGGCGCTGATGTGCACTTACCGCGAGCGCGCTTTGCGTTTTCTCAGACGGTCTGTGCGACAGGCTCGAGCCGAGGGCGACAGTCCGTGGGTGCTCACGAACCGCGCCGCCTCGACATCCTGACGATGACGGGCCACAAGCGCTGTTTCCACTAGCGGCCGAGCTGAGCCAGCGCCTCCGGCAGCGAGTCTCGAAGCTCCAGGGCACCCGTGGCCCCGCTCAATGTGAGGATCTCGCGGACGTGAGCCTCACCGGGAACGACTACGACGAGTTCCTGTTGGCGTCTCGCTACGCGCCTGGCGAGATTGAACAGCAGGGTTACGCCGGAGCTGTCCAGATAGTCGACGTCGGCGAGATCGACCACGAGTCCGACGGCCTCGTTACCGACGGCATGCGAAATGGCCACCTCGAGCTCGGAGGCGTTTGAAAGGTCGATCTCCCCCGCGACGCTGGCGATCGTAATCCCGTTCTCGTCCTCCAGCTGGAGTTCCGCGAGTCGGGTCACGCCTGTGAGCCCACCGCCAGCCGGCGCCGGAGTTGGACGGTCGTCCCCTCGGACGACGGGTCTACGTGAACGGAGTCCATGAGCGCCTCCATCAACGGCAGCCCGCGACCGCGGTCTGTGCCGCGCGGCCGCCGCCAACCGCCGAAGTCACGCACAACGATCAGAACCTCGGAGTCCTCGCGGCTTGCCTCAATTCGAAACGCAGCGTCACCAGGCCGATAAGCGTGCTCGATCGCGTTGGCGCACGCCTCCCCGCAGGCCACCTTGATCGCGTGGGCGTCTCGGCGGCTGATACCGGCCTCGGTCAACCATCGTTCCAGCGCCTTTCGAACCGACGACAGGGCCTCCGGCTCGGCCGGAAGCTCGAGTGTGAATCCCTTGGCCGGAAGCTGCGACACACCGAGCACGAGAAGCGCGACGTCGTCTTGGGGCTCCTCGTCGCCGAGCATGTGAGTCAGGACGGCGTCACACAGTTCCTCCGGGTCGGCTGGGCCGGCTTCAACGACGCGTCGGAGTTGCTCGAGGCGCAGCTCGATGCTGGTCCCGCGCACTTCCACGAGACCGTCAGTGAACAGCACGAGCGCCGAGCCCGACTCGACGTCCACGCGAGACGCCTCGAAGTGGAGGAACGGAAGGGCCCCCAGCGGGGGTGAGGACCCGCGTGCGACGAAGCGCGCCGTCCCATCTGGAGCTCTGGTGAGCATCGGCAGGTGGCCCGCGCTCGTGAGCTCCGCGGTTCCGCGATCGGACTCGATCGCGACGTAGAGCAGGGTGGCCATCTCAGCGCGGTGTTGCCGTTCCATGAGCAAGTGGAGGCGCTCCACGACCTCCTGCGGCGATCGTCCGTCGTACGCGTACGCCTCGAGCGACGTCCGCAGTTTGCCCATCATGGCCGCTGCGCGTACGCCGCGGCCGACGACGTCCCCCATCGCGAGCACGACACGCCCGTCGCCGAGTTCGAGCATGTCGAACCAGTCGCCACCCACCTCCATGCCCGCCCCGGCGGGCAGGTAGCGAACGGCCACCTGCAGGCCCGGGATCTCTGGCAAGTGATCGGGTAGGAGGCTGCGCTGGAGGGTTTCGGCGATGTGCCGCTCCTGCTCGAACAGGCGAGCGCGGTCGACCGCCAGCGCCACCCGGTCGCCAACCAGTTGGAGCAAGGCCGCATCGTCATCCGTGAACGGCGTAGCGGTGCGCCTGCCCACATAGAGCACACCGAGGAGTTGCCGATCGAGAATCAGCGGGAGACCAAGGAACGATCGTATGCCCGCGCTCGCGAGCCACGATGCGAGCGCACCGCCTGCCACGTCCTGCTCTAGGACCACCGGCTGCCGCGACGCCGCGAGCCTACCCGCCAGCCGTTGGGCGATCGAGCGGTAATAGTCGCCTCCAAGGCTGGGCGCCACGCCACGAGCAGCCCGGAGCTCGAGCCTCGAGCTCTCCTCAGCCCGGATCAGCACCGCGCCGTGGTCAGCTCCGAACACCCGGACGATCCGGTCCAACAGCTGGTCGAGCAGATCCTGCAGCCCCACGTGCGGCAAAGCAGCGTCCGTGATCCACTGGAGGTCCCTGACTCGCTTCGTGGCCGCCTCGGCGAGCGCGCGAGCGTCCTGCTCCTGAGCTCGCAGCGCCACTCGCTGGGCGCGGACATAGGCGACGTACGCGATCAAGACCAGCCCGATCGCCGCGAACAGAAGGGCGCGACCGGCGAGGTCGCGAAGAACCGCGGAGGGCTCGCCGAGGACGACTGGGGCGACGGTGGCGGCGAGGAGAACAGCGAGGAGCACGAGGGCGCGCCGAGGAGGCTGGACCGCGCCTGCTCCGACCCAGATCAACATTAGAGCCTGGTAGGGGAGGACCGTCCCCGCCAGTAGCTGCAATACCAAGAGCTGGGCGACACCGGCGTAGGTCACCGCGAGCATCACCCCGAAGCGGACCTCGCGGGCTCTGAGCAACCAGACGGCGGTCGCGAGGTTCAGCAGGGCTCCACCGACAGCCAGGGTCCAGCCAGCCGCGACGCCGAGTCCTTCATCCGGAGGAAAGAGCGGCAGGAGGACCAGTATTAGGACGCCGTGGAGGGCCACGAGCACCGCTGTGGCGTTCCGAGAGCTCGGCAGGTCCGCGCCGGCGTACGGGTCCTCGCCGCTCACGAAGAGCTGGTGGACCATGTCCCACCTGGAGCGCGCCGACCGCCTCCGTCCCATCTCGGCCTGCGTCAAACTTCCCCCCGGCGCCAGCGGGTCCACGTTCCCCATTCGTGTCCGTAGTTCACCACACATGGGTCACGACGGCATCGGCGGTGCCCGGCTCGAACGGGCGACCTCCTGCTTGTAAGGCGCGAGCGGCTGCTGCGGTCTACTGCCGTCTGTCGCTCAGTCCGCTTGGCGAGCGACGGAGCGCGCGTAGCTGCTGCTCTTTGCTGCGGTTTGCCGCTTCCAGAGCGCTTCCACAAAGAGCTGCCGCGAGGACACTCCTGCGCCGTCGCTTTCACGCTTGCGACATAGGAGCAGCGGAAGTCGGGTGGCGTCTGGCGGGGCGACTGTCCGACAAGCCGTCACTGCTACCCGCCATGGATCCACGCGAAGGCCTACGGCAGCTGGCACGCGCCTGACTCATGTCGGCGACCGAAGCCCGTCTCAAGCGAGAACGCGACCCACCGGCTGACCCCGATGCTCCTCGCGCACCTCAACGCGGAGCCCCTAGGGCGGGAGACGCTGGCCGGGCCGGTGCACCCTGAACCAGCGCGCGCCGTAGGGAGGCAGGTCGATCGCGGCCTGACCCGCGTCCAGCTCGTGATCCTCGTGCTGGAACAGGTCCACCAGGGTTCCCTTCTCTCCGAGCACCAGTCGCGCGCTCGAGTTGCGACCCGCGAAGCTGTGCACCGCCACGATCGTCGACCCGTCCCAGTCGCTCCGCTGGGCGAACAGCGCCGGGTCGCCGGCATCGAGGTGCGTCCACTCGCCCCAGCCGAGCTCAGGGCACTCGCGGCGCCGCCGGATCAGCCGCTCCATCCAGTTGAGGAGCGATTCGGGGTCGCGCCGCTGACGCATTACGTTCCGTTCGCCGAACCCGAAGCGGCCCTCCTCGACAAGGGGCCGGCAGACCTCTGCTGCCGTCGTGAAGCCGGCCTGTGGCTCATCCGACCACTGCATCGGCGCGCGCACGCTGTAGCGACCTTCGATCGCGAGGTTCTCGGCCATCCCGATCTCCTCGCCATAGAACAAGACCGGGGTGCCCGGAAGCGAGAACGCGAGCGAGTACATCATCCGGATGCGCCGTTCGTCGCCGTCCACCATCGTCGGCAGGCGCCGCCGCAGCCCGCGGCCGTAGAGCTGAAGCTCCTTCTCCGGGCCGAAGGCGGCAAACACCTCCCGGCGCTCCTCGTCGCTTAGCTTGTCGAGCGTCAGCTCGTCGTGGTTACGCACGAAGTTCGCCCATTGGCAGTCTTTGGGGATGGGCGGGAGCGACTTAAGCGCACGCCGTAGCGGGGTAGCGTCCTCGCGCGCGAGGGCGAGGTACATCGCCTGGTTGACGGTGAACGACAGGACGACCTGGAGCTCGTCGCCGTCCTCGTCGCCGAAGAACGCGCGCTGCTGCGCGGGCGGCAGGTTCACCTCGCCCATCAGGACGGCGTCGCCGACGCGACGGCCGATGTAGCGCCGCAGGTCGCGCAGCAGCTCGTGCGGGTCCTGGCGCGTCTGGCTATCCGTGCCGGGCGGCTCGATCAGGAACGGCACGGCGTCGACGCGAAAGCCGCTCAGCCCCTGCTCGAGCCAGAAGCCGACGGTCTGCGCGATCTCGTCACGCACCTCCGGGTTTGCGACGTTCAGGTCGGGCTGGTGCGAGTAGAAGCGGTGCTGGTACCAGCGCCCAGCCTCCTCGTCGAACGTCCAGTTCGAGTCCTCGCGATCCGGGAACACGACGTCGCCGGGCTTTTCCTCCGGCTTCTCGTCGCGCCAGACGTAGAAGTCGTGGAACGGCGAATCGCGCCCGCGGCGCGCGGCCTTGAACCAGGGGTGCTCGTTCGAGGTGTGGTTGACGACCAGATCGGCGATCACGCGGATGCCGCCCTCGCGGGCGGTGCGTACGACGTCGACGAAGTCGCCGTGGGTGCCGAGCCGCGGGTCGACACCATAGAAGTCGGTGATGTCGTAGCCGTCGTCGCGCTGGCAGGACGGCATGAACGGCATCAGCCAGAGGCAGTCAATGCCGAGGCCGGTGAGGTAGTCGATCCGCTCGGACAGACCTGGCAGGTCACCGCAGCCGTCGCCGTCCCAGTCGAGGAAGGTTTCGACGTCGAGGCAGTAGAAGACGGCGTTCTTCCACCAGACGTCACTGGTCGCCTTGCCCCTCACCTCTGCACCTCCGGCAGCACCCGCTCGGCGAACCTCTGGATGAACCGTCCCAGGTCCTGCCCCACATGGTGCAAGTGGATCTGCTCGAAGCCCAGCTCGGCGAACTCATGGAGCCAGGCGGCGTGCCGGCTGAGGTCGGCGGAGACGAGGACAGCCGCGCGCATATCCTCGAGACGCACGTAGGTCGCTGCCTGATCGAATTGCTCGACCGTCTCGAGGTCCCAGGCGAGCGGCGGACCGAACACGTTCGTCCGCCACTGGTCGTGCGCGATCCGAAGCGCCTCCTCGCTCTCCGCCCAGCTGAGGTGCACCTGCATGTGGACCGGCTTGCCCTCACCGCCGCCCTCGCGGAAGGCGCCGAGCACGCGTTCCAGCCTCTCGCGCGGCTGGTTGAGGGTCACGAGGCCGTCCGCCCACTCGCCGCACCACCTCGCCGTCTCCTCGCTCACCGCGGCTCCGATCAGGGTCGGCGGCTCGGCCGGAAGCGTCCACAGACGCGCGCGGTCGACGCGCACCAGCCCGTGGTGATCGACGAGCTCGCCGGCGAAGAGGGCGCGTGCGATGTCGACGCATTCGCGCAGCCGGGCCTTGCGCTCGGCCCTTGACGGCCAAGGCTCGCCCGTGATGTGCTCGTTGGACGCTTCGCCGGTGCCCAGGGCGACCCACAGCCGCCCCGGGAACAGCTCACACAGCGTGGCCGCAGCCTGAGCGATTATCGCCGGGTGATACCGCTGGCCCGGCGCGTTGACGACGCCGAACGGCAGCTCCGTGGCGTGAAGCGCCGCGCCCAGGAAGGACCACGCGAACCCCGACTCGCCCTGCCGCTCGCTCCACGGTGAGAAGTGGTCCGACGACATCGCCGCGCAAAAGCCCGCCGCCTCCGCCTCGCGCACGTCGGCGAGGAGGCGGCTCGGCGGGATCTGCTCATGCGAACAGTGCAGGCCAATCACGGGCACGGATGCTCGCCGTCCTACCCGCTCGCGCGGCTTCCGAAGCTAGTTGCCTCGTACGCCGGTGGAGCTCTATGCCGAGTGGCACTTCATAGCTGTCACGAGCCGGAGCCGGATGCTCAGCGGGGCGACTCGACGAGCGCAGCGAGCCGCGCCAGCGCCTCCCGCCAGCCGATCTCATTGTCGGCGGGCGAGAGTCCCTCCGGTAACCCGTCGTGCACCGCGATGACCTCCGTGA
>JBKPME010000021.1:0-12326 GCA_046731915.1 Actinomycetota bacterium
GATGGACGGCCGCCTGGTGCTCTCGTCGGAGCGCGGAAGCACCGCGTTCACGCTCGAGCTGCCCGCAGACTCGGACGGCGCGTGAGGCGAGCGGCGGCAGCCGCCGCCACGGCTCTCCTCGTCCTCGCGGCAGGCTGCGACGTGAACGCCGACAACGGCAGCAACAGCGGCGGCGACGAGTCGGCCGGCCCGCGGGAGGTAACCACAACGCGCGTGCAGGTGGTCGAGGGTCTTGGCCGCGAAGGGGGCTTCGACCCGGCGGCGATCTACGACCGCCTCTCACCAGGCGTCGTGACGATCATCTCCATGTTCAGCGGCGGCACGAGCCTGCTCGAAGACGAGGGCGAGGGCGGGCAGGGATCGGGCTTCGTGATCGACGGCGATGGCTACATCGCCACGAATGCGCACGTCGTGACCACCGGCAGCGGCGACTCCGCCGCGCGCGCGGACGAGGTCTTCGTGGAGTTCTCTGACGGCAACCGGGTGCCGGCGCGGATCGTCGGCGTCGACCCGAACGCGGATGTGGCGCTGCTTAAGGTGGATCCCCAGAACCTGTCGCTCACGCCGCTGCGGTTGGGCGAATCGAGCTCGATCGCGGTCGGTGATCCGGTGGCCGCGATCGGGAGCCCGTTCGGCGAGGAGCAGTCGCTCACGATCGGCGTGATCTCGGCGCTCGACCGCACGATCCAGTCGCTCACGCGCTTCGAGATCGGCGACGCGATCCAAACCGACGCGGCGATCAACCCGGGTAACTCCGGCGGGCCGCTGCTGGACGCGGAGGGGCGCGTGATCGGGATCAACGCCCAGATCAAGTCGCAGTCCGGCGGCGGAGAGGGTGTCGGCTTTGCGGTCCCGGTCGACGCTGTGCGCCGATCTCTACACGAGCTGCGCTCGGACGGCCGGGTGGACTACGGCTACCTCGGGGTCGAGTCGCTGACCATCTGGCCGCAGCTGGCCGACCGGCTGAGCCTCGACGTGGACACGGGCGCGCTCGTGCAGAGAGTCGTGGACGGCAGCCCGGCCGAGGACGCCGGCATCAAGGCCGGTAGCAACCAGATCTCGTTCCAGGGGCAGAGCCGGATCGCAACGGGCGGGGACTTAATCGTCGGCGTGAACGGCGAGAAGTTCACGCGCGAGCACGACCTGGCGGACGAGATCAGCGACCACGGCGCCGGCGACCGCGTGCGGCTGACGCTCCTCAGGGACGGCGACCGGCGCACGGTCGAGGTCGAGCTCGGCAGGCGCCCGGAGAGTGACGGGCCATAGGTCCTTATCGATGGAGGCCTTTCACCTGTTTCCGGGTAGGGTGCTTTGGTGGTGGACGCGCGTCCGGTGACTGACAGTCGCGATGTCTCGCTGACCATTCCGGCCCGCGCGGACTACCTCGTCCTGGCCCGCTTGGCGCTCTCGGCCGTGTGCAGGCTCACGCCGCTCTCGCCCGAGGAGGTGGCGGACCTGAAGCTCGCCATCACGGAAGCCGCCAACGACTACGTGGACGAGACCCGCGGCCTCGAGGACGAGAGCCGGCTGAACTTCTCCTTCCACCTCGGCGACGACCGTCTGCTGATGGACCTGGAGGGCCCGGCCGGTCCGGTGGCCGCCTCCGAGCAGGAGCTGAGCCGCGCGATCATCGAGGCCACGGTGGACCAGGCCGACTTCAGCGCGGGCCACACCCGGCTCGTCAAGTACCTGAGCGAGACTGGATAGTCTGGCGCGCTGTGCTGACGCCGGTTTCCGTAGGCAACAAGAGCCTGGCGGACTACACCCACCTAGCCGGTAGGCCGCTGATCCAGGAGATCCGGGAGCTCGCCCAAGAGCTCGAGGGCCTGCGCGTGCTGCACCTGTCCGCGACCGCGTTCGGCGGCGGCGTCTCGGAGATCCTCTACACGCTGGTCCCGCTGATGAACGACGTCGGGATCGCCGCCGAGTGGCAGGTGATGCTCGGGCGCGAGGAGTTCTACAACGCGACCAAGCGCCTGCACAACGCCCTCCAGGGCAACCCCGATTCGCTCAGCGACGAGGAGTGGGCGATCTACGAGCGCTACAACGAGATGAACGCCAAGGAGGTCGAGGGCGGCTGGGACGTGATCATCGTCCACGACCCGCAGCCCGCGGCGATCCGGAGGCACGTCCCGGAGAAGGCGCAGACCTGGGCGTGGCGCTGCCATATCGACCTGTCGACGCCAAACCCGGAAGCGATCGAGCACATCGTGCCGCTGGTGCGCGAATACGACGCGAGCGTGTGGCACCTACAGCAGTATGTGCCCGAGGGCATCGACGGCGCGGTCCCCGGCGTGCACATCTGCCCGCCGGCGATCGACCCGCTGTCACCCAAGAACATGGCGCTCTCACCCGAGGACGCTGCCTTCGTCTGCGACCAGTTCGGCATCGACGTCGACCGCCCGCTGATCTGCCAGGTGTCGCGCTTCGACCCGTGGAAGGACCCAATGGGCGTGATCGACGCGTACCGCAAGGTCACCGAGGAGATGCCGGATGTGCAGCTCGCCCTGGTGGGGTCGATGGCCACGGACGACCCCGAGGGCTGGGAGTTCTTCAACTCCACCATGGCCTACGCGGACGGGGACCCGGATATCCATATCCTGAACAACCTGAACAACGTGGGCGCGATCGAGGTGAACGCCTTCCAGTCACAGTCCGACGTGGTGATCCAGAAGTCCACGCGCGAGGGCTTCGGGCTCACGGTGTCCGAGGCACTCTGGAAGGGGCGCCCGTTCATCGGCGGCGACGTGGGCGGGATCCCGCTCCAGGTGCAGGACGGCGAGACGGGCTACCTGGTGTCCTCGCCCGAGGAGTGCGCCGACCGCTCGCTCCGCATCCTGCGAGAGCCCGACCTGGGCAAGCGCCTTGGACGCGCGGGCAAGGAGCACGTGCGCACCCACTTCCTCACTCCGCGCCTCCTCCGCGACTGGCTGAAGCTCTTCAAGGAACACAAATGAACCAGGACACCCCCCTCGTCCTCGTCTCGAACCGCGGCCCGGCCACGTTCGAGGGGGGCGAGGCGCGGCGCGGAGGCGGTGGCCTCGTGACCGCGTTGCAAGGCCTCGTGCACCACCGCGATGCGGTGTGGGTCGCTTCCTCAATGAGCGATGAGGACGCCGAGGTGGCCGCGAAGCACGACGGTCGCGCGTTCCCGGTGGAGCTGGACGACGACACGTATCGGATCAGGCTCGTCACAAGCGACCCGGACGCATACGACCGCTTCTACAACGTCGTGGCCAACCCGCTGCTCTGGTTCATCCAGCACTACCTCTGGGACCTCTCGAATGCCCCCGACATCCGCCAGCACGAGGTTGAGGCCTACGAGGACGGCTACTGCGCGGTGAACGAGGACCTCGCGCGCGCCGTGCTCGAGGAGATCGAGGCGGAGGACGAGGCCGTCGTGATGTTGCACGACTATCACCTCTACGTCGCGCCCAAGTTCATCCGGCAGGAGCGGCCGGACCTTTTCCTCCACCACTTCGTCCACATCCCCTGGACGCAGCCGGATGCCTGGCGCGTGCTGCCCGCCGATATGCGCGAGGACATCTACGAGGGCATCCTGTCGAACGACATCATCGCCTTCCACACGCGCTCGTACCGGCGCAACTTCCTGCTCTGCTGCCGCGAGCTCTTCGACCTCGAGGTCGACGAGGAGGCCGGCGTCGTCAAGTTCGACGGCCGCGATGTCTGGGTGCGCTCGTATCCGCTGCCGATCTCCGCCGAGACCTTCCAGAAGACGGCGCAGCGACCGGCCGTCCACCAGTACGAGCGCGAGATCCTGCGGCGCCGGCGCGAGCATTTGATCCTGCGCGTGGACCGGGCCGACCTGTCGAAGAACGTGCTACGCGGGTTCACCGCGTTCGACCTGTTCCTGGAGCAGCACCCGGAGTTCAAGGAGCAGGTGACGTTCATCGCACACCTGATCCCGTCGCGCCAGGACGTTGCGGAGTACGCGGAGTATCTGGAGCGGATCGAGGCGCTCGTTGCGGTCGTGAACCACCGGCACGGCACAACCGATTGGATGCCGATCGACCTGCGACTGCGCGAGAACCTCGAGGAGGCGATCGCCGCCTACAAGCACTACGACCTCTTGATGGTGAACGCGATGTTCGACGGGATGAACCTGATCGCGAAGGAGGGCCCGCTCGTCAACGAGCGAAACGGCGTGTCGCTCCTGAGCGAGAACACAGGCGCCCACGAGGAGCTGGCCGAGTTCGCGCTGTCGGTGAACCCGTTCGACGTGCAGGAGCAGGCCGACGCGATCCACCGGGCGCTGGCGATGTCTGCGGAAGAGCGCTCATGGCGCGCCCAGGGCCTGAAGCGGATCGTGACCGCGCGCCACCCCGGCGACTGGGTGGACGACCAGCTGGCCGACATCGAGCGGAAGCGGCAGGCTAGGGCCCCGGATCCGGCGTGAACTCGCCGGTTTCCGGCAGCGTCGGGGCGGGCGGCGCCGCGCTCCGCTCGGGCGCCGGCGCGCTCCGCTCCCCTGTATCCAGCTGACCGGCGCCGCCGGATTGCGGTAAAGGGGGTGGGGGGACGGCCACGGCGGGGGGCTTGCCGCCTTGACCGCGTATTACGCGGCTAGGACGGCGAGCGCCTCCTGTCCCGCCCGAATCACCACCCTTCAATGCCCGGCGTTTACGCGGCCGGTGCAAAACCAGGCGCGGGATGTCACCCAAGCGCGGGAGCCGTTGCGCTCCGGGCTGCGCTGGCGCCGGCGGAAGCGGTCCTGGCCGTGACGGGGCCGGTCGCGCCGGGCGCGGCTCCACTGGTGTCGGGCCCGACCGCTGCCTCCCCGGCCCGTGCGTCGCAATCAACACTCCCGCCACCACGAGGCACGCCACCCGCGCCACGTTCCTCCACCGCACCCTCCGCCGCCCCATTGCCGGTGAAGCACGTCCTCGCTGCGGTTCGCCCCGCTTTCGCTATCGTGGCCCGTCGCATGTCTGGCCTCTATGACCTCGTGCTGCTCATCGATCCGACCGCTCCGGAAGAGCGGCGGAGTGCCGCGATCTCCGAGGCGGAGTCGATGATCGACTCGGGCGGTGAGCTCGTCGCGAGCCACGACTGGGGTACCCGCCGGATGGCCTACGAGATCGACCACCGGCCGGAGGCGGACTACCGGCTCTACCAGTTCGAGGGCGACAACGCCCTGCTCGACCGGCTGAACCAGCGGCTCCGCATCCTCGACGGGGTACTGCGCTTCCGGATCATCAAGGTCAAGCCGGGGCAGCCCACGCCGCCGCCGCCGGACCAGCAGGCTCCGCGCCGCCGCGAGGAACGCGAGGCGCAGGACACGAAGGTCGCCGCCCGCGCGGCCGCGGACGCGCCGGCGACGGACGACGAGATCGAGGCCGACGCCCTCGCCATCCCCGCCGCTCCCGGCGAGGACGAGTAGCGCTCAGGCCCGCTCGCGGACGCAGGCATCCAGCTGGATGCCCACCAGGAAGGCGTTCGCCGACAGCCACAGGTACAGGAGCAGCACGAACACACTCGCCAGGTGGCCGAACACCGAGGTGTACGAGGCGACGTAGGTGGCGTAGAGGCCGAACCCGATCGACGTGAGCACCCAGGAGACGAGGACGAGCGCGGTGCCGAAGCTGACCCAGGGCACCGGCTGGGGGGCCGCAGGGCCGAACCGGACGATGAGCCATACGCCAAGCCCGAGCACGGCCGCGGCGAGCAGCCAGCGGACGACGAAGTACAGCACGGCTAGGACGCCATCCAATTCGCCCGTGAGGAGCGGCCCGAAGCGCACGATTGCGATGGCGCCGACGACGCAGACCCCCATCGCTGCACCAAGGGCGAGCGATCGCGGCAGCAGCTCGATAAGCCCGCGCCGGCGGTGGTAGCCGTAGACGCGGTCCATCGCGACCATCGTCACGCGCGTGGCCGCGGAGAGCTCCCAGAGTGTCAGGGCGAGGCCCACGGTGAGCCACCAGACCTTCTTCTGGCTGAGTACCTGGTTTACGGTGTCGTCGACCAGCTTGTAGGCGACATCCGAAGCGTTCTTCTTGATCTCGGGCGCCACGTCGCTCTTCCAGGCCTCTTCCAGATCGAGGAAGCCGAGGAGGGCCAGCAGGAAGAGGAGCAACGGCACGAGCGCCAACACGACGCGGAAGGCCATCGCGCTGGCGAAGTTCGGGAGGCCGTTGTCCTGAAAGGAGCGGACTACATCCTTGGTCAGCCCCCACAGGCGCATCCCGGGCTGTTACCCACGCAACGCCTTCGCCAAAGACCCCGCTCTTTTCGGCAACTTCCTGGGCCGCGGCGCCCGAGCGCTCCGACCCCGTATGTAGTCTCGATCGACGTCTTCGAGCAGGACAGGAGGAAGCAGTCCGATGGCAGGATCAAACATCAACCGCGTGATCGTCACTGGCAATCTCACGCGCGACCCCGAGCTGCGGCACACGAACGGCGGCACCGCGGTCTGCAGCCTCCGCGTGGCCGTGAACACGCGCAGGAAAGACCCCTCCACCGGCGAGTGGGGCGACAAGCCGAACTACTTCGACGTCACCGTGTGGGGTCAGCAGGGCGAGAACTGCGCCCAGTACCTCTCGAAGGGGCGCCCCGTCGCGGTGGACGGGCGGCTCGAGTGGAGGGAGTGGCAGGACAACTCCGGGAACAAGCGGCAGTCGATAGATATCATTGCCGATTCCGTTCAGTTCCTCGGCTCACGCGAGGGCGGCGAGAACGGTGGCCGTTTCACGCCTCAGAGCGACGTCCCCGCCGACACGGCGGACTTCGCACAGGCGCCGGTGGCCGCCGGGGGAACAACGGACGACGACATTCCGTTCTGATCCCCGAGTAGCGAGTACGCAGGAGCACAAGTGGCGAAGCAGCGTGGTGGAACTCAGACGCGGGACCGCAAGCGCGGTATCCGCGGCAAGGGCGCCCCTGGCGGGCGCTTCAAGCCATGCCCGTTCTGCCGGGAGAAGATCGACGTCGTCGACTACAAGGACCTCTCGGCACTGCGCCGCGCGATCAGCGACAAGGGCAAGATCCGCTCGTCGCGCGTGACCGGCGCCTGCCGCCGTCACCAGTCTCAGCTCGCCACCGCGGTCAAGCGGGCGCGCGAGCTGGGCCTCCTGCCGTACGTCGCAGACAGGTAGGCGACGGGACCATCATGGCCCAGGCAATCCTCCTTAGGGACGTGGACAAGCTCGGCGAGAGCGGCGATGTGATCGACGTTTCACCGGGCTATCTCCGCAATTACCTCGTGCCGCGCAAGCTGGCTCAGCCGGCCACGCCGGCCGCCATCGCCGACGCCGAGCGGCGTCGTGAGGCCGCCGAGCGTGCGGTCGCCGAGGCTGCGGAAAGGGCCGAGGAGGCGGCGGCGCTCCTGCGGAAGACCGTTCTGACGATCTCGCACCAGGCGGGGGACGACGGCCGGCTGTTCGGCTCGGTCACCTCGCAGGAGATCGTCGACGCGATCCGGCAGGCGCGCGGCGTGCGGCTCGACAAGCGCCGCGTCCGGCTGGAGGAGCCGATCCGGACCACGGGCACGCACATGGTCTCCGTCGAGGTCTCCGACGGAGTGACGGCCGACATCAAGACGATCGTCACCCCAACCGCCTAGCGTGGCCGTAGCCGTCCCGCCCGAAGCGGCGGGAGCCGGCGTTCCGCCTCACAACGAGGAGGCCGAGGCCTCCGTCCTCGGTGCGATCCTGCTCACCGAGACGGCGCTCGACGGCGTCCTGCTTGAGGTGGGCCTGCGGCCGCACGACTTCTACCGGCCCCGGCACGGCGCGATCTTCCAGGCGATGATCCGCCTGAAGGAGAAGGCCACGCCCGAGGCGGTGGATGCGCTCACGGTCGCCGAGGAGCTGCGCCGGGCGGCCGAGCTCGAGAAGGCCGGCGGAGAGGCCTACCTCCACTCGCTGCCCACGGTCGTGCCGGCCGTCGGAGCGGTCCTCGACTACGCGCGCATCGTCAAGGAGCACTCGTTGCTCCGCAGCGTGTTGAAGGCCACCCGCGAGATCCAGGACGACGTGAGCGCGCATCGTGGCGGGGCGCGCGACCTGATCGAGCGTGCGGAGGCGGTGCTGTTCAAGATCGGGCACGACGGCGGGACCTCCGAGATGAGGTCGCTCGAGGCGATCCTCCACGACGAGATCGACAAGCTCGAGGAGCTGTCAAAGACGGACATCGGGCTCACCGGGACGCCGTCTGGATTCACCGACCTCGACTCCCTCACAGGGGGCTTCCAGCCCGGGAACCTGATCGTCCTGGCGGCGCGGCCCTCGATGGGGAAGAGCGCGGCGGCCACCAACATCGCCGAGCACGCGGCGGTCGATGCCGGCGTCCCCGTCGCACTGTTCTCGCTCGAGATGTCGGAGACCGAGCTCGCCCACCGCTTCCTCGCTTCCCAGGCGCGTGTCTCGAGCGACGACCTCCGGAAGGGCCGCGTGCGCGCCGAGAAGTGGCCCAAGGTGCTCCAAGCCGTAGAGAAGCTGGCCCGGGCACCGATCTTCGTGGACGACTCGAGCGACATGAGCGTGCTCGAGCTGCGAGCGAAGTCCCGCCGCCTGGCGGCCCGCCACGGCCTCGGCCTGGTGGTCGTGGACTACCTGCAGCTGATGCGCCCGGAGGGCCGCCCCGACAGCAGCCGAGTCGAGCAGATCGGCCAGATCAGCCGAGGTCTGAAGATCCTGGCCCGCGAGCTGGACGTGCCGGTAATCGCCGTCTCCCAGCTCTCGCGAGCCGTGGAGTCCCGCAACCCTCCCGTACCGATGCTGTCCGACCTTCGCGAATCGGGCTGCCTCACCGGCGACTCCCGCGTCTACGTGCCGGAGACGGGGGAGTACAAGCCGATCGCCGAGCTCGTCGGCCGGTCGGGCTTCGACGTAATGGCCGTCAGCACGGAGACCTGGAAGCTGGAACGCCGCAAGGTGACCCGCGCCTTCTCCACCGGCCGCAAGCGCGTGTACCGGCTCACGACCCAGCTCGGCCGTACGATCCGAGCAACCGGGAACCACAAGTTCCTGGCCTTCGAAGGCTGGAAGCGTCTCGATTTCATCGCGCCCGGAGAGCACCTCGCGTTGCCGCGAACGATCGTGGAGCCGGCCCGCGTTGCCGCGGCAGTTACGACTCGCGGGATGCAGTCCGAGCTCGGCAACCGGTACTGCGGATCGACTCTCTACAGGTCGAACCTCTCGCGGGAGCGCGCGGCACGGGCTGCCGCGGTGGTGAATTCAGAGGAGCTCGCCCGGCTGGCCGGCGGTGATGTGTACTGGGACCGTGTCGTCTCTATCGAGCCCGACGGCGTCGAGGAGGTCTACGACCTCACTGTCGAGGGACTTCACAACTTCGTCGCCGACGACATCGTCGTCCACAACTCGATCGAGCAGGACGCGGACGTCGTCATGTTCATCTACCGCGACGAGTACTACAACAAGGAGTCTGAGCGGCTTGGTGAGGCGGATGTGATCGTCGCCAAGCACCGGAACGGGCCCATCGGCGAGGTTGCTCTGACGTTCCTGCCCAAGTATCCCAAGTTCGCCAACCTCTATCGCGATCGCGGCGCTGAGCCCACGACGCCGGTCGCCGACGACGGCGCTTTTTAGAGGCGCGCCGCGTCGTGCGCAAGCACCGGCTGCCCGGTGCGCAGCGATGTTCTCCTACACTCGTTCCGCCATGCCCGGAGTCGTGATCGTCGGCGCCCAGTGGGGTGACGAGGGGAAGGGGAAGGTCGTCGACCTCCTTGCCGAACAGGCCGATCTCGTGATCCGCTTCCAGGGCGGCAACAACGCCGGCCACACCATCGTCCGGGACGGCGAGACGTTCAAGTTCCACCTGATCCCGTCCGGGATCCTCTATCCGGGCAAGCTCTGCGCGATCGGCAACGGCGTCGTCGTCGACCCGGTCGTGCTCACCGCCGAGATCGACGAGCTGCGCCGCCGGCGGATCGACCTGCGCGGCCTGCGCGTCTCGGCCAACGCCCATCTGATCATGCCGTACCACAAGCTGCTCGACCAGGAGGGCGAGACGAAGCTCGGGAAGCTCCAGATCGGCACGACCCGGCGCGGCATCGGCCCCTGCTACGCCGACAAGGCCGCCCGGCTCGGGATCCGGATGCAGGACCTCCTCGACGAGAGCATCCTCCGTAAGAAGATCTACGCCGCCATGGAGCCGAAGCGGCTGATGCTCCGGCCCTACGCAAAGCTGCCAGAGCTCGACCTCCACACGATGACCGAGGAGTACCGCACCCACGGGCACCGGCTCGAGCAGTTCATCGCCGATACGCCGCCGATCGCCTGGCGCACCCTCGACGAGGGCGGGCTGGTGGTCTTCGAGGGCGCCCAGGGGGCGCTGCTCGACATCGACCACGGGACGTATCCGTTCGTCACGTCGTCCAACACGGTCGCGGCGGCGGCAGGTCCCGGCGCCGGCGTGGGCCCAGGCGCGCTCGACGAGGTGTGGGGGATCGCCAAGGCCTATACGACGCGAGTGGGCGCTGGACCGTTCCCGACCGAGCTCGACGACGCGCTCGGCGAGCAGATCCGCGAGGCCGGAGGCGAGTTCGGCACCACCACGGGGCGGGCGCGCCGTACCGGCTGGCTCGACCTCGTCGCGCTCAAGTACGCCACACGCGTCAACGGGCTGACCGGGCTCGTGGTAACCAAGCTCGATGTGCTCACCGGCATCGACCCGCTCAACGTGGGCGTGCGCTACCTCGGTCCCGAGGGCGCAAGCTTCGACGACTTCCCCTATCACCAGTCGATCGTCCACCGCGTCCACGGTGACTTCATCGAGCTGGCCGGGTGGCACGAGGACATTCGCGGCTGCCGCTCGATGGACGAGCTGCCGGCGAATGCCCAGGCCTACCTCGAGTTCATCTCCGAGTCGCTCGGGATCCCGGTCGTGATGGTCGGGGTCGGGCCTGGCCGGGAACAGATGATCTGGACGGGTGCCGCCGCACACCTCCGTCCCGCGGCAGCCTGAGCCGCCTAGACCTGAACCACATGTGTCGACACGATCATGTCGTGAATCGCGCGGTTCTGGTCGTCCCATAGCGGCCACAGGTTGTCCAGCAGCCACGGGATGAACGGGATGATCGACGAGGCGATCGACACCAGGAGGCCCTTCACGACCCACTCGCGCAGGGCGGCCCAGCCGAAGCCCATCGCCTCGCCGTTGTCACGGACCACCGTGATGCCGAGCGCCTGCTTGCCCCAGGTCTGGCCGTTGCGCTCGCCCTCGCGCATCATCAGGAGCGGCGCGTACAGGAGCAGCACCACCAGGTAAGCCAGGAAGCCAAAGACACCCGTGACCCAGGCGCCGGTGTCGCTCCCGGCCGCGATCGCGATAACGATTACCGTCAGGACGATCACGGGCACGAGCAGGATCAGCCAATCGATGAGAGTGGCGGCGACCCGGGAGCCCCAGCTCGCCAGCGGCTTGCCCCACCAGCCCGGCTGCTGCTGCGCAATCGGCTGGTGCCAGCCGCCGGGGGGAACCGGCCCGCTGTAGGAAGGCGGGCCCTCAGGGCCGCGGGGAGGCGGCTGCGCCCCGGCCGGCGGGGCGTACGGGCCGGCAGGAGGGGGTGGTGGCGCTCCAGGTACCTCTTGCCCGACGGGCGCCTGCGGGCTCGCTGGAGCCTGGGGTCCGGCGGGCGGCGCCGGCGGATCGGAGCCCGCGGGCTCGTCCGGGCCCTGCTGATCGGGCGGCTTTGGCGTCTCCATCGCGCAATCAAATCACCTCAGGGCGACGAGGTCTGCGGCATGAGCACCACCTCTTCGCCGCGCCTCAGGAAGCGCAGGCCGAGCGCGAGCGCGCCAAGCAGGGCGATCACCGTGAGCGTGATCTGAACGCTGACAAGGCCCTCACGGCTCCAGTAGACGTCGTCCAGCTCGAGCAGGAGCGCCGATTCGTCGAGCGTCAGGCCCATCCCGACGCCAAAAGGCACCGCCAGCAGCGGCTCGAGCCGCTCGTGGCGACTGAGAATCGCCCCGGTCCCAGAGATGAACGCGATGACGATGCCGGGCACGTAGTGGTGGATGTGCCGCTCGCCCACGCGCAGGTTGCGGAACGGCCCCACCGTTCGCCGCTGTCGCAGGGCGTAGGTCACCGAGCGCACCAGGATGAACGTGCTGGCGAACGAGGTGAGCAGATTGAACATCGAGTTCTCGCGCGTCGATACCTCGCGATAGCCCGCGCGCGCCACACGGGCGGTCTCGGCGACCGCCTCCTCGGCGGCGAGGATCGGGTGGTCGGTATCGCTGAGCGCCGGCGCCGCGCCGCGCCGCCATACCCTCCGGAGCTCGCCCAGCAGGACGGCGCCGAGCGCAGCCGTTGCCGCCGCGCCGAGGGCGGCTGTGCCG
>JBKPME010000022.1:0-19458 GCA_046731915.1 Actinomycetota bacterium
GAACCACCTTGAGCCGAGCACGCAGCTTCCAGCCAGAGAAGGTGTCTGTCTGGGAATGACAGTTGGGGCAGAGGAACTGAAGATTCTCTAGCCGGTTGTCTCGCCCATCCCCATTGACGTGATGAAGCGCCATAGACAGCGGCCGCCCGAGCCACTCGGTCAAGCCACAGATCTCACAGCGCAGCGACCGCTCGACGTGTGTCACCAGTCGCTCTCTTCGACTGCACGAACACATGTTCGCATCTACCTCGGACGGCAGGCCAGGCCGCGGGCGCCGAAGGCGGCTATCCTTTCGCGTCGATTGCGGGGTCGTCCAATGGAAAGACGTCCGGCTCTGGACCGGAAAATCGGGGTTCGAATCCCTGCCCCGCAGTCTCACCGGCGGCGCCCTTCAGGCGCCGTCGGTCGTAGATACACGGAACGCCTCCCTCACTGCCTTCGAGCCCGGGCTCGCTGTCTCCCAGTAGCTGTAAGTCCCTGACTCCAGGAGCTCGCGGCCCGCTGCTGCGGCTGCACCGTAGGCGGTGAAGGCAAAGCTGCCGCCGACTGAGATTCTGCTCACCCCCGCTTCACCCAGCTCGCGCACGCTCGGCAGTCCAGGAGCGGCCAGGACGCTCACGGGCAGGTCGACGGAGGAGATGAGCTCGCGGATCATGTTGATGTCGCGCAGCCCCGGGGCAAACAGGACGTCGGCGCCGGCCTCTTGGAAGCTCTGGAGGCGGGTGATCGTGTCGGCCAGGTCGTCGCGCGCGTGGACGTGGTTCTCGGCGCGGGCGGTCAGCACAAGCCTCCGGGGTCCGGAGTGGGCCGCCTCCGCCGCGGCCGCCACGCGCTCGGTCGCCAGGTCCGGAGCGTAGATCGTGTCGCTCCCGCGGCCGCTGTAGTCCTCGACCGAGCAGCCTGCGAGGCCCGCCTCGACCGCGAGACGGACGGTCTCGGCCACTCCCGCCGGGTCGTCCGCGAAGCAGTTCTCGAGGTCGGCCGAGACGGGCACGTCGACCGCATCCACGATGTCGGCGGAGTGTGCGATCGCCTCGTCGCGCGTGACTTGGCCGTCGAGCCGGCCAAGGGTCGCCGCGAACCCGCTGCTCGTGGTCGCGAGCGCCTCGAACCCGAGCGACTCGAGGAGCCGCGCGGCGCCGCGGTCCCAGGGGTTCGGCATCAGCAGCGGGCGCCCGGACTTGTGCAGTGCGAGGAAGCGATCGGCGAGCTCGGTCATGCGCTCAAGCTACCGACAGTCGGTAAGTATCATTTGAAGCAAATGAGCTTCGTATTCGTCTTTTTCATCGTCTTCTTCTTGCTCGCGTTCGTGGTCGGCCCCGCCCTGCGCATCGAGGACCGCCCGGCCATCAAATGGCCGAACAAGAAGGTTCGCTGGCTGTTCTAGAGGGACGCTAGATCGACGCCGGGATCGGCGAGCGCCGCCCGGTCCACCCGGGTCTTCTCCAAGATGAAGCGCCGCGCGTAGTCCAGGTCGTCCGAGCGGCCCACCGACATCGCCGCGGTCACGCGGCCGTCGTCCACGTAGAACGCCGCGAACTCGCCGTCCTCGAGCGAGCCGCGGATCACCGTCTCGCCTGAGCCCGGCCCCACGTACTCCATCGAGACCCAGTCCGCGAGATCGGAGAAGAAGTACGGCACGACTTCGTGCCGCAGCCCGCGCCCGAGCATGTTGAACGCCGCTGTCTTGCCCTGGTTGAACGCGACGTCCCAGTGCTCGATCCGCATCGGCTTTCCGTGCACCGGGCTGTCGTACTCGCAAATGTCGCCGGCCGCGAAGATGCCCGGCTCCGAGGTTTCGAGCCCGGCGGAGCACTTGACGCCGCCCTGGTCGCCGATCTGCAGCCCCGCGCCCTTCGCGAGCGTCACGTCGGGGATCACACCGATCCCCACCACGACGAAGTCGCACTCCAGCTCGAGCCCGCCGTTCGTCACCACCTTCGTGACGCGCTCCCCGTCGCCCTCGAAGCGCTCGACCTCCTGGCCGCCGTGGACAGCCACGCCGTGCTCCTCGAGAGCGTTCTGGAAGAAGCGCCCCACCTCCTCGCCGTAGAACTGCTCGAAGGTGACGTCCTCCATCATCACGATCGCGCAGTCCACGCCGTGCGCCGCGGTGAGCGACGCCGCCACCTCGCACCCGATGTAGCTGCCACCGATGAGCACGGCGCGCTTCCGCTCCGCGGCCTCCGCCTTGATCGCCTCCGAGTTGCCGAACGCGCGCAGATAGTGAATCCCGTCCAGGTCACAGCCGTCAACGCGCAGGCGCCTGACGTTGGAGCCGGTGGCCAGGAGCGCGCTGTCGAACCGCACCTCGTCCTTGGTGGACAGGGTCGCTACGCGCGCCTCGGCGTCCAGCTTCGTCACGCTCGTGCGCGTGAGCACATCGATCCGCTGGTCGTCCCACCATTCCTCCGGCCGGAACAGCGCGTCCTCGCGCGACTCCTTCTCCTGGAGGTAGCCCTTCGACAGCGGCGGCCGGTTGTACGGCCGGTCCGGCTCGCGGCCCACGAGGAGGATCGAGCCGTCGCTTCCCTCCTCGCGCAGCCAGCGCGCGCAGTTCGCGGCGGCGAGCCCGCCGCCGATCAGCAGATGGTCAGCGTGGCGCGAAGACACCTAGGCGGCCGTGCGTTCGGTGAAGAGCTCGGTCACTCGTGACTCGATACCCACGTCGAGTACGACAAGCACCTCGTCGCCCGATTCGATCACCGAGTCGCCGGTGGGGACGAAGCCGCCGCCCTCACGGAGGATCGAGATCACTAGCGACCCATCTGGGAGCCCGAGGTCCTTGACGGCGCGGCCGGCGGCCGGCGAGCCGTCCCCCACCTCGAGCTCGATGATCTCGAGCCGCTCCTCGGGCAGGTCGAGCAGGTGCACGAGGCCGTACTTCGGCACCTCGTGCTCGATCAGCCGCAGGATCAGGTCCGTTGCCGAGATCACGGGACGCACGCCCAGCAGCTCGAAGTGCTGGAGGTTGCGCGGGTTGTTGCAGCGCGCCACCACGCGAGCCACGCCGTACTTCTCGCGTGCGACCTGTGAGATCAGGATGTTGTCCTCGTCGTCCCCGGTCACCGCCACGACCAGATCGGCCCGCTCGATCCCCGAGCGCTCGAGCACCCAGAGCTCCGACCCGTCGCCGTACATCGCGCTGTGCTCGAGCTCCTGCTCGACCACCGCGTACCGATGGGCGTCCGCCTCGACCACGGTCACCTCGTGGCGCTTGTTGATCAGCTCGCGGGCGAGGTTCCAGCCCACCTTCCCGGCGCCTACGATCACCACGTACATGGGCTAGCCCGCCACTCCCTCGAAGCGGATTTGGCCGCGGACGGCCGCCTCGAGGAGCTCGATCGCCGTCTGCGTCGGACAGACCGTCTGGAGTCCCTGCTCCGCGTACCAGCGGGCCCGCGCCGGGTCGAGCACGCGGACGACAACACGGTCCACGTCGAAGCGCCGCTTCGCCACCTGCGCAATCACCAGATTCGTGTTGTCCCCGTCAGTGGATGCCACGAACGCGTCGGCGCGCTCGATCCCCGCCGCAAGCAGGGCGTCAATCTCGAGCGCCGTGCCCTCGGTGAACTGGCCGCCGCGCTCCTCCCAGCTGTCCGCCTGCCCGCGATCCAGCAGCGCGATGGCCTCGGCGTCCTCGTCCAGCACGGACACGTCGTGCCCCTCTTCCATCATGGAGTTGGCGATCGCGGAGCCAACGCGCCCGCAGCCAACGATCAGAACGAACATGTCCATCCCACAATACATCCGGGAGGCTGCTAAACAGGCGCTACGGCAGGACGCCCTCCCGCGTGCCCTCCTCGCCTGTGGGCGGCGCGGTGAGAATGACCTTGCACGGGGCCTTATCGACCACGTAACGGGTGGTCTCGCCGACGAAGCGGTCGCGCACGCGCCCGCGCCCTCCGAGGATCGCCCCGCCTCGCAGGCGGCTCGGCTCCTCGGCGCCGAGGACGATGGCCTCGACCCCCCGCCGCTTGGCCTCGGAGACGATCGCCTGGCCGACCGAGCGGCCGCGCACCATCGCCGTCGCCACCTCGACGCCGGCATACTCCTCCCCCACCTCCTTCGCCCGCGCGAGCACCCGCTTCGCGTCGCGCACGCGCTCCTCGGGCACACGGGCGTCGATCGGCAAGGACATCGGGATCTCGAAGACGTAGAGCGCCTCCAGCACCGCTCCGCCCTCCTCCTCCTCCTCGCCCTCGGAGGCCGCCAGCCGCCCGGCGGTGCCCACGATGTCGTCGTCGAGCTCCTCGCCGAACACCGGCACGAGAATGCTGCCGTACTCCGCGCCGGCCCCCTCCTGGAGGGCCTCGGCCGGGATCGTGAAGCGCCGCGTGAGCGACTTGCCCTGCCCGCGCCGGTAGATCACGTACAGCGTCACGCCCGCCGCCATCCACGCGGCGCCGATCACGCGCGCGCCCTGGTGGTACACCACGATGCTGATCCAGACGAAGATCGACAGCAGCGCACCGAAGACCGCCGGCAGGGGAACCTGCGCTCCGCGGAACGGCACGGAGAGCGGCACGCGGAAGGCGCTCGGACGGTCCGGCTCGCGGAATCGCAGCCTGATCACCGAGAGGTGCGCGATCGAGAAGGCGATCAGCGCTCCGAAGGCGAAGGCGCCCGCGAGGAAGTCGAGATCGTGCGGGATCGCGAGAGCGAACGCGATCAGCGCGGCGATCGAGATCGTCACGTAGGGCGTCCCGCGACGGCGCTGGAGCCGCCCAACCCCGCTCGGGATCTGCCGGTTCGTGGCGAGCGAATATGCGAGCCGGGCGAGGCCCAGCATCTGCCCGTTCATCGCGACGAGCAGGAGCGCCGCGGCGGTCGCGCCCACGACGTAGCGGCTCACGTCGAGCAGCGTGCCCGGCTCGTATGAGGACACGATCGCGAGCACGGGCGCCTCGATATAGCGGTCGCCGAGGGCGGTGCGGTCGCCCACCACCGGCGTGGCCATCAGCCCGGCCACCGAGACAAGCACGAAGAGCGCCACCGTCACGCCGATCGTCACGAGCACCACCCGGCGCAGGCCGCGGCGCCCCACGCGGATCTCACCGGCGAGGCCGGACGCCGCCTCGACGCCGATTGCAACCACGGTCGCGATGCCGCAAGCAAAGATGAAGTCCCCCCAGCGCGGCGCTACGCCCAGGTCGATCGAGTTCCTGATCGAACCGGGGTCCCAGTACTGCGCGAAGCCGATCAGCGAGACCACGACCAGCACGACGATGCTGACCACGGACAGGCGCAGGACGCTGCCGATCCGGTTCGCCGACAGGCCACGGATGTTCGACATCGCCACGAACAGCAGCGCGCCGCCCGCGATCGCCTCCGGCCAGAAGCCCTCATCGAGCTCGTTCCAGAAGACGGCGAGGTACTCGGAGATGACGACCGCACCGATCGCCATCACGATGAGGTAGTCGAGCAGGATCGCCCAGCCGGCGATGAAGCTCCAGAACTCGTCGAAGGCGTAACGGGCGAAGGTCGAGGCGCCGCCGCGCTCGATGTGGAGCGAGCTGCCCTCGACGTAGGTGGCCATTGTCAGGGCGAAGAAGATGCCCGCGAGCAGGAACACCAGCGGGGTCAGGCCGAGCGCCCGGCCCGCCACGACGCCGAGCGAGAAGAAGATCGCCGAGACGACTGTGCTCAGCGTGATCGCGAAGAGCGCCGGCTCGCCGAGCGTGTGCGAGATGATGACCCGTGCCCGCTCAGAGCCCCGCTTCAGCCCTTCGGAGCTCCGCCGGATGCTCTCGCGTGCGCGGTCGGAAACCTGGTGGCGCGCGCCGGTCCCGCCGCCTCCGGCCCCGCCGCTCACCGCGTCCCGCCGCGCGCGAGCCAGAGGCGTCCCGCGCCTAGGAGCGCGAGCATCGTGCCCAGGACCACGCCGAGCGCGAGCGCGCCTCCGCCGCGTGCCAATGCGGAGACGATCATCGCGAGCCCGACGAGCATCAGCAGCCCGCTCAGCACGCGGGTGGAGGTGACGTAGGCTCGCCTCACTGGACCGCTTTCTGTGAGTCCAGTCTCGACGAGTCGATGATGACGCGCGCGGGACGCTCGGTCAGCACTGTCTCAAGCGTACGCCCGAACAACGAAGAGCCGGTGCGCCGCGGCGGCAGCGGCATGACGATGGCCCGGGCGCGAATCTCCTTCGCCTCTTCGACCACGCGCCGGCCGGCCTGGCCGGGGCGCACCTTCTCCCAGTGGCCGGTCACGCGGCGGCCGCCGCGCACGCGGGCGGAGTCGATCACCGACGACGCCTTCGCCTCCTGCTCGGGTAAGTCGGCGTCGATCGGCGAGTTCGGCGGGACTGTGATCGTCACCAGCACGTGGATGCCGCGCCGGCGCCGGGCCGCGAGCCGGACAGCAGTGGAGACAGCCTCCGGTGAGTAGTCGTTGTCCTCGAACGCCACGAGGATCGACTCGTACTCCACCTCGTGCTCGACGGCGGGTTTCGGCGAGACGATCTTGTGGGTCTCCGTAAGCGCGAGGCCCTGACGGCGGCGGTAGACCACGTAGAGCGTGACGCCCATTGCCATCCACCCTATGCCGGACACCAAGACCCGAAAGTCGAGCACCGTGGCGACGATGAGCGCCGTCCCGGTGCCGAGTCCGCCGAGGATGGCGAACAGGGGCAGCTCTCGGCCGCGGAAATCGATGTTCAGCGGTCCCTTGAAGGGCCGCTCCACGTCCGGCCGCTTCACGCGGAGCGCGGTCACGGACACGTGCGCCATCGTGAACGACAGCATCGCCCCGAAGGCGTAGATCACGCCGAGGAAGTCCGCCTCGCCCGGCACGATCGCGATGCAGGCGATCGCGCTGAAGACGGCGATCGCGATGTACGGCGTGCGGAACCGAGGGTGGAGCAGACGCAGGAACTCGGGCAGCTGGCGGTGCTGGCCCATCGAATAGCTGAGCCGCGACACGCCCAGGATGCCCGCGTTCGTCGCGATGAAGAGGATCGTCGACGCCAGGATGCCCACGTAGATCTCGGCGGGGTGGGTTAGCGAGCCGAGGTCCATGTTCTTGACGACGCCGAGCACCGGGTCGTCCGCGTAGCCGCCCTCCTCCTTCGGCAGCGCGAGCACCGTCTCGCCGTTCTTCACGGGCATCGCCGAAAGCGCCACCGCCGGCAGGAAGGTGTAGATGACCGCGACGGCGCCGACGACGAGGCCGATGCCGCGCGGGATTGTCGTCCCGTAGTCGCGCGCCTCCTCGGCCATGTTCGAGATCGTCTCGATCCCTGTGTAGGCCACCATGGCAACCGGAATCGCGATTAGGAAGTCGCCGACCGTCGGCGTGGTGCCGAAGTCGACCTGCTCCACGAGGAGCTGGGGGTCGAGCACGAGCACGATCCCGACCACCACGAGGATCACCTGGGTCAGGAAGTCGGCCACGGCGAAACCGATGTTCACGCCCGCGGACTCCTTCACGCCGACGATGTTCAGCGTGCCGAGCAGCGCCACGACGATGATGCCGGCGAAGATGTCCGCGGGCGACTCGCCGAGCGGGCTCCAGAAGACCCCGAGGTAGTGCGGCACGAAGAATGCCGAGATCGCGATCGTGATGATGTAGGTGAGCATCTGGCCCCAGGCCGCGAAGAAGGACCAGAACTCGTTGAAGGCGCGGCGGGCGAAGCTCGAGGAGCCGCCGGCCTCGGGGAACATTGTCGTCGCCTCCGCGTACGTGGCTGCGGTCGCGGCGAAGATCAGGCCTGCGATCACGAACACCACGGGCGTCATGCCGGCGGCGTAGATCGCGACCAGGCCGAGCGCGTAGTAGATCGAGCTGCCTACGTTGCCGTAGGCGGTTGAGAAGAGGGCACCGGTCCCGAGCACGCGCTCGAGACCGCGGCCCTTGGGGCGATACTCAGCCATCGACCCTTGAAACGCTAGTGGTCGCGGAGGCTGATTAGCACCTCTGCAGCGTGCGAATCGGGCGGGAAGACGGGATAGAAGACCCGCGAGATGCGCCCGTCGTCGATCACGAGGGTGAGGCGCTTGAGCAGGGTCCAGCCGCTCGTCTCGAACGTGGGCAGCCGGAGGGCGTTCGTGAGCTCGAGCCGCTCGTCGCTCAGCACCGGAAACGGCAGGTGGAGGCGCTCTGCCATCTCGCGCTGATAGTCCGGTGACTGGGTGCTCAGCGCAAGCACCCGGACTCCGATCTCCGCGAACTGAGAGTGCGCGTCGCGGAAGCCGCACGCCTCCGGGGTGCAGCCCCGCGCGCCGGGAATCGCGTTCCAGCCGGGCGGGAGCTCCTCGTCCGGGCGACCTGTGCGCGGGTAGCAGAAGAGGGCGGTTCTTCCGGGGAGCTCGCTCAGGCGGATCTGTTCTCCCGTCGTCGCTTGGAGCGGGATGTGAGGAACGGCTGCACTGACGAGATGATCGGCCGCGCCGTCGTCCTGCGGGACGGGCAGATCCTCGGGCAGGGTGTGGATGTCGTCGGCTCGGGCCACATGGCGAGCCTACGCGGTCGCGCGCCCCGCCTCGCCGAGCCCAAGGCGAACGCGCCGGAGGGTCCGCTCGCCGTGGACGGTCGCTTCATCCCAGGTGAGCCGGATCACCCGGTACCCGCCGAGTTCCAGGTCTGCGTCGCTCGCGGCATCCCGCTCGCGGTCGCGACGGGTGCGGTGGAACTCGAAGCCGTCGACCTGGACGGCGAGGCGCTCGCGCTCCCAGAAGGCGTCGACCTCGTGGGTGCCGGTCTCGCCGTCGATCATGGCATTGAAGAATGGGCTCGGGATGTCGGGGGCAGTCTCGAGGAGCTGCTTGAACCGTCGTTCGAGCCTGCTCTTCTGGGTGCTCAGCCGGTATGCCTCGACTACCCGTCGCAGATTCCTCGCGCCCCTGCGCCCTTTCGCGCGTTCGAGCACATCGGTGACGGCGATCAGATCGAAGATGCCGAGGCGTTCAGCCCGACCGACAGCCACCTCCAGGTCGGAGGGTCTAACGACGGCACTGAGGTCAAGAAGCGTGCGAGCAAGGCTCGTGACCGGAATGCCGTCCTTCACTGTGATGTCCTTGGGCGTGAGGATGCGCGATCGGTGGATCTGAACGTTCGGAGTCCGCCGCGACACCTGCGCAACGGTGACCTCCAGCCGGGTCTCCGTTGCCCTGATTCCCCAGAGATCCGCCGCCGAGCGGTGGCTCAGCACTGCGCCCGACCCACACGCCATGACGGCGGCCAAGTATCTGCCTGATCTTGAGAGCGGGTCTCTCCCTACGGCGTAGACCCACCCGCCGTGCATCGGATGCAACATCCCGGCCGCCACACGCCGGCGGATCGCCGAACGATCCAGGCCCAGCTTGATGAGTTGTGTGCGCGCGACTACCCCGTGCTGCTTGCCCGCCAGTGCCGCGATTACCGGCCCGCGTCCAGGTGGTTGGGATTCGGTGCGTTTTTCGCTACGGATCCCAACCACCTGGCGAGGGTGGCAGGCGGGGTGTCACGCGTGGGTGCGTTGTGTGAAGCCCGGGCTACGTGCGCGTTACGAGCGGGGCACGCGGGCCGTAAGGCTCGCCGCGCGCCCCGGGCGCGCGGTTTGGGCCGGATGGCGGGGGCCGGGCCTGGGGCCTCGTGGTCGGCGGTCGGCGGCCGGTGGCCGGCCCCCGGCCCGGCCCCAGCCGCATGGCGGCCGGAACGTCCGCCGGAATGGCGGGGCTGTGGGTCGGGTGGCTCGGGGGCTGGGTGTTAGACCAGGAACGGGATGAGCAGCAGGGCCACGATGTTCGCGACCTTGATCATCGGGTTGATCGCCGGGCCGGCTGTGTCCTTGTAGGGGTCGCCGACCGTGTCGCCGGTGACCGAGGCCGCGTGGGCCTCGGAGCCTTTTCCGCCGTACTCGCCGTCCTCGATCAGCTTCTTCGCGTTGTCCCAGGCGCCGCCGCCGGCTGTCATCGAGATGGCTGCGAAGAAGCCCACCACGATCACGCCGATGAGCAGTCCGCCGAGGGCCTCGGTTGACAGCAGGCCGACCACGGTCGTCACCACGATCGGAATCAGCGCGGGGATGATCATCTCCTTCTGCGCCGAGGCCGTCACGATGTCCACCGCCCGGGCGTAGTCGGGCTTCTCGGTGCCGTCCATGATGCCCGGCTTCTCCCTGAACTGCCGGCGCACCTCCTCGACTACGCCGCCGCCGGCGCGGCCCACCGCCTCGATCGCGAGCGCCGCGAACAGGTAGACCATCATCCCGCCCACGATCAACCCGATCAGCACCTCCGGCTGGGAGATGTCGAACGAGACCACCGGGGTGCCGGACTTCGCCGCCTCCTCGCGCAGTTCCTCGTGGAACGCGGCGAACAGGACGAGGGCCGCCAACACGGCGGATCCGATTGCGTAGCCCTTCGTCACGGCCTTGGTCGTGTTGCCGACCGCGTCCAGCGGGTCGGTCACATTCCGCACCTCCTCGGGCAGGTTCGCCATCTCGGCGATGCCGCCGGCGTTGTCTGTGATCGGCCCGAACGCGTCCAGCGCCACGATCAGCCCGGTGAGCGACAGCTGCGCCATGACCGCCACCCCGATGCCGTAGATCCCGCCGAGCTCGTTGGCGATGAGGATGCCGACCACCAGCAGAATCGCCGGCGCCGCGGTCGACTGGAAGCCCTGCGCGAGCCCCTGGATTATGTTGGTCGCGTGACCGGTCTGCGACGCGCGTGCCGTCGTCCGCACCGGCCGGAAGCGGGTCGACGTGTAGTAGTCGGTGATCACGAACAGCCCGGCCGTCACGCCGATGCCCACGAGCGTGCACAGCCACAGGTCGAAGCCCGAGGGCGCCTCGCTGCCGGCCCGCAGCAGACTGGAGACGCCCTCCTTGTAGGTGAGGTCATCCATCATCGCGAGCGTGATCGGGAGAAATGCGAGCGCCGCGAGGACGCCCGACACGATCAGGCCCTGGTAGAGGGCGAGCTCCACGTTGCCGGCCCGCGAGCGCACCGCGTAGGTGCCGATGATCGAGGCGATCAGCGACACGCCGCCGACGACCAGCGGGTACGTGGCGACCGTGCCGATCTCGTTGAAGATCAGTACGCCCAGCAGCATCACTGCCACGGCGGTGACCGCGTACGTCTCGAAGAGGTCGGCCGCCATGCCGGCGCAGTCGCCGACGTTGTCACCCACGTTGTCGGCGATCACCGCCGGGTTGCGCGGATCGTCCTCGGGGATCCCGGCCTCGATCTTGCCGACTAGGTCGGCGCCGACATCGGCCGCCTTGGTGAAGATCCCGCCGCCCAGACGGGCGAACACCGAGATCAGGGATCCGCCGAAGCCGAGGCCGACAAGCGCGTCGATCGCGTCCCGCTCGTCGCTGCCGAACAGGATCAGGATCCCGTAGTAGCCGGCCACACCGAGCAGCGCCAGGCCCGCAACGAGCAGGCCGGTCACCGCGCCGCCCTTGAACGCAACCTCGAGCGCCCGCGACACGCCGGAGCGCGCCGACTCCGCCACGCGGGCGTTGGCGCGCACCGACACGTTCATGCCGATGAAGCCGGCCCCGCCGGAGAGGGTCCCCCCGATCAGGAACCCGATCGCGACCAGGATGCCCTCGGCGTCCTGGGCCTCGAGCGCGATGGCCAGCAGGATCGCCAGCACCACCGCCACCCCGGCGATGATGGTGTACTGGCGCCGCAGGTAGGCCGTCGCGCCCTCCTGCACCGCGCGCGAGATGTCCTGCATCTCGGTGTTGCCGGGCGAGAGAGCCAGGAGCCAGCGTGACGTGACGACGCCATAGGCCACGGCGGCGCCGGCGCAGAGGAGCGCAATAATCACGCCCCAATCAGTCAGGAAGTCCAAGGGGTATTTCCTCCGTCTTGAGTCAGAAGAGCCAGCGCGCAGCGCCCGCTAGTGGTGGACAATTGCGCTGTCCAGCGCCGATGCGCAGATGTCGTCCGGCTGCGGGCCGATCTTCGGGACCGCCCGGAACAGAAGGGCGCGCAGTCTATCGAGGTTCTCGGCGAACACACCGAAAGCGGCGTCGGCCGACACCGGCGGCACCTCCGGCATCCCCTCCAGCCCGACGTCGTAGTCCGTGACAAGTGAGATGTTTGCGTAGCAGAGGGCCTGCTCCCGCGCGAGCCAGGCCTCCGGATATTGGGTCATGTTGACGACGTCGAATCCGCTCGCCGCGAACCAGCGGGATTCCGCTCGAGTCGAGAAGCGCGGACCCTGGACGACGACCACGGTCCCCGCATCGACGACAGGGATCCCCTCCTCGCTCGCGCACTCGGCGAGCACCCGTCGCAGGTCGGGGCAGTACGGGTCCGCGGCGGAGACATGCGTGGTCTGCGGGCCGTCGTAGAAGGTGCTCTCGCGGCCCATCGTACGGTCCACGAACTGGTCGCACAGCACGAAGGTGCCCGGTTCGAGCTCGGGCCTGAGCGAGCCGCAGGCGGACGGGCCGATGATGCGGTCGACCCCGACCTCCTTCATCGCCCAGACATTGGCTCGATAGTTGATTCGGTGAGGAGGGAGTGTGTGCTCGTCGCCGTGACGGGGCATGAAGGCCACCTCCGTCCCCTCGATGCGGCCGATGCGCACCGGAGCGGACGGAGGACCGTACGGCGTGGCGACAGGTACCTCGGTGATGTCGTCGAGGAACGTGTTGAAGCCGGAGCCCCCGAAGACGCCGATCACGAGCCCGGCGGTGTCCAGATCTTGGACTTCGGGGCCGGCTCTTCCTTGGGCGGCGGCGGCTCACCGCCGCCCGACGACTCGCGCACGTACAGCATCTGGATCTGGTCGAGCGCATTCTGGATCGGCGGCTGCGCCTCGTCGGGTACCAGCGGCAGCATGTGCCGGGCGGCGTCGATCGCCGTCTTCGCCTCGGCCGGGTCCTTCGCGCCCTCGACGGACAGCTTCTGGCCCGCCAGGTTCACGAGCGTGGCCACCGTCTGCACGACCACGTCCTCCGTCTTGATCTGACGAAGCGCGTCGCGGAGCTGTTCCTCGCTTGGCTGCTGAGGCTCGTTCACGTGGTGACCTCCTCGGCCGCGTACGTGCGCTGTGTGAGCGCCACCTCCGCGGCATAGATGTCCTCGATGGTCGCGCCCTCGGCCAGCTGGCGCTTCTGGCGCTGGGCGCCGTTCTCCTCCGGGAGCACAACCTCGATCCCGAGCGCCATCCGGGCGGGCGTCGTCCAGGCCAGCAGGCGGTCGCGGGCCGCCGCGGCCGGGTACTCCTCGGCGCGCTCGAGGTCGATGAGCTTGCCATCGAGCCCGTACCTGATCGCGCGCCAGAAGTTCTCCTCCACGAGCCGGCCCGGCGGGTCCTCGAAGGGCACCACCTCGTCGTGGTCGAGCGCGGCCTGGGCCACGCAAGAGGTGATCAGGGCGGCCAGCGTCGTCGAGTCGTCGGCGCTCGCCTGGGCGTCGCAGATTCGCATCTCGACAGTCCCGTACGAGTGGTGCGGCCGGATGCTCCACCAGACCTGTGTGAACTCGGTGATCGAGTGCGTCCGCACCAGGAAGTCGACGTACGATGCGTAGGCGGACCAGCTCCCGAAGGCGTCCGGGATTCCGCAGCGCGGGAAGCTCTTCGTGAAGATCTGCGTTCGCGCCGAGTGCAGACCGGAGTGGCGACCATCGAGGAAGGGTGAGTTCGCGGAAATTGCCAAGAGCTCCGGCATCACCACCCGCAGCCGGTCGCACACGCGCACCGCACGCTCGGCGCCGTTCACGCCCACGTGCACGTGCAGGCTGAAGGTGTTGTTCCGCCAGGCGACGTACTGGAGCAGGTCTTCCACGCGCCGGTAGTGGTCCGTGTCGATGATCTGCTGCTCCTGCCACGGGCTCCACGGGTGGGTCCCGGTCGCGCCGAGCAGCGCGTCGTTCCCCGCGGCCAGCGAGAACAGCCGGGAGCGCGCCTCGCGTTGCCTCGCGACAGCATCGGCGAAGTTCTCGCCGCGGCCCGACCGGATCTCGATCTCGGAGCGGATCAGCTCGCCGGCGACCGACTCCGCGAGCACCGGATCGTCCTGCGCCAGGTCGCGCAGCTCTTCGAAGCGGTGGTCGAGCGAGAGAGTCCCCGGGTCGAGGATTGCGAACTCCTCCTCGAGCCCGATCGTGAAGTCCGTGGAGGCCTCGAAGACCTCTCTGACCCGCCGCATCTCGAGCATGCAAGGAACCTCAGGTGAGGTAGAAGTAGAGCGCGTAGAGCAGGTCCACCGCTGGGCTCGAGGTGTGCACCGTCACCTCGGGCGGGACCTGCAGGAGTGCCTCGGAGTAGTTGAAGATGATCTTGACGCCGGCCTCGACGAGGTCGTCCGCCACCTCCTGCGCCGCGTCGGTCGGGACTGCGAGCACGCCGACGACCACGTCCTCCTCGCGGATCACCCGCTCGAGGTCGTCATACGGCCGCACCGTCAGGCTGTCGCCGACTTGGCTCCCGACCTTCCCAGGGTCCTTGTCGAACAGGGCCACCACACGGAAGCCGTGGTCGGCGAAGATGTCGGAGCCCGCGATCGCCTGGCCGAGGTTCCCCGCTCCGAACAACGCGATGTTGTGCTTTCCGGTGGTCCGCAGGATCTTGCGAATCTGCGAGACGAGCGAGTCGACGTTGTAGCCCACCCCGCGCTTGCCGAACTTGCCGAAGCCGGAGAGGTCCCGGCGGATCTGGGTGGAGTTGACGTGCGTGTAGTCCGCCAGCTCCTGGGAGGAGATCGTCTCGCGCCCCATCTTCTTCGCCTGGGTCAGGACCTGCAGGTAGCGCGACAGTCGGGCAGCGACCCCGAGCGATAACCGCTCGGAGGCGCCCGGCTCGGCATCCGGCCGAACCGGTTGAAGCCCGACGCCGCCCGCTGGACTGTCGTCGTACCTCACGCGCCGTCCACTCTACCTACCCGCTGCACGAGAACCGCCTCATCGACGTGGAACTCGAACAGCTCCTCGCCGTCCAGCTCCAGTACCGGGATGCGCTCTCCGTACTCCCGAAAAAGCGCTGGATCGAGGGAGATGTCGACCTCGCGCAGCTCGAACGGGTGCTCGGCGCGCACGCGCTCGACAACCTCGCGGGCGTCGTCGCAGAGGTGGCAGCCGGGCTTGCCGTAGAGCGTCACAACGGGCACTCGGCGGATGCTGCCACCCTTGCCTCGTGGAGCACATCGAGCTAATCGTGTTCGGGCTCCTGCTGGCGATCGCCACCCTCGCCGTGCTCGCCCGGATCGTGGATGTGCCCTACCCCGTCACGCTCGTGCTGGGCGGCGCGGTGATCGGGTTCCTGCCCGGAGTGCCGTCCGTGGAGCTCGACCCGGACCTCGTGCTCCTGATCTTCCTGCCGCCGCTCCTCTACGGCGCCGCGTTCTTCACATCGGTCCGCGACCTGCGCCGCAACGCGAAGCCGATCGCGCTGCTGTCGATCCCCCTGGTGCTGGTGACGATGGCCGCCGTCGCGCTGGTGGCGCACTACGCAGTCGGGCTCGACTGGGGTCCGGCGTTCGTGCTGGGCGCGATCGTCTCGCCCACGGACGCGGTGGCGCCCGCGGAGATCATGCGTCGCATCGGCGCGCCGAGGCGGCTGATCACCATCATCGAGGGCGAGAACCTGACGAACGACTGGACCGCGCTCGTGCTCTACCGATTCGCGATCGCGGCCGTCGTCACCGGCTCGTTCTCGCTATGGGAGGCGATCCCCGAGTTCGTCGCGAGCGGCGTAGGCGGTGTGGCCATCGGCCTCCTGGGCGGGCGCATCATCCGCGCGGTTCGTGCCCGGATCGACGACCCGCCCACGGAGATCACGATCTCGATCCTGTCGGGCTACGCGGTGTACCTCCCGGCCGAGGAGCTCGGGCTCTCGGGCGTGATCGCCGCGGTAACCGTCGGCCTCTATATGGGCTGGCACACGCCGCAGCTGACGACCCCGCTCATGCGCCTCCAGGGCATCGCCGTCTGGGAGATGCTCACCTTCATCCTGAACGCGCTGCTGTTCCTGCTCGTGGGCCTCCAGCTGCCGGGCGTGCTCGACGGGCTGTCGGACTCGACGGGAGAGCTGCTCCTCTGGGCTCTGCTGGTGAGCGGAATGGTCATCGCCGTGCGCCTACTTTGGATGTTCCTGGTCCCCTACGCCGTGCAGATGACCGGCCGCGGGATGGGCCGTGGCCCTACGCGCGCCCCACCCGCCGAGCGGCTGGCCCTCGGCTGGGCCGGAATGCGCGGCTCCGTTTCGCTGGCCGCTGCGCTTGCGATCCCGCTCCAGACCGACGCGGGCGCGACCTTCCCCGACCGCGAGTTGATCATCTTTCTCGCCTTCGGCGTGATCCTCGTGACGCTCGTGGGACAGGGGCTCACCCTCGGCCCACTGATCGGCCGGCTCGGGCTCCAGGACGACGGCCTCGAGGAGCGCGAGGAGCGCGTCGCGCGCCAGCGCATCGCGGAGGCGGGCCTCGGCCGGCTCGAGGAGATTGGGGAGCCGAACTGGATCCACCCCGACAGCATCGGCCGCGCACGCACCCAGCTCGACTACAGGCGGCGGCGGTTTAGCGCGCTCGTGGACGGCGACGACGATGGCTACGAGGAGCGCGCCGACGCCTGGCGGCGCCTGATGTACGACGTCTACGACGCCCAGCGCGAGCAGCTCGTCGTCATGCGCAACCGCGGAGAGATCAGCGACGAGGTGCGCCGCAAGATCGAGCGCGACCTCGATCTCGAGGAGTCCCGACTCGCGAACTAGGAGGGCATGGCTGCGCACCGGGCACCGCCCGGCGCTTGCCTAAAGGCGGGCGGTCGCGTCAAGGGCGAGGTACTCGGGATACGGGAGGGCCTCGAGGAAGCGGGCGGCCCCGGCGATCATCGCCGCGTTGTCGGTGCACAGCTCCACAGGGGGCACCCAGACCGGCACGCCGAGGCCAGCGACTGTATCGCGGAGCTCCGAGTTGGCCGCCACGCCGCCGCCGATCGCAAGCCGCTCGATGCCCGTACGCTTGAGCGCAGCGCGTGTCCTGTTGACGAGCGCATCGACGATCGCCCGCTGGTAGGAGGCGGCAAGGTCTGCGGACCGCTCTGCGGCCGCCTCGCCCAGGTCGCGGATTGCGTAGAGCAGCGCCGTCTTCAGCCCGCTGAAGCTGAAGTCGAGCTCCCCCGGAGCGCTGCGCGGGAAGTCGAACGCCTCCGGATCGCCCTGGCGGGCCATGCGGTCGATCGCCGGCCCGCCCGGATAGCCGAGGCCCAGGAGGCGCGCGCCCTTGTCGAACGCCTCGCCGGCCGCATCGTCCAGCGTCTGGCCGAGCGCGTCGTAGCGCGCCGGGTCGTCCACGCGCGCGAGAAAGGTGTGGCCGCCGCTCGCCACCAGGCAGAGGTAGGGCGGCTCCACCGGGTCGTCGCCCAGGGTGCTCGCCACGACGTGCCCGTGGAGGTGGTCCACCGGAACCAGCGGCAGACGGCGCGTGGCCGCAATCGCCTTCGCCGACGAGACGCCCACGAGCAGCGCCCCGATCAGGCCCGGCCCCCGGGTGACCGCGACCGTGTCGATGTCGTCAAGCCGCGCGCCGGCTCGCTCGAGCGCGTCGGCGGTGACAGCGTCCACCAGCTCGAGATGGTGCCGCGAAGCGATCTCCGGCACCACACCGCCGTACCGCGCGTGCAGCAGGCCCTGCGACGCGACGACATTCGACTCGATCCGGCCGTCCTCACTCACGACGGCCGCGCAGGTGTCGTCGCAGCTCGTCTCGAGGGCGAGAATCACGCGGTGGTGCGTGCCTCCACCGTCCGCCACATGATGAGCGCGTCCTCGCGGTTGTCGTGGTAGTACGCGCGCCGGCGGCCCGCGGCGCGGAAGCCGAAGCGCTCGTAGAGGCGGATGGCGCCCTCGTTCGAGGTGCGCACCTCGAGCGTGTACTGCTCGCTCGGCTTGTCCGCCTGCTCGAACAGGTGCTCGAGCAGGATGGTTGCGATCCCGTGATGCTGCCTGTGTGGTTCCACCGCGACGTTCATGAGGTGCCACACGGTGTCGTAGCGCGAGCACACCAGGTACCCGACCATCACGCCGTCCTCGAGCGCGGCCAGGCAGATGCCCGACGGCTTCGACAGCTCGAGCACGAACATCGCGAGTGACCAGGGCGTCGGGAACGCCCGCCGCTCGATGGCGATCACCTGCGGCAGATCTGCGTAGGCGAGCTGGCGGATCTCGAGTTCGGGGGTCATTGGCTCGGCTTTGCGTCCGGCTCTCTTAGGTACTCGGGGAGCACTGCCTCCGGCGGTTCGTCCTGCGCCTTCTCACCAAGGTGGCAGATGTGCAGAGCGCTCACCACGTGGGTCTCGGAGCCCTCGGACTCGACCCGGATGCCGGCCTCCTCGAGCATCGCCCGAAATCGTAACGACCCATCGCCGGCCGCCACGGGGGTGAAGCCGTCCTCCCGCAGGCGCGCGACGAGCTCGTCGGGGGCGGCCGTAAATGGCGGCCACAGCTCACCGTCGCCCTCGAATAGCGCGGCGAAGACCTCGCCCCGGCGAGCGTCGATGAGGGGAAGCTTCAGGGGGGGCTCGATCCCCGCCGCGAGGGCGGCCAGCGAGGAGACGCGCCGGAGCGGCACGCCTGCCGCCGTAGCCAGCGCGCGCGCGGTGGCAATCCCGATCCTAAGGCCGGTGAAGGTTCCCGGCCCGACACCCACGGCGATCGCGCGCAGCTCGCCCCAGCCCACGCCGGCGCGCTCCATCACGTCGGCCAGCGCGGGCATCAGCTCCGTCGCATGCGCGGGCGGCCGCCCGAGCCGCTCGGCCTGCGGCGTCATCTCGAAGGCCTCGCCGTCGCCGCGAAGCACGCATGCGCTCGCCGCCGGCGTCGAGGTGTCGAGCCCGAGCAGCGTCATGCGACTGTGATCCGGCGCCGGTCGCCGCCCGCGTGCTCGAGCAGCACACGGGCCACGACTCGCTCGAGCGACGGCTCCGCCACGGCCGGCCACTCCACGAAGCCCACCCGCTCCGGCGTCAGGTAATCCTCGAGCAGGGCCGGATCCTCGCCGGCAAGGGAGCCCAGTCGATACAGGTCGAGGTGCGCGACGTCGGGCGACCCCGGGAGCACGTGCCCGATCGTGAAGGTAGGGCTCGTGACAGGCCCCTCGACGCCGAGCGCCCGGCACGCGCCGCGGACGAAGGTCGTCTTTCCGCTTCCGAGCTCGCCGCTCACCAGAACGACGTCACCGGGGATGAGCCGGCGAGCCAGCTCCGCGCCGAGTTCCTCCGTCTCCTCAGGCCGGTTCGTGTGTGTGACGTTGTCTGACATTTGGTACGCCTGCTAATGACCTACGAACCTTGGCAGGGGGAGTTGGAATGCGTGTGCCTGTCCGCGCTGCCGTTGTGGCTGCGCTGATGCTTCTTATGACCGCGACAGGTGCGTCCTCCGCGACGCCGACGCTTGGTCTCGTCGTGGACACCAACTGCCTGCCGAGCTACATCGCGGGCACGCGGAACGTGCGGATCCTGCAGATAGCGGGGCAGCCGCTCGCGGACAGCCCGCTCTGCTGACGCTCAATTTCCC
>JBKPME010000023.1:0-13726 GCA_046731915.1 Actinomycetota bacterium
TCGATCCCCGCCCCCTCCAGGAATGCCGGCCGTGCCGCCTTCAGGACCGCTTGCGACGAGAACCCGACCGACCATTCCCACCAGGCCAAGTCGAAGAGGGGATCCGCGAGTCGCACCGATTCGAAGTCGAGGAGCCCGGTCAGCAATCTTCCGTCGGTTAGCACGTTGACGGGCGCGAAGTCGCGGTGGGCGAGCACGGCGGCCCGTCCCCCAAAGCGTGTGTGAAGGCGATCGACGTGATCGGCAGCAGCCGCGCGCTCCGAGGCTTTCAGCTCCGGGACCTCCGCCACCCAGCGACGCTGGTATTCGCTGCCCCAGCAACGCCGGACTGCCGGTGCCCGCGCCCTACGTCGGCTTCCCGGGCCCGAGGAGCGAGGTAGCGGGCACGATCAAGATCACGGGCGGGCTGCGCGTGTCGCGCAGCGCACGTAGGATCGCGCCGATCACGCGGGCCTTCTCGCCGTTCCTCGGCGGCGGTGGCGGTAGTGGCGCTCGCGCTGCCCGCCGGTGCGCTGGCCGCTATCCGGTTGCTCCTCAGTCGCCAGGTCAGTCGAGCGTGCCGAGCGTGTGGTGCCGTCCTTGATCCAGGTCAGCGTTGATCCGTTCAGCTCGAGCGAATGGAGTTCCAGGTTCGGGCCGGAGTCGAGCACACGCTGTCCGTGGCTGTCGAACGCCCACACTTCCCACGCCGGTGCGGCCGGCGGTTCACCACTTCCGTTGTCGATCGGAAGCCCGTTCGGCCGCAGCGAGACGGTCGAGCGTCCAGGCGACTGAGCCATTCGCCTTCGGCTCCAAGTCCCCACTCGCGTAGGCCAGCCCAGGTCAGGATCGCTTACGAGGCTGCCGTGACGCGCGGCGCGGACCGCGATCCACCACTGCTCCCCCAAGCACATCGCGCAGGGGTCGCGCAAGAAGGCGGACGCGCCGGCCAGGGCGCGCGCCCCCAGCCGGTCGCCGCGCGCCTCCTGGCGCATCCTTCTCTGCGTTCTGGAGCGGATGCGACCGGCGTTGCCGGCGACCATGGTTGCCGCCTCTCCCGGGCTGGTTAACACGTGCTGCAGCAGGCCACGACCCGGTGACACTTCGGTGACATCCGCTGACCTTCGCTGACCTGGGCCGTCAGCGCTCGAGGTGCGCGCTGGCTCGCGAGCGTCCCTATACAAATTTGCTCAAACGTGCGTTATAGTCGCGGCGCGCCCCTGGCGTGGCTCGGTTGGTCCCCACGACTTCTGGAGGAGACGTATGAGCGACAGCGTCACCGTCGACGCGACTGCCCCCCTTACGTTTGGCGGAGACGTTCGGACCGTCCTCGAGAGTCCGCGCGCCACCATGCCCCCCAAGACCTTGGAGGAGGCTCGGAATCAGCCCGGGCGGCGTGAGCAGATCGAGGCGATCACCAAGCAGATCGAGTCGCAGGGCATCAAGTACGTCTTCTTCCAGCAGGTCTCGGTCACCGGCCGTGTGATGGGCAAGGGCGTGGTAGCGAGCTTCTTCTCGCAGGTCGCCGAGAAGGGCTATCAGCTCGTCTACGGCGCCACGGCCAACCTGTTCGTCGACCGCGCCGGCGACTACATCGGCTTCGGTCCCGAAGCGTCCGAGCTCGCGGCCATCGCGGACCTCTCGACCTTCGCTCAGCTCCCGTGGGACCCGCGCGTCGCGCGCGTGTTCTGCGACTGCTACGACACCGAAACCGGGGAGCTCCTCGACGCCGACCCGCGCCAAAACCTCAAGCGCGTGGTCAACGAGTTCGAGCAGGAGCTCGGCTACCAGTTCCTCATCGGCATCGAGCCGGAGATGATGTGGCTCAAGAAGTCCGAGGAGGGCTCCGCGCCCGAGGGCGTCACCAAGCCCTACTGCTACCACATCCATCAGTTCGAGGAGCTCCGTCCGGTGCTCCTCGACGTCGTTGACTACGGCCAGAAGCTTGGCCTCGACATGTCCTACGGCGACCACGAGGACGCCCCTGGCCAGCTCGAGCTGAACTTCCGCTTCGACCGCCCGGTCAGGACGGCCGACAACTGCACGACCTACCGCCAGATCTGCGCGGCGGTGGGCCGCAAGCACGACCTCATGCCGACCTTCATGCCCAAGCCCTTCACAGGCGTGTCGGCGAACGGGCACCACCACCACTTCACGCTCATCGATGACGAGGGCAACAACGTCTTCCACGACACGAGCGGTCCGGCCCAGCTCTCCGACACAGCCCGTCACTTCCTCGGCGGCATGCTGGACCACTTCGGCGCGCTGATGTGCGTCGGCAACCCGACGGTCAACTCCTATTGCCGGATGTGGGACTTCGGCTTCTGGGCTCCCGTCTACAAGAACTGGGGCTGGCAGAACCGCACATGCACCGTGCGGGTGGCTAGCGGCGGCCGTTTCGAATACCGCGGCGTGGACTCATCCTGCAACCCATACATGACGATTGCCGCCCTGCTCGTCGCCGGCCTCGACGGCATCCGCAACCAGTCGGACCCGGGCGAGCCGCAGTCCAAGAACACCTACGACCTCTTGGCCGAGCAAGCCTCGAATGGGGCGTCGTCGAACGGCGGCGTGCGACTCGAGCGGGTCCCTGACTCGCTCGGCGACGCGCTCGTGGCGCTCGAGAACGACGACATCGTGCGCGGCGCCTTCCCCGGCCGGCTCTGGGACGTCTTCAAGCACTACAAGCGCGACGAGTGGGAGCGCTACCTCGCCGCCGTCACCGACTGGGAGCGGGACGAGTACCTGGAGGTGCTCCCCTAGCCATGTGCGGCATCGCAGGGATCATCTACCGCGACGGCGGTGGCGAGCGGAAGGTGGGCCGCGACATGACGGCCATGCTCCAGGCCATGAAGCACCGCGGCCCGGACTCGACGGGCTACGCGCTCTACCGCCCGGAGTCCGACGACTACGTCATGCACGTGAAGCTCATGGAGTCGAACAACGGTCAGGCGGAGTTCGACTTCGCGGAACGGCTGCGCCGGCAGCGGGCCGACGTCGAGTCACGGGTCAAGGCGCTCGGCGCGCAGATCGGTGACGTGAAGCCCGCGACAGAGCACGCGATGACGATGACGTTCACCTACGACGGCGACCTCAAGCAGCTCGCCGACTATGTCGAGGACATCCGCGGCACAGAGGTGCTGTCGCTCGGGAAGGCGCTCGAGATCGTCAAGGACCTCGGCGACGCCAACAAGGTCTCGGCCGACTACGGGCTGAACGAGTTCATCGGAACCCACGCCATCGGCCACGCCCGGATGGCGACCGAGTCCGACGTCGACATCGCCAACGCGCACCCGTACTGGGCCTACCCGTTCCCCGACGTCGCGGTCGTCCACAACGGTCAGCTGACGAACTACCACCAGTGGCGCCGCCGCCTGGAGCGCTCAGGTCACCGCTTCCAGTCCGAGTGCGACTCCGAGATCATCGCCGTCTACCTGGCCGAGCGGATGGCTAATGGGGACAACCTCGAGGATGCGATGCGCCGCAGCCTCGACGAGCTCGACGGCGTCTTCACCTACATGTGCGTGACGGAGGAGGCACTTGGCGTTGCTAAGGACGAACTCGGGGCGAAGCCGTTGGTTCTTTATGAGTCCGATGACCTTGTGGCGCTTGCCTCTGAGGAGATCGCGATCCGCAAGGTCGTCGATCGAGAGATCGAGACCTACGACCCGTACGAGGGCGAGGTGATGGTTTGGACTCGGTAGCGGGCAGCGAGTCCACGGCCGCCGCGAACGGCGGCGGAACCGAGACCGAGGAGGTCCTCTTCGACCCCCGCGGGCTCGTCGAGCTCGACGACAAGGTCCCCAATGTCGCCGAGATCGATGGCGACAGGGCGCAGTTCGACGCCAAGGACCTCACCACTCGCAAGATCAACGCCGAACTGCGAAGGCTCGTCTACGGGGAGGGGGTCAGGGACGTAACGATCCTCAACCCGTCGGCGCGCCACTCGCTCGGCGTCGGCGTCCTCACGCGCTGCAACATCACCTTTGAAGGATCGCTCGGCTACTTCGGCGTCGGCCTCATCGACGGCCCGGAAGTCCAGATCAACGGGCGCGTCGGCTGGTCCGTCGCCGAGAACATGATGTCGGGCGTTGTAGTGATCGAATCGAATGCCGGGTCACTCGCGGGCGCCGCGATCAGGGGTGGGGACCTCGTGGTCAAGGGCCAGGTCGGCGCCCGCACCGGCATCGATCAGAAGGGCGGCACCATCATCGTCCTTGGTGACGCCGGCTCCATGACCGGCTTCATGATGCAGCGCGGCCGCCAGATCATCTGCGGCGACGTCGGCGCCGGTCTCGGCGACTCGATGTACGACGGCACGCTCTACGTCGCCGGCAAGGTCAAGGCGCTCGGGATCGACTGCGTCGAAGGCGAGTGGAACGACGCCGACACCGAGCTGATCGAGCGCAAGTTCCGACTCTACGGCCTCGGCGATCCGCCTGAGTTCCAGAAGTTCGTCTGCGGCAAGAAGCTCTACAACTACGACTCGCTCGAGCCGAGCGAGCGGAAGCTGGTGCTGTGATGGCCGACGAGAACGCACCGAGTCAGAAGACCATCCTCGGCCGCAGCAAGATCTTCACGCCGGAGGTCATCGACGACATCCACATGAAGGCCGAGCTCGGTCGCTACCGGATGCGCGGCTTCTCGATGTTCAAGAAGATCCCGCACTGGGACGAGCTGATCTTCCTGCCGGGCACGCTCACGCGCTTCGTGATCGAGGGCTATCGCGAGAAGTGCGAGACGAAGACCGTGCTCGGCTCGCGCTTCGCCAATAAGCCGATCGACCTCGACATCCCGATCTACATCACCGGGATGAGCTTCGGCGCGCTGAGCCTCGAGGCGAAGATGGCGCTCGCCAAGGGCGCGTCGATGGCCGGCACGGCGACTTGCTGGGGCGAGGGCGGAATGAGCCCGCCCGAGCGCGACCTGTCGACCAAGTGGTACTACCAGATCATCCAGAGCCGGTACGGGTTCAACCCGCACCACCTGATGCTGGCCGACGCGGTCGAGTTCTTCATCGGGCAGGGCTGCAAGGTCGGCCTCGGCGGCCACCTGATGGGGCAGAAGGTCACCGAGCAGGTGGCCGAGATGCGCAGCCTCCCCGCGGGGATCGACCAGCGCTCGCCCGCGCGCCACCCCGACTGGCTCGGCCCCGATGACCTCAGCCTCAAGGTCCAGGAGACCCGCGAGGCCACCAACTACGAGATCCCGATCCAGCTGAAGCTCGGCGCCGCGCGCGTGTACGACGACGTGCGCATGGCAGCCAAGTGCGGGCCGGACATCATCTATCTCGACGGCGCGGAGGGCAGCACGGGGGCGGGACCGCATTTGGCGACCGAGGAGACCGGCATCCCGCTGATGGCGGCGATCCCCGAGGCGCGCCGGGCGCTCGAGGACGTGGGCCTCGCCGACGACATCGACCTCGTCGTGGCGGGCGGCATCCGCAACGGAGGCGACGTCGCGAAGTGCCTCGCGCTCGGGGCCAACGCCATCGCGATCGGCACCACCGCGCTGATGGCGCTCAACTGCAACAAGGAGATTCCGGGCGTCACGGACTACGAGGGCACGATTGGCGTGCCCGCCGGGCAGTGCTACCACTGCCACACGGGTCGCTGCCCGGTGGGGATCACGACCCAGGACCCGGAGCTGCGCAAGCGCCTGCACGTGGATGAGGCTGCGCACCGGGTCTTCAACATCCTGCACACGCTCACCATCGAGGTGCAGATGCTCGCGCGCGCGTGCGGCAAGACGAACGTGCACTCGCTCGAGCCCGAGGACCTCGCCGCACTGACGACCGAGGCCGCCGCGATGGCGCGCGTCCCCCTCGCCGGGACCGACTACATCCCGGGCGTCTCCGAGGAGCGCGCGCTCGAGCGGATCGAGACGCTGCTGGACCGCTACCTGGCGAACCCGGTCGACGAGCTGCCTGTGGTGCCGGCGAAGGCGGGCGGCGGGGAGGAGGCGCGGTGAGCGCTGAGCCGCGCCCCAGCACCCGCGAGCCTGAGAAGATCATCTCGATCGACTCGGAGTACCTGACCGGGGAGCGCTTCCCGTACCAGGAGGACATCTCCGAGGTCGAGGGCATCGACCTCGAGGCGTCCACCCCGGGCGAGGACATCAACTGGCTCGAGGACATCGAGCTGCTCGAGGAGGAGGGCATGCCGGCGGTGTTCGACCGCTACTCGAACTCCTTCCTCAAGATCTACTTCGACATCCCGGCCGGTCGCGAGAACGAGATCGCGCGCAAGGTGCTGATGGCGCACCTGCAGTCCGGCAACTCGTACGGCATCCGGCTGAAAGAGCAGCACTGCAAGTTCCCGCAACCTGAGATCGGCCCCTGGGTAGAGGGCTCGCGGACCGTGGGAAGCGACTGGAAGCCGTCCGTGCTCGAAGGCTGGGAGCCGCCGCTCCACTAGGGATGGCCCGTCCTTCATTCCCGCACCCCCGGATACCACGTGATACCGGCGCTGGATCACCACCCACGCCCTCGCAGGTAGCTCCGCTACCTGCTTCGGTCGCGTGCGGCGCCCAGCTTGGTCTCACGGGGCCCCGCGGGCACGGGAACTCAGGACGGACCATCTGATGGCGGGCCAGCGCGCCGTCCCATACCTGGTCATCGGAGCGGGCGTTCACGGACTCTCCACCGCCTGGCACCTCGCGGAGCGCGGCGAGGAGGTGCTCGTAGTCGACAAGACGGGCGTGGCCGCGGGCGCGTCCGGCATCGCCTGCGGCGTCGTCCGCAACAACTACTTCCAGCCGGCCATGTCCGAGCTCATGGCCGCCTGCGTCGAGATCTGGGAGTCCGATCCCGCGACGCTCCACTACCACGGCTCCGGCTACATCGCGCTCGGCGACGGCGACCAGGAGGCCGACCTCACCACGGTCGCCGAGCGCCAGGAGCGGATCGGCTACGAGTCCGAGCTGATCCTCGGCCAGGCCGAGGTGGCGGACCACATGCGCGCGATCTTCCCCGATTGGCGCGCACCCGGCCTGTCGGCTTGCCTACACGAGCACCGGGGCGGCTTCGCCTTCAACCGCGAGTCGATCGAGGGACTCGCGCAGAAGGCCTTGCGCGCCGGCGCCGAGATCGCCGAGGGGGTGGAGGTGACCGGCTTCGAGCTCGACGGCTCGGGCGCCGTCACGTGCGTGAATACGAGCTCGGGCCCACTCGTCGTCGAGCAGGTGATCGTGGCGGTTGGCCCGTGGATCGCGAACGTCTGGGAGATGTTGGGGTTGCCGCGGCGGCTCGACATCCGCTCGCCGGACGGCTCCGTAGCTCGCGACCGCGAGATGTGGACCTACTGGTACCTCCAGGAGGGCGAGATCGAAGTCGACCCGAGCATCTTCGTCACGGTCGACCGCAAGCTGCCGCCGGTCATCCACGTGGACAGCCATGCGGCACTGCACGCCGATGACGGGACCCTGATCACCGACGAGCAGTGGGGCATCTACTTCAAGCAGGACAAGCACAGCGTGCAGGGCGGAGCGAGTCCACTGCCGAAGGGCCACGAGTTCGAGGTGGACCCGTACCCGACCGGCAGCGCCGAGCCAACCTTCCCGGACCTCTGGTGCGCCGCGCTCAGCCACTGCATGAAGCGCTTCAAGGGCGCGCGCCCGAAGTACAACGACGTCCGCTCGGGCGGCGTGGGTGCCTTCACCGCCGACAACTTCCCCGTCTTCGACTACATGCGCCCCAACGTGTTCGTGATCGCCGACTCAAACCACGGCTACAAGATGATCGCGGTGGGCCGCGAGGTGGCGAACGTGGTGCTTGGCGAGCACTCGAGCCTGCTGCACCCCTTCCGCTACGAGCGCTTCGCGACCGGCGACCTGCACCCGGTCTCGCACAGCCCCTACCCCTGGAGCTGACGCCGAAGTAGGCTCGGCGCATCCCGAGCCAGAAGGAGGCATCGTGCACGCTGTCGCAGTGAGGGTCTCTATCAACGACTTCGAACGTAGTCGGGAGTTCCTGACCACGCAGGTGGTGCCGCGGGTCTCGCAGGCGCCGGGCTTCGTCGCCGGCTATTGGACCCGCTCCGACGACAGCCGGAACGGGCTGGGAATGATCGTCTTCGAATCGGAGGACGCCGCGAACGGGGCGGCGCAGATGATCCAGTCCCAGGCACCGCAGGACGAGGGCGTCACGATCGAGGACGTCGAGGTCCGTGAGGTGGTGGCCAGCGCATAGGAGCGGCCGCCTCCGCGGGCACTAGCATCGCCCGTGGCATGCCGCTGGTCGCACCCTGGAATCGTAAGAAGCGCGCCAAGCGCGAACGCCTTGGGCATGAGCAGCCGGGCGTCGTGCTTCGGGGGCCGCCCATCGCGGTCAGCTGCGAGTGCGGTGAGAAGCGCGATCTTCGCTACGGCGAGGAGTGGACCTGCGAGAAGTGTGGCCGGCGCTGGGACACGAACCAGATTCCGCCCGAGCAGTATCAGGCGATCCGCCGCACGCAGCTGCGCTTCCGCGCGCTGCCGGTGCTCTACGGGTTCTTTGTCCTCGCTCTCGCCATGTTCTTCACGCTCACCGGCAACATCTTCTCCGTCTTCATCCTGTTGCCGCTCGCGCTGATGATCTGGTTCTATTTCGTCCGCCCAGCGCACCGCAGGCGCTACCGCAAGGCGATCGCGGAGCTGCCGAGGTGGGAGCTCAGGCCGCAATGACCGACTATCCGAAGACGATCGACAACGGCGCCGGCGAGAAGCTGACGTTCCTCGGCATCCGCTCCGACGCGGAGGGGGAGAGGCTCGAGGTCAGGAACGTGGTGTCGCCCGGCGCCGGTCCGCCGATGCACGTCCACCATCTCCAGGAGGAGGTGCTGAGCGTCGAGAGCGGGACGATGGGCTGGCAGCGCCAGGGCGAGGAGGAGCAGATCGCCGGAGCCGGCGAGTCGGCCTCGTTCGCCCCCGGCCAGATCCACCGCTTCCGGAACGTCGGCGACGACGACCTGGTCTGCACCGGCTACGCGCAGCCGCCCGACAACCTCGAGTACTTCCTCACGCAGATCTACGCGTCGATCCGGGCGAACGGCGGCAAGCGCCCCCGCCTGTTCGACGTGGCCTGGCTCCTGACGCACTTTCGCAGCGAGTTCGGGATGGCGGTCCCGCCGCCTCCGGTGCAGCGGGCCCTCTTCCCGATCGTGGTCGCGATCGGCCGCATGTTCGGGCGCGACGAGCGCTTCGCCGACGCGCCCGACCCCGTCAGCCGCTGACCGGCGTCGGCGCGGCGGCCGAAGTCTCCGCGGTCGGCGGCATCGTGGGCGTCTCCTCGCGGAAGTGGATGCTCTCGCGGTCGTCCACGACCCGCCGCCAGATGAACAGCAGCAGCCCGACGGCGAGCACGCCGATGCCGATCATCGGACACGGCTTTCGGCGAAGATGGACACGCGCGGCGGAATGCGATAAAAGCCGCTTGTACCTATTTGTTCGACGGTGTACCCGGCGGAGGGCGAAGACATGGCGCGCGACCCGAAGTACGACATCCTGTTCGAGCCGATCCAGCTCGGGCCAAAGACGCTGAAGAACCGCTTCTACCAGGTGCCCCACTGCATCGGGGCGGGATCCGAGAAGCCGGGCTTCCAGGCCTACCACAGGGGCGTGAAGGCAGAAGGTGGCTGGGGCGCGGTCTGTACCGAGTACTGCTCCATCCATCCCGAGTCGGACGACACCCATCGTGTGTCGGCGCGCATCTGGGATGACGACGACGTGCGCAACCTGGCGGTGATGTGCGACCGGCTCCACAGCTTCGGAGCCCTCGCCGGCATCGAGCTCTGGTACGGCGGTCCCCACGCGCCGTGCATGGAGACCCGCCACAACCCGCGTGGGCCGTCCCAGATCCCGTCGGACTTCGAGGTCAACACCCATCCCCGATATATGGACGCGGACGACATCAAGCTGGTCCAGCAGATGTACGTGGACGCGGCTGTGCGCGCCCGCGAAGCCGGCTTCGACATCGTCTACGTATACGGCGCTCACTCCTATCTGCCGCTGCAGTTCCTCTCCCCCTTCTACAACAAGCGCACCGACGAGTACGGCGGCAGCTTCGAGAACCGCGCCCGCTTTTGGAAAGAGTGCCTCGAGCAGGTGCGCGAGGCCGTCGGTGACGACTGCGCGATCGCCTCGCGCTTCGCGGTTGACACGCTTTACGGACCGTCGTCGATCGAGATCGGCGAGGACGGCGTTCGGTTCGTCGAGCACGTCGACGATCTGGTGGACCTCTGGGACCTGACGGTTGGCGACATCGCCGAATGGGGCCAGAACGCGGGGCCGTCGCGCTTCTTCGAAGAGAACCACGAGAAGCCCTTCACCGGCCAGGTCAAGGCGGGCGACCACACGAACAAGCCGGTCGTCGGCGTGGGCCGGATAACGAACCCCGACACGATGGTCGCGATCATCGGCTCCGGGCAGTTCGACATCATCGGCGCGGCGCGCCCATCCATCTCCGACCCGTTCCTGCCGCGGAAGATCGAAGAGGGACGCCCGGACGACATCCGCGAGTGCATCGGCTGCAACCAGTGCATCTCGCGCTGGGAGATCGGCGGTCCGCCGATGATCTGCACCCAGAACGCCACGGCCGGCGAGGAATACAGGCGCGGCTGGCACCCGGAGAAGTTCCACCCGGCCGCCAACCGCGACAAGGGCGTGCTCGTCATCGGTGGCGGCCCGGCGGGCATGGAGTGCGCGATGGTTCTCGGCAAGCGCGACATGTCGGCGGTTCACCTCGTCGAGGCCGACAAGGAGATCGGCGGCTGCGTCAACTGGATCTCGCAACTCGGCCACTCCGACGGCAGGGAGAACCTCGCCCGCGGCACCGCTCGCGGGCTGGGCGAGTGGAAGCGGATCGTCAACTATCGGCAGATCCAGCTCGACAAGCTGAAGAATGTCGAGGTGCACCTGAACTCCCAGCTGTCCACGCAGGACGTCCTGGAGTACGGGGCCGAGATCGTGATCGTGGCCACCGGGTGCCAGTTCGCCACCGACGGCCTGAACCCGGCGACGCACGCTCCGATCGAGGGCGCCGACACATCGCTCGACTGGCAGCTCACTCCCGACGAGGTCGTCACGGGGAACAAGCAGATCGGGAAGCGCGTGCTCGTCCTCGAGAACGAGGGCTACTACATGGGCGTGTCGATCGCGCAGAAGCTCGCCGGGGCGGGGCACGACGTGACGCTGGTGACGCAGATGGGCGATGTCGCGAACTACATGGAGTTCACGCTCGAAGCGCCGATGCTGCACCGTGACCTCCACAGGCTCGGGGTGAAGATCCACACCTACACCATGCTCGAGAAGATCGAGCCCGGCGTCTGCCACGCCTTCAACGTGTGGGACCTTGCGCACAAGGACCAGTTCGAGATCGACACCGTGGTGCTCTGCACGCAGCGCGTCTCCGACGACGAGCTTTACCACGAGCTGCGCTCCGACAAGGAGGCGCTCGAGCGGGAGGGCATCGAGGCCGTCTACATGATCGGCGACGCCGCGGCGCCGCGGATGATTCCGGACTGCATCTTCGACGGCCATCGGCTCGCGCGGGAGATCGACAGCCCGAACCCGGCAATGCCGCTTCCGTTCATCCGCGAGCGCCGTCTGTGGGGCGAGGTGACTAACGAGGACTACGAGCGGATGCTGCTCAACACGCCCGACGTCGAGCCGATGGTGACCCGGTAGCAGATGAAGATCGTCGTTCCCGTCAAGCAGGTGGCGGTCCTCGACGAGGAGTTCGAGCTGCTCGACGACCGGCCGGGCGTGGACCCGGACGCCCTCGACTGGCAGTTGAACGAATGGGACGAGTTCTCGCTCGAGGCCGCCCTGCAGCTCCGCGAGGGCGAGGGCGAGGGGGAGGTCGTGGTGGTCTCCGTTGGCGACGAGGAGGCGGAAGAGGGTTTGCGCGCATGCCTCGCTAAGGGGGCCGACCGCGCGCAGCGCATCTGGGACGACTCGCTTGACGGCGCCGACCCGCTCTGCGTCGCGCGAGTGCTGGCCGCCGCGGTCGAGCGAGAGTCGCCAGACCTCGTCCTGTGTGGGGTGCAGTCGAGCGACGGCGTGCACAGCGCCACCGGCGTCGCCTTGGCGGCCCACCTGGGGCTGTCGCGAGTCGCCGTCGTGAAGGCGCTCGACTACGACGCAGGCTCGAGGTCGGCAACAGTCGAACGCGAGCTGGAGGGCGGCCTGGTGGAGCGGCTGCGAGTCGAGTTGCCGGCCTTGTTCACAATCCAGACCGGGATCAACGAGCCTCGCTACGCGAATCTGCGGGCGCTCAAGCAGGCCAAGGAGAAGCCGCTCGACGTGACGTCGCCGGCCAACCTGGGGCTCGACGCAGAAGCGCTCGCGGCCGCCGCCGGCTCGCGTGTGCGCTCGATCGCCCGCCCCGATGCCGGCGGGGGCGCGGAGATGCTGAACGGGTCGGCGTCCGCAGTCGCCGAGCGGATCGCGGAGATCGTGAAGGAGCGGATGAGCGGATGAGCGGCATACTCGTGATGGCTGAGAGCCGCCGCGGGGAGCTGCGCGAGGTGTCGCTGGAGCTGATCGGCGCTGCGCTTACCCTCAAGGATCAGGCCGGCGGCCGTGTGGCGGTGGCTATCGTCGGGGCGGAGGCAGAACACCACTCGGGGGCGCTCGGCGTCGCCGGGGTCGACGAGGTGCTCACGGTCGCGGCACCGACGGAGAACTTCGAGGCCCACGTGCACGAAGGCGCGCTCGAAACGCTGATCGATCAGGAGAGCCCGGCACTCGTGCTCCTCGGCCACACGATCGATTCGATCGGGCTCGGCCCGGCCGTGGCGGCCAAGCTCGGGCTCGGGTTCGCGAGCGATGTGACCGCGCTCTCGTGGGACGACGGGCCTGTCGCCACGCGCGGCGGCTACGGTGGCAAGGTCTCGGTCGACCTCGACTTTCCCGGCAAGGAGACGGTGCTGCTGATGCTGCGGGCGGGCGCCTTCGAGGCCGCCGAGGGCTCCGGTCCCGCCGAGGCCCGCGCCGTGAACCCTGCAGGCGAGCCGCGCGCCGAGCACCTCGGCTTCCGCGAGGTCGAGACGGGCGACGTAGACATCACCACGGCCGACTTCCTCCTGTCGGTAGGGCGCGGCATCGAAGACAAGGACGCGCTGGCCCAGTTCGAGGAGCTGGCCGACAAGATGGGGGCGACGCTCAGCGTCTCGCGCCCCCTGGTCGACGCAGGCTGGGTCCCGAACGCCCGGCAGGTGGGCCAGTCCGGCAAGACCGTGAAACCGAAGGTGTACCTCGCGCTCGGGATCTCAGGTGCCGTCCAGCACCTCGCCGGGATGCAGAACGCCGAGACGATCATCGCGGTGAACACCGACCCCGAGGCCCCGATCTTCAGGGTCGCGCACTACGGCGCGGTCGCGGACCTCTTCGACGTGGCGGACGAGCTCGCCGAGCAGTTCGAGGGCGGCTAGCCGGTGAGCGGGCTGGCCCCGCTCGCGGCCGAGAAGACCCGCGAGGTCTTCTGGGAGTTCGAGCCGGCTCTCGAGGTGCTCTGGTACCTCCTGGCGGGGATCTCGGTGCTCGTCTTTGCCTACGGCGTGGCCCGACCGATCGCGAAGTATCGGCGCGCGCACGGCGGCGGCTGGCCGCCCCCTTCCGAGCTTCCACGCCGGTTTCGGGAGGCGCTGCGGATCCTGTTGAGTCACGTCTCGATCAAGCGGCGCGATCCCTATGCGGGCTGGGCGCACCGCGGCATCTTCTACGGCTTCGTCGTCCTCTTCATCGGGACGGTGATCCTCGGCATCAACAC
>JBKPME010000024.1:0-19853 GCA_046731915.1 Actinomycetota bacterium
GTCCACATCGTGGCGCGGGCGCGGAAGATCCAGGACGCCGAGCGCAAGCTCGCCGTCGAGCTGGGTCGCTCGCCGACCGAGGAGGAGATCGCCGCATTCGTCGAGCTGCCACTCGACGAGGTCGCCGACATCCGTCGCGCCGACCGCGGACCGACGAGCCTCGACCAGGGCGTCGGCGAGGACGGGGACACCGCCCTCGGCGACCTGATCGCGGGCGAGGGCCCGTCGGTCGAGGAGGAGGTTGTGGCCGGCATCCAGGACGAGCGACTTCGGGAGGCCGTGGACACGCTTCCCGAGGCCGAGCGCAACGTGATCACGCTGCGCTTCGGGCTCGACCGTGAGCAGCCGCAGGCCCTCCGCGAGACGGGCCGCCGGCTCGGGCTCTCGAGCGAGCGTGTCCGCCAGCTCGAGGACCGCGCACTGCGCCGGCTGGCGCAGGACGGCGCCGTCTCGGCGCTGCGCGACGCGGCGTAACACGACGCATACCCGCTACCGGGTCTGACCCCGAGAGGGGTCAGACCCCGTCGTAGCGCCCGAGAGGGGTCAGACCCCGTCGTAGCGCCCGAGAGGGGTCAGACCCCGTCGTAGCGCCCGAGAGGGGTCAGACCCGTCTTAGCGCTCAGACGCCCGCAGTCGCGGCGTCTTTCTTCTCGCTGAGTGCGACATGGGCGCGGCTGTCGCTGCCGCGGATCAGCACCAGCGTCAGGACCAGCCCGATCACGGCGATCAGGGCAGCCCCGAGGAAGGCGGACTGAAAGCCCTCGACCAGGGCCTCAGGAAGCGCGCGGGGGTTGCCGCCGGCGGTGGCGAGCACGTCATCGGTCCGCGAGTTGGCGACCGTCGCCAGCACCGCGAGCCCAAGTGCGCCGCCAACCTGCTGGGACGTGTTGATCAGGCCGCTGGCGAGGCCCTGCTCACTGTCGTCGATGCCCGCGACCGCGGCGATGGTGGTCGTGACGAAGGCGAAGCCGAGCCCGACCGCGGCGAGCAGCGACGGGCCGAGAATGTCGGTCGTGAAGCCGCCGTCCACGGAGACGCCGCCGAACCAGACGAGCCCGCCGGCGATCAAGACCAGGCCGATGACGAGCACGGGCTTGAAGCCGATCCTGGTCACGAGCTGTGAGGCCACCCCGGCCGACAGGATGATCGCCACGGACAGCGGCAGATAGGAGACACCGGCCTTGATCGGGCTGTAGCCGAGCACCTGCTGCATGTAGAGCGTGATGAAGAAGAACATGGCGAACAGCGAGCCGCCGACCATGAACCCGACCGCGTTTGCGCCCGTCAGCGTGCGCTTGCGGAAGATGCTGAACGGCACGAGCGGCGCCTTGGAGCGAAGCTCGATCGCCGCGAAGAGGCCGAGGAGGGCGATCGCGGCGGCCAGCAAGCCGATCGTCTTCGCGGAGCCCCAGCCGGCGCTTTCCGCATCGACGATCGCGTAGACCAGCAGAGACAGCCCGGCCGTTACCGTCACCGCGCCGGCCAGGTCGAAGGAGCGCGTCTGGGACTCCGAGCGACTCTCAGGGATCAGACCCGGAGTGAGCGCCAAAACCCCGAGCGCAACCGGCACATTCACCCACAGGACCCACTCCCACCCGAGGCTGTCCGTGAGCACGCCGCCCAGGAGGACCCCCGCGGCTCCGCCCGAGCCGGCAACGGCTCCCCAGGCGCCCAGCGCCTTGTTCCGCTCGGAGCCGTCGCGGAAAATCGTGGCAACGATCGAGAGCGCGCTCGGCGCGATGATCGCCGCCCCGAGCCCCTGCCCGGCACGCGCCGCGATCAAAGCACCCTCGCTCGGTGCGAAGCCCGCGAACAGCGACGCGACCGCGACGATCACCAGGCCCACCATGAATATGCGACGGCGGCCGAGCAAGTCCGCCATGCGTCCGCCGAGCAGGAGGAACCCGCCGAACGTGAGCACGTAGCCGTTGACCACCCACGAGAGGTTCTCCTGCGAGATCCCGACCTCCCTGCCGATCGACGGCAGCGCGATGTTCACGATCGACGCGTCGAGCACGACCATGAACTGGGTCATGCACAGCAGCGCCAGCGCCCACCAGCGCCTCTCCAGGTAGTCGCGAGCTTCAGTCACGACTCATCACGATACAAAGGTTCGCCAACCACCGAAGTGTCGCCCCGGGTTCCACCGCCGCCTGCGACGCGAACGCGAGGCCGCCGGCGAGCATCAGCACGGCCGTGGCCACGAGCGTCGCGCCGGGACCCGAGAGCGCCACGCCGGCCGCGGCAACCAAGGGGCCGATCACGAACATCGCGACCTGCGCGGAGCTCTCGAAGGCGTACGCCGCCTCAGCGCATCGGCCAGGCGGTCGCCTCGGCCAGATAGCGCAGCAGGCCGGGCATCCCGCCGCGCCGATGCATCGCGCGCTGCGTGTCCGCTCCGTTGCCCTCGCGCACGATCCGCTCCACCTGCTCGAGCTCCGGGTCCTCACGGCCGAGGCCGGCCAGCACCAGCCCGGCCGCGACCCGCAGCGGGACCGGCCGGCCGCCGTGGTAGATCTCGGCGTCGAGGCCGTCGCGTGCGGCGCGGAAGCTCGACCAGTGGAGCGCCTGCTCGGGCGCGGGCTCGCGGGGCGGCGCCTCCACCGCTCCCCTCACCAGGGCGCGCGAGAGGGCAGCGATCGCCCCGGCCGAGTCCAGGCTCGTCTGGGCGTCGACCTCGCGCAGCTCGACGGTCCCGAGCCGCGGCTGCGGCCGGGCATCCCACCAGACCATCGTGTGGTCGGTCGGGCCGCCGCCGGCGCGGATGGCGTCGAGCGCCTCGAGGTAGTCGTCCCAGGAGTGGAGCACCGGAGGGATGCCGCGACCCGGATAGGCGCGGATCACGGCGGCCCGCGAGCTCGCCATGCCCGAGTCGCTCCCGAACCAGAACGGCGAGTTCGCGCCGAGGCCGTGCAGCAGCGGGAGCGCCTCCCGGAGCCCGTTCATGGCGGCAACCGCGGCCTCGGGCTCGGGCACCCCCACGTGCACGTGGAGCGCGCACTCTGGCGTGCGCTTGATGAGCCCCTGCATCTGCTGCTCGACTCGCTCGTAGCGCTCCGATTGCACGAGCCGGACACCGAAGAGCTGGGCGTCCGGGTGAAGCCCGGCCGCCATGACCGTGGAAGCCGACACCGGCTCGCCTCCCGGGAGCTGCGACCCCGCACGCATCGCCTCGGCCCGGCCCTCCTCGAGCTCACCGATTGCAGTCACGACCGATCGTGCGGGCTCGGAACGGTTCTCGACCTCAGCGAGGAATGCCTCGTGGTCGAGCCTGTTACGCGGAAGTGTGCTGTTCGCAAGGACCTTGTCCGCGACGTGCGCCAGTTGGAGCGTCTCCGCGTCGACGAGAAGGAGCTCCTCCTCGAGCCCGACCGTGAAGGCGTCGCCCTCACCGAAACGGTGAGGTGGTGTTGCCGTCCTCCCGCTCGCTTCGCTCACGGGGTCTCGCCGAGGGCGGCTCGAGCGGCAATCCGGCCGAGCACGAGCGCCGCCGCCAAACCGCTCGAGTAGCCGCCGGTCGCGATGCCACCGGCGTCGGCCCCGCAGGCGAACACGTCCGTGGTCACGCGCGCGTGCTCGTCGATTGCGAGGCCGCCAAGCGTCGTGGTAACTCCGGCCACGGTCTCCACGGTCACATCGTCTTCAGTGCGCCGGACGGGCGCGCCTGCCGCCTCGGCGGCTTCGACCATCGCCGCCACGGTGCGCTCGCGAACACGCTCGCCGAGCTTGTCGGCGGAGACGGTGAACCAGGCGCGCGCCCGCGGCTGCCTGAGCTGCCATTGCGCGACGTCGATCTCCGACCACGTGTGCGTCTCGTAGCGCTCAGCACGCTCGTTCGTCACCTCTGCGTGCTTCGCGTACAGCTGCGAGAGCCGGACGAGTTCGCCCTCGCCAATCCGCGCCGGAGGGGCGGGCATGGCACGCGCGTAGACCTGGTCGAACCCCGCCCCCGTGGCGCCGCCGGCTGCAAGCCCGATTCGCAGGCCATCGCCGGTGCTGCCGGGCGCCGCGCGGAGGAAGACGTGCTCCGCCTCCGTGGTCACGTACTCGGCGAGCAGCTCCCGGCTCGCGCCGAAGCCTCCCGTGGCGAGGATCAGGGGCACAGCCGCCGGCGGCTCCCGAAGCGGCGCGTGCAGCTGAAAATCCCCGGCCGCCTCCAGCAGGGCGTCCGTCAACCCCTCCGGGTCGAAGCGTGCGCCAGTTGTGAGTGCATTGCCGGTGTCCCGTTCCACCACGGGCGCCCCCAGCGACGCGAGCCAGTCGGTGTCCGAGTCGAGGCGCTCAAAGACCAGGCGCTGCAGGCGCGGCTCACCGTCGGGGCACTCTGCCCGGAATGCCTCGAAGTTGCGATGGCGCCAGATGACGCCGCTCGAGAGCCGCATCGAGCCGCCGGCGCGGTCGAGCTTCTCCAGGACGAGCGGCGCCGCCCCCAGGCGGCGTGCCTCGGCTGCGGCCACCAGCCCGGCCATCCCGGCGCCGGCAACGACGACGTCTGGCATGCCGGGCTACACCAGCGCGAAGCCCGGCTTGTGCTCCACGTACTCGATCCGCACGCCCTCGGGGCCGCGCAGGAAGACAGCGAACGTGTTCTTGGCGTCCTTCACGTCATCGATCTCGAGCCCGCTGCCCTCGGCCTCCCGCCGCACGCCGTGCGCGTCGTCCACGAGCAGCGCCAGATGGTTGAGGATCGGTCGCCCGCCGTCGGCGGCGCTGGCGCGCACGACCCGCACGTGGCGGTCGCCGACGCCCGCGCTGCCGTTCGTGCGCCGCTCGAAGCCCATCTCCTCGAGGCAGGCCACCGCCGCGTCGGGATCGGTCAGCCCGAGCACCACGTGGTCGAGGTCGAAGTCGCGCCCGGCCGCCTCCACGAGACCGAGCGGCAACCCCGCCGGCGCCTCGAACGCAGCCACACCGTCGCCGCGCCTCGCCGCCTCGAGCGGGAGCGACTCCAATACAGAGTCGAGGTCATTCACGCGCAGCACGACACGCTGGAGCGCGCCGCGCTGGCGCGGCCCTTCGGCCTCGAAGAGCGTCAGCTTGCCCAGCTTGGCGTCGATCCCGACGAGTGTGAAGTCGTCCGTCTCCTCGATCACATGCATGCCAAGGTGGTCGCAGAGGAACGCGGCAAGGGGTGCCCGTTCGTCAACCCAGAGGGCCACGTGGTCCAGGCTGGTCGGGGCGAAGTTCGCTCGCATCGCCTCAGGTTACCCCTGCGCAGCGCTTCCAATCTCGTCCACCTCGGCGGCCGAAAGCTCGATCTTCGCCGCCGCGATGTCCTCCTCGAAGTGCTCGACAGACGACGTGCCGGGGATCGGAAGCATCACCGGCGAGCGCGCCAGGAGCCACGCGAGCGCGATCTGAGCAGGCGTCGCGTCGTGCCCCGAGGCGATCCGGTCGAGCGGGCTGCCGGGCTCGGCCAGCCGGCCCGTCGCGAGCGGGAACCACGGGATGAAGCCGATCCCGCTCGCCTCGCACGCGTCGAGCACATCCTCCGAGCGCCGGTCCTCGAGGTTGTAGCGGTTCTGCACCGTCACGACGTCGACGATTGCGCGCGCCTGTTCGAGCTCCTCGATCGACACGTTCGAGATCCCGATGTGACGGATCTTGCCCTCCTCCTGGAGCTCCTTGAGCGCGCCCACCGAATCCTCGAGTGGGACCTTGTTGTCGGGCGAATGCAGCTGGTAGAGGTCGATGCGCTCGAGGCGCAGCCGCCGCAGGCTCGCCTCACACGCTTCCTTCAGATGCTCGGGCCGGCCGTCGCTCGGCCACTGGCCCGGCCCGCCGCGCAGCAGGCCACCCTTCGTCGCGATCACGAGGCCCTCCGGGTACGGGTGAAGCGCCTCCGCGATCAGGTTCTCGCTTACCTCCGGGCCATACGAGTCCGCGGTGTCGATCAGGTCGACGCCGAGCTCGACGACGCGCCGGAGGAGGCGCTTGGCCTCGTCCGGGTCGTCCGGGGGACCCCAGATCCCGTCCCCCGTGATCCGCATGGCCCCGAACCCGAGGCGGTGGACCTGCAGCTCACCGCCGATGGTGAAGGTGTCCATGCCATCGACGCTAGCGACGGCAACCTGGATTGTTTTCCGCCCGATCACCACTCGTTGACAAGCGGGCGGATGACGGGGTCTAGCTTGCGCCCGCATTAGAAGTCGGGAGAAAGGACGCATCAGTGCAGTGCCGTAAAGCATTTGGCCTGACAATGCTCGCGCTGGGTACGCTCGCGGCGGCGGGGAGCGCGTCGGCGTCGCCTGGCGCCGCGACGGGGCCGAGCAGTTCTCAGTCGCCCTACGTCGTGCGCTCGGAACCGGGCGTGGTGACCAAGTCGATCCTTACGGTCGGGGACAGTGTCAACCTCAAGCCGGATGGGCTCACGCCCTACCGGCTCGTCGGGATTCCCGACGGCCTCGGCGCTTACGACAACGGCGACGGCACCTTCACACTGCTCGCGAACCACGAGCTGCCCTCCGCTGACGGCATTCCCCGCGCGCACGCAAAGGGTCGTTCGTCTCCAGGTGGACGATCGACAAGGACACGCTGGAGGTGCGCCACGGCGAGGACCTGATTCAGCGGATCGCGTTCTGGAACGGCGATGCTGCGACGGGCGCGTACACGGCCCCCGTCACCGGGACGGCGGCGACCGCCCTGAACCGGCTCTGCTCGGCCGACCTTCCGGCGCGCAGCGCGCTGTTCAACGCCGCGAGTGGGAACGGCTACGACGGCCGCCTGTTCCTCGACGGCGAGGAAACCAGCGAGGGCCGCGGCTTCGCGCATGCCGAGGACGGCACGTCTTACGAGCTGGCGCAGTTCGGCAATCTCACTTTCGAGAACTCGGTGGCGAACCCGGCAACGGGCGATAACACGGTTGTTGCGCTGAGTGACGACACGAGCACCCTCCCGGGGTCATCGGCGTTCGTCGGCGGCCAGGTGTACATCCATCACGGGATGAAGCGCTCGACGGGCAATCCGGCCGAGAAGGCCGGCCTGACGGGCGGCACTCTGTATGGCATCAAGGTCAATGGGATGCCGAATGAGCGAGCGGGCTTCGTCCAGAGCAGTACGTTCTCGCTCGTCGCTCTCGAGGACCCGTCGCAGAAGACCGGCGCCCAACTCGAGACCGAGAGCCACACCAAGGGCATCACGGAGTTCGCCCGGCCAGAGGACATGGCGTGGGACCCGACAGATCCCAAGGTCCTGTACGTCAACACGACGAACGCGTTCAACCTGCCGAGCAGGCTGTGGAAGCTGACCTTCGAGGATCCGGGGGACCCCAACAAGGGCGGCACGATCGAGGCCGTTCTCGACGGGAGCGAGGGCCAGCAGATGCTCGACAACATGACGGTGAACGGACGCGGCCAGGTCATTGAGCAGGAGGATCCGGGCAACAACACGTATCTCGCGAAGCTGCGCCTTTATGACCCGGCGAGCGATTCGCTGACGGAGATCGCCAAGCATGATCCGGCCCGGTTCACGCTGGGTGGCGCGAACTTCCTCACCACCGATGAGGAGTCCTCAGGCGTGATCAGTGTCGGGCCCATCCTGGGCAGAGGGTGGTATCTGGCCGACGTCCAGGCGCACTACGCGACGGATACGGAGCTCGTGGAGGGCAGCTATTCGCCCTGCACGTCCCTCCGGGGCGCAAGTACGGCCGCTGAGGTCCAGGCTCGAGTCGCGGCGTCCCGGTCAACCGGGGCGTGGCGGCGACCCTGGGGGTCGCCGGTCAGCGAGCGGTGACGATCTCGGGCGCCGGCTTGCCGGCGCGCAGGCGCTTCCGCAGCGCCTCCGTGCGCTTGCGGTAGAGCACCACGTTGCGGAGCTTGATCTCCTCGTAGCCGCGGATCACGTCGGGCAGCTCGAGCAGCTCCAGCGCGGTCGCGTGCGTCTGGGGCGTGAGCAGGTCGAGCGCCTCGTCGACGAGCGCCTGGTACTCGTCGATCAGCTCGCGCTCGGCGCGCCGCACCTCGGCGCGGCCGAAGGGGTCGAGCCGGCGGCCGCGCAGGCGGCGCATCCGGTACAGCATCCGGAAGGCCGGCACGAACCAGCGTCCCAGCTTCAGCTTGCGCTTTAGGCCCATTGCCCGCAGCAGCGGCGGGTGCAGCATGAAGTAGACCTTGGCGTCCTCGCCGAACTCCGCGCTCAGCTTCGCGCGCTCGACGGCGTCGAGGTGGAGGCGCGCCACCTCGTACTCGTCCTTATACGACATCAGCTTGTGGAGCTGCCGGGCGACCGCCTCCGCCAGCTCCGAATGGCCCGGCGTGCGCTCCTGCTCGGCCACCTGCACCTGCCGCACGACCTCGGCCCACTGGCGCGCCCAGTCCGCGTCCTGGTATGCCACGAGCTCCGGGACCCGCACCTCCGCGAGGCGGCGCAGCTCGCCCTGGTCGCCGTTCACCGCGAGGCCGACGAGGTACTCGTCGAGGTCCGACAGCTCTCGCACCGCCTCCACGGTCTCCGGCGCGCGCGTGGCAGCCTCCACTGCGTCGGGCGCCGCAACCACCGCGCGGCCCCACCTGAGCGCAGCGAGGTTCTTCTCGACGGCGGCGCCGTTCAGCTCGATCGCCTGCTCGAGCGCCTCGCCCGATACCGGCAGCAGGCCGCGCTGGTACGCCGCGCCGAGGGCGAGCGTGTTGGTCATCATGTGGTCGCCGAAGAGCCGCTCGGAGAGCCGCTGGGCATCGAGGTAGAGGTTGTGCTTACCGCGAGTGGCGGCGTCGATCTTGTCGAGCTGGCCGGCGAGCTCCGGGAAGCGCTCGTCTATGTCGACGACCATGCGCCCGGTTGGCACGGCGCTCGTGGAAACGACGGCCACGGTGCGCTCGGGGTCCGCGGTGACGAGGTTCTTGGCGCTCGCTGCGCCCAGCAGGTCGAAGCCGAGGTAGAGGTCGACGCTGCCCGCCGGGGCCTTGCTGGCCGCGGCGACCGGCTCGCGCGTGATGCGGAGGTCCGAGATCACCGGGCCGCCCTTCTGCGACAGCCCGGTCTGGTCGAGGCCCGACACGTGCAGGCCGTCGATCAGCGCCGCCATGCCGAGCACCTGGTTCACCGTGACGACGCCAGTGCCGCCGATGCCCATCATCCGGACGCCGAAGTCCTGTGTGTCGACGAGGCGGTCCGGCTCGGGTAGCTCGACGCCGAGGGGCGGCGTCTCGTGCTTCGCCTTCTTGCCGGGAACCACGGTGAGGAAAGAGGGGCAGTCGCCTTCGAGGCAGGAGAAGTCCTTGTTGCAGGAGGCCTGGTGGATCTGGGTCTTGCGGCCGAACTCGGTCTCCACCGGGATCACGGACAGGCAGTTCGACTTGTGGCCGCAGTCGCCGCAGCCCTCACATACGCGCTCGTTGATCCAGACGCGCTCGCTGGGCTCGGCCGCCTTGCCGCGCTTGCGCTTGCGGCGCAGCTCGGCCGCGCACTCCTGGTCGTGGATGAGGACGGTGACGCCCTCCTCGCCGGCGAGCTCCTGTTGCGCGGCGAGCAGCTCGCTGCGGTCGCGCACCTCGGCGATGGACGCCAGCTCGACGCCGCGGTAGCGGCTTGTGTCCTCGGCCGTGATGATGATCCGGCGCACGCCTTCGAGCTCGAGCCAGCGGGTGAGGTCGGGCACGCTCAGCTGGCCCTCGATGGCCTGGCCGCCGGTCATCGCGACGTGCTCGTTGTAGAGCAGCTTGTAGGTGATGTTCACGCCGGCGGCCACCGCGGCGCGGACAGCCAGCGAGCCCGAGTGGTGGAAGGTGCCGTCGCCGAGGTTCTGCACGAGGTGCGTGTCCTCGGTGAAAGGCGCCATGCCGATCCACTGCGCCCCCTCGCCGCCCATCTGCGTGATGCCCGTGATCTCGCCCTTGCCCTCGGGGCTCAGCAAGATCATCGTGTGGCAGCCGATCCCGGCGCCGACGAGCGTGCCGTCGGGCGCCTGCACGGAGCTGTTGTGAGGGCAGCCTGAGCAGAAGAACGGCGTGCGCTGCGCCATCGGCAGCTCGGCGCGGCGTCCGTGGATCGCAGCGAGCCTCTGGAGCCGCGACTCCACAGAGTCGATCCGGACGCCGCGGACCTCGAGCCGAGCGCCGATGGCGCGCGCGATCAGATCCGTGTCAAGGTCGAGCTCGCGCGGAAGGAGCGGCTCGCCGCGCTCATCGCGCTTGCCGAGAATGCGTGGCGCGTTCGCGGTCCCGTAGAGCGCTTCCTTCAGCAGGGTCTCGAGGAAGGGGCCCTTCTCCTCGGCCACGACGATTTCGTCGAGGCCCTGCGCGAACTCGCGCGCGATCTCGTGCTCGAGCGGCCAGATCATCCCGAGCTTCAGGACGCGGATGCCGGCGCGCTCGAGGCCGGAGCCGTCGAGGCCGAGCGCGCGCAGCGCGTGCATGAGGTCGTAGTAGGGCTTGCCGGCGGCGACGATGCCGAGCCACGCCTCGCGCGCGCCCTCGATCCGGTTCAAGCCGTTCTCGCGGGCGTAGGCGAGCGCGAGCTCGGTGCGCGGGCCGAACAGCGTGCGCTCCATGTCGAGCGAGGCCGGAGCGAGCAGATTGCCGTTCGGCTCGTGCTCGTACGGCCTGCCGTCCCACTCGACCGTCGGGATGACCGGCATGACGCGATCGGGTGCCACCGCGGCGGTGCCGATCGCATCGGCCACGCTTGTGACGATCTTGAAGCCGGCCCAGAGCCCAGAGGCGCGGGAGCTCGCGTATGCGTGCAGGCCGAGGTCGAGCACCTCCTGGACGTTGCCGGGATAGAAGACCGGCATCTGGAGGCTGGCGAAGAAGGACTCCGATGCGCTCGGGATCGTGGACGACTTGCAGCCGGGGTCGTCGCCCACGACGGCCAGCGCTCCGCCCGTGCGCGAAACGCCGACGAAGTTGCCATGGCGGAGCGAGTCGGCGGCGCGGTCGAGCCCGGGCGCCTTGCCGTACCACATGGCCAGCACGCCGTCGTACTTCGAGCCGGGGAGCTGTCCGGCGAGCTGGCTACCCCAGGCGGACGTCGCGCCGAGCTCCTCGTTGAGGCCGGGCACGTGGCGAACGTGGTGACCCTCGACGAGCTCGCGGTTGCGGGCGAGCTCCTTGTCGAGGCCGCCCAGCGGGGAGCCCTGGTAGCCGGAGATCATCGTGCCGGTCATCAGCCCGCGGCGGAGGTCGGCGCGGTGCTGGTCGAGCGGCAGGCGGACAAGGCCCTGGAGGCCCGTCAGGAGGACACGGCCCTCCTCGAGGAGGTACTTGTCGTCGAGGGAGATGTCGCGAAGCCGCCCGCGGCGGCGCCCGCCGTCGTCGCCCGCGCGGCGGAAGCGCTGCCCGCCAGAGGCGTTCCGATCCTCCCTGCCACGCTTCCGAACAGCGATCGACATCCCAGCTCTACCCTTCCCTCCGCCCTCGATTGGGAAACGTACCTTACCATTGGTGGCCAGACGGAAGGAAAAACTTCGTCAGCATCACTAGCCGACCTGAGGGGTATAAGGTCAAGCACAATGACCATTGCTACACGCCACGAACCGCGCATCAGCCTCCCGTTAGCCGACGACGATCATGAGCAGATCGTCGTCCGCCAGGACAGGGAAACGGGGCTCCGGTTCATCGTGGCGGTGCATTCGACCGTGCTCGGCCCGGCGCTGGGAGGAATGCGCCTGAAGCGCTACCCGGGCGGGCTCCGGGAGGCGCTCGAGGACGTGATGTGCCTGGCGCGCACGATGACGCTGAAGGCGTCCGCCGCCGGCCTCGACCTCGGCGGCGGCAAGGCCGTGATGATCGATGACGGCCTCAGCCACAGGCGCAGCGCCCGGCTCGAGGCGGCAGCGCGCGTGGTCGACGGCCTCGAGGGCGCGTACATCACGGCGGAGGACATCGGCACCACGACGGCGGACATGGACCACATGGCGCGCTTCACGCGCTACGTGGTCGGCCAGTCGGAGGCGAACGGCGGCGGCGGCGACCCCTCCCCCGTGACGGCCGAGACCGTCTTCCAGGCGATGCGCCGCGGGCTCGTCGCCGCCACCGGCTCGGGCGACTTCGAGGGGCGCCGCGTCGGAGTGGTCGGCCTCGGCAAGGTCGGCTCCGCCTTGGCGGGCAAGCTCGCCGCCTCCGGCGCGCACGTGATCGGCTGCGACCTCGAGATGGAGCGCTGCCACTGCCTCGCCGAGGATCACGGCATCTCGGTAGCGCCGTCCGCGGAGGCGATCCTGGCCACCGAGCTCGACGTGCTCGCGCCCTGCGCCGCCGGCGGGCTGATCGACGAGGCGCTGGCGCGCTCGGTCGACTGCCGCGTGGTGGCCGGCGCCGCCAACAACCCGCTGACCGACCGTTCCGTGGCGCGCGCGCTCATGGAGCGGGAGATCGTCTATGTGCCCGACTTCCTCGCCAACTGCGGCGGGCTGATCCACGTGTCCATGGAGTGGTACGGCTCGCACGGAGCGTCCGAGGCGGACCTGATCGCGGGCGCGATGGAGCGGCTTGACTCCGCGCTCGAGGTCTCCGAGGCGGACGGCGTGCCCCCGATCGAGGTTGCCGAGCGGCAGGCCCTCGAGCGAGTCGAGGCCGCACGTGCGCAGCGCTAGCCCAGCCGACGCCGCGATCCCGCGCCGGGCTACGGACGCCGCGAGGTATTCTGAAATCGGTTTGGAGAGCTCGTTCGAGCCCGTCTCGTCACGCCGCACCTTCGAGGAGGCCGTCGATCAGATCGCGGAGCGGATCAAGTCCGGCGACCTGCACGTCGGCGACCGCCTGCCGTCCGAGCGCGAGCTCGCGGCGCTGATGCGGATCAGCCGCCCGACGCTTCGCGAGGCCGTCAAGACGCTCACCGAGGCCGGCGTGCTGGAGGTGCGCCGCGGCCAGTCCGGCGGCATCTTCGTCGCCTCCGAGCTGATCCCCCGTGACCTCCTGCGCAGCCGCCAGGCGATCCGCGTGAGCGAAGTGGCGGGCGTGCTCGAGGCGCGACGCCTGCTCGAGCCGCGCGTGGCCCAGCTGGCCGCCGTGCACGCGAGCGAGGAGGACTTCGCCGCGATGGCCACGCTGATCGAGCGCAAGCGCACGCTTGCCGCCGAGGACGACTTCCTGAAACACGAGGACCTCTTCCTTCAGCTCGACCTGAAGTTTCACCTGGCGATGGCGCGCGCCACCCGCAACTCGACGGTCGTGCAGCTGATGCGAAGCCTGTTCCGCCGGCTCGAAATAGCGCGCGACATGGCGGTGCATGCGCCGCTCGTCCCGGACTGGGTGATCTCGATCCACGAGCGCACGCTCGCCGCGATCCGCGCGGCCGACTTCCCGCTGATCGACGAGGTCATGGACGAGCACCTCGCCCAGCTCGAGCAGATTTGGGAGCGCGAGACCGGTCGTGGACTCGTGCGCCCGCTCCCGGACTTCCTCCAGCCGGTCGCGGACCGCTCGCGCGCCCTGCGCGCGGGCTAAGCCGGCTCCAGCCGGGAATCACCAGGTCGAGGCGGCGCAGGCGCCCGGGGTCGGCGATCAGGTCGATGGCCGGAGCCGAACGACGGCATTGAAGGTGTGACCAATCCGTAACTGCTGGGGTAAGGCGTTTTTCCTTGCGAGATGGAAAGGAACAACGCCTAACCCGCTGCCTTCAGCGCTTGGGCCCTTCAAGCCGGAATGGGGCCGGCCCCTCCGGGCTAGGACGCGGGCTCGAGCTCCGAGAGGCGCCGTAGGTTTCGCCCCGCGCGGCCGATCAGCGCCAGGAGCATCGCGGCCGCGAGGGCGATCCCGGCCACGTCGAGCAGCCCTGCGCCCACGAGGCCGAGGGCCAGCAGCGTGTTCACGCCGATCAGGGCGAGCCGGGCCTCGGTCGGGCCAAAGCGGCCGTAGCCGAGCGTGAATACTCCGAACGCGTGGGTTTCGAGGTAGGTGTTGATCGACAGGATCAGGTAGACGACGACGATCGCCAGGCCCACCGCGACCAGCATGTACGGCGACAGGCCGAGCCCGATCCCGATGGCGGCCGTCGCGAAGGCGTCGACGAGGTGGTCGAGGTAGTAGCCGTAGCGCGGTCGCTCGCTCCTTCGCACGCGCGCGAGCGTTCCATCGAGGGAGTCGCCGAGCCAGTGCAGCACGAGCAGCCCGCTCGCGGCCCACAGCCATGCGCTGTCCCCATTCGAGAGAACGTAGGCGGCGGCGATGCCGATCGCCGCCAGGACGCCCAGCGCTGTCAGGTGGTCCGGCTTGATGGCGGCCGGCAGCCGGCGGGCGATCCACTCGAGGATGCGGGCCTCGGGAACGGCGAGGATGAACTGCTTGTCGCGCGGTGCGTCGGACATCTCAATCTCCTTGTTGACCGATGGTTAATAACACCGCCGGCTATGAGCGGTTACAGCTCCGAGAGGGCCCTGACAACGACGCGCAGGTCCGCGGCGAACGCGTCGCGCTCCTCCACGCGGCTGTCCTCGTCGGGCTGGCGCAGGATCGACGAGGGATGGATCGTCGCGGACACGATCGGAGCGAGGTCGGAGTCGAGCAGCTCGCCGCGGCGCTGGGTGACCCGGAACGAGCTGCCGAGCAGCGTCTTCGCTGCCGTCGCCCCGAGCAGGACAAGTGCCTCCGGCTGGATGACGCGCAGCTCCTCGTCGAGCCACGGCCTGCACGCGTCGACCTCGAAGCGCTTCGGCGTCTGGTGGATGCGCCGCCGCCCTCGTTCCTCGAACTTGAAGTGCTTGACGACGTTCGTGAGGTAGGCCTCTGCGCGTTCGATGCCGGCGGCCTCGAGGCCGCGGTCGAGCTCGCGGCTCGCGGGGCCGACGAAGGGCTTGCCCATGCGGTCCTCCCTGTCCCCGGGCTGCTCGCCGACGAGCATGAGCCGCGACGCCTTGCGTCCCTCGCCGAAGACCGTCTGGGTGGCGCCGCGCCAGAGATGGCAGCCACGGCAACCCGTCGCGGCCTCGCGGAGCGCCTTCAGGGAGCGGCGTTCGGGAAGGAACGGCCTCGCGTCGTTGGGTTCCGGCGCGGCCACAGGCTAGGTTTGCCCGCGTGGCGGAACCCCTACTCGTAGTCGATGCTCCCTCGATGCTGTTTCGCGCGTTCTACGCGCTGCCCGACACGATCAGGGGCGCGGACGGGCGGCCGATCAACGCGCTGCTCGGCACCGCGAACCTGATCCTGCGTGAGATCGAGCAGCACGAGCCGCGCGCGGTGGTGCTCTGCTTCGGACCGGACGCGGCCGACTATCGCGTCGAGCTCTTCGACGGCTACCACGCGGAGCGGCCAGACGTGCCGGATGACCTGGCCCCGCAGTTCGCGGACGCGCGCCTCTTCTTCGAGGCCTTCGGGTGGATCGTGGCTGACAGCGACTCGTTCGAGGCAGACGACCTGCTCGGCTCGTACGCCGCCCGCGAGACCGAGGCCGGCGGGCGCACGCTCGTCATGACGGGCGACCGCGACATGTTCCAGTGCGCCGGCGACCAGGTTCAGATCCTCTACGTGCGAACCGGCGGGAAGCAGGGCGCCGAGCTCGTGGACGCCGACGAGGTGCGCCGCCGCTACGGCGTGTCGCCCGAGCTGGTGCCCGACTTCATCGCCCTGCGCGGCGACCCCTCAGACGGCATCCCCGGCGCCAAGGGCATCGGCGAGAAGACGGCCGCAGAGCTGCTCCAGCGCCACGGCTCGCTCGAGGAGGCGCTGGCCCACGGCATACGGGAGACAAAGAAGGCGGTGCGCGCTGCGCTCTGCACGCAGGGGGACGAACTGCGCGCATTCAAGGAGATAGCGACGCTCCAGAACATCGACGTGGAGCGCCCGCCGGACACTCCGACCGACTATCTGGGCGCGGCGAAAGCGGCCCGAGAGCGCGGCATGGAGCGGCTCGCGGGACGTCTCGAACAGCTTGCGTAACGTAGGCCGATGAGTTCTTTCGGCCAGACGGGTCTTTACCTACATGAGTAACGGAACCACGAGCGAAAACCGCTGGATTGCCCTCTACGTCCTCTGTGCGGGCGTTCTGATGATCGTGCTCGACGCAACCGTCGTGAACGTCGCGCTGCCCTCGATCAAGAGCGACCTCGACTTCACCCAGAACAACCTCGCCTGGGTCGTTAACGCCTACCTGATCGCGTTCGGCGGCCTGCTGCTCCTGTCCGGGCGCATCGGCGACCTGATCGGGCACCGGCGCGTCTTCCTCGCGGGACTGGCGGTCTTCACCGGCGCCTCGCTCCTATGCGCGCTCTCGCAGAGCCAGGAGATGCTGATCGCGTCCCGCTTCATCCAGGGCGCGGGCGGCGCGCTCGCGTCCGCGGTGACACTCGGGATGATCGTCACGATGTTCCCCGAGCCGCGTGAGCAGGCGAAGGCGATCGGCGTCTACGGATTCGTGGCCTCGGCGGGCGGCTCGATCGGCCTCCTGGCGGGAGGCGTGCTCACGGACCTGATCAACTGGCACTGGATCTTTTTCGTGAACGTCCCGATCGGCATCGCGACCGCCGTGCTCTCGGTGCGGCTCGTAGCGAGCCGGCCCGGCATCGGGATCTCCGAGGGGGCTGATGTGCCGGGCGCGCTGCTCGTGACCGCCGGCCTGATGCTTGCCGTCTACACCATCCTCGGGGTCGAGGAGAACGGGTGGACGTCGGCCGAGACGCTGGTCCTCGCGGCGATCTCGATCGCACTCGTTGCCGCGTTCGTGCTGCGCCAGGCGCGCATCCCCAAGCCGCTCATGCCTTTGCGGCTGTTCAAGTCGCGCAACGTGTCGGGCGCGAACGTGGTGATGGCGCTGCTCGTCGTCGGCATGTTCGGGCTGTTCTTCCTCGGCGCGCTCTACTTGCAGCTGGTGCTCGGCTACGAGCCGCTCGAGGTTGGTCTGGCCTTCTTCCCCGGCTCGCTACTGATGGGCGTGCTCTCGCTGGGCTTCACGGACAAGCTGAACATGCGCTTCGGCCCGCGTAACGTGCTGATCGCGGGCCTCAGCCTGCTGCTGGTCGCGATGCTGCTCTTCGCGCGCGCGCCGGTGGATGGCAACTACCTGATCGACGTGTTCCCGACGATGATCATCTTCGGTGCCGGCGCAGGCGTGGCCTTCCCCGCGCTGATGATGCTCGCCATGTCGGGCGCCACGCCGAGCGACGCCGGGCTCGCCTCCGGCCTCGTGAACACCACCGGCCAGGTCGGCGGCGCGATCGGCCTCGCCCTGCTGGCGACGATCTCGACCGAGCGCACGCAGGCCCTGCTGGAGGACGGCGAGTCGACCGCGGCCGCGCTCACCGGCGGCTTCCACGTCGCCTACCTGATCGGAGCGGCACTGGCAGTCGTCGCGATATTGGTGGCGGTGACCGTGATGCACTCCGAGAAGCCGATGGTCGCCGGCGAGGCCGCACACGACCGCGGCCCGAGCGGCGAGCCGGCCTACACGTCGGAAGCGGCCTGAGCGTCACCTGGGGTCAGACCCCTGCCGGGGTCTGACCCTTGTGAGGTGGAGGCGGCCGGCACTGCCCCGGCGTCCGCGGAACACCATTCCGATGCTTGCTACGAGCGTTCCCTGCGGAGTCTGATCTCGGCCACCGGTTCGGTCGGTCCGCGGGGTACGTTGCCGGCGCCACACCCTCGAAGCTGTCCCGTGACGGCTGAGGGTCCGGCCGTCACGGTGAGCCCGCTATCTGAAGCCGCTTGCCGGACCGCGGGCGCTTCCGGGGCGACTGCTCACGGCCTAATTAGGCGGCGAGAGCCTGAACTCGATGAGAGTCCGCACTTATTGGTTTCCGGGACTTTTTAACGAGGCCAACCCGGAGTCCTCGACTCGCTACACCGGAACGAGCAGCCCCACGTCGAAGCTGGTTCGCCCCCGTTGCAACTCCTGAAAGGGTAGCGGTGGAGCGCCTCCGTGACTTCCCCTAGGGACGATTCCCAATGGGCGAAACCGCTCTGCGAAGGCAATCTCAGGGCCATGAACGAGACGACGACCCAGCAACTTCCGCCCGAGGCGCCCGAGCCGCGGCGCCTTGTCCGCCCGCGCTCGGGGCGTGTCATCGGCGGCGTCTGCGCCGGGCTCGGCCGCTACTTCAACGCTGACCCGATCATCTTCCGGATCGGCGCGGTGGTGCTCGCCTTCGTGGGCGGGGCGGGGCTGCTCGCGTACCTGGCCGCGCTGCTGCTCGTTCCGAGCGAGGACAGCCCGAATGCGGCCGAAGGCGCTCCCGCCGGGCGCAACCGCTGGCTCGTCATCGGTGGCGTGATCGTCCTGCTGCTCGTCACATGGCCCTTTCTTCTCGGGGGTGGACTCGTCATCGCCGGGCTCCTCATCCCCTTCGCCATTCTTGTGGCCGTTGGGGTCCTTGTTTGGTGGTTCGTCTCAGGCGAAGGACCGTCCGGCGACGCCGGCGATGTCGCGAAGCGCGCGGCCCTCGGCATCGGCATCCTCCTCCTCTGCGGACTGATCGCGATCGGCGGCGCCTGGGCTGCGGCGGCCGGCGGTGAGACGGTCGTGGCGATCGTGGTGATCGTCGCCGGCGCGGCGATCATCGGCGGTGCGTTCGTCCGGCCGGTGCGCTGGCTAGTGCTTCCCGCCGTGGCCCTGGCGCTGTCCGCGGGCACCGTCTCGGCCGCGGGCATCGACCTCGACGGCGGCGTGGGCGAGCGCGACTACCGTCCAGCTACTGCGCTCGACCTGCAGGACAAGTACGAGCTCGGGATGGGCCAGCTGATCGTGGACCTGCGCCAGACCGATCTGCCACCCGGCGACGTCCCGCTCGAGATCGACGTCGGCGTGGGCGATGCGCGCGTGATCGTCCCCCGCGACGTCTGCGTGGCGACCGACGCGCATGTGCGCGTCGGCGAGATCCACACGTTCCAGCGGACCAACGACGGGATCGATGTGGACTACGAGAATCTCCCCGATGCGGCGCCCCGCGTCACGCGGCTGCTCGTGAAGGCCGACCTGGGCGTCGGGTCGCTCCGGATCGGCCATTCCGAAACGGATCTGGACCTCGACCGCGGCCGCTCCGACTTCGGCCCGCCCACCTCCACCGACCTGGGCAGGAACGTGGCCTGTGCGGCCTGATGTCACATCGCTCGTGGCCGGCGGATGCGTGCTCGCGCTCGGAATGGTGCTGCTGCTCGACGCCACGGACGCGATCGATCTCAGGCTCGGCGCGTTCGTGCCGCTGGCGTGCGCCGCCATCGGGGCGATCCTGGTGGCGTCCGGCATGACGCGCCCGCGATGATCTCGGTGTGACCATCTCCGACGCTTCAACGGGCGTCCTCCGCCGGGATCGCGACGAGGGCTGGATCGGCGGCGTCGCAGCCGGCATCGCGCGACGCTTCGGCGTGGATGTCTCGCTGGTGCGGCTCGCGTTCGTGGTGGCCACGGCCGCGGGAGGCGTCGGGATCGCGGCCTACGCACTCGGCTGGCTCGTGATTCCGGCCGGTGACTCGCGCCCCGCTCGGGTGCGGATCCGAACCGGCCGCGCGGCAGTGGAGGTCGCGCTCGGCACCGCCTTCCTGCTGCTGGCGGTGCTGCTGACCTTCCGCGCGCTCGGCATCTGGTTCTCCGACGCGGTCGTGTGGCCACTGGTGCTCATCGCCGGCGGCGGCGCGCTCATCTGGCGCCAGTCGATGGGCGAGCACGAGCGGCACCCGCCCGCGCCCACCGAGAAGACGCCGCGGGAGATCGTGAGCACCGAGGGCCGGCGTGCGGCCGTGGCCATCTCACGGACGGGCCTTGGAATCGCCCTCGTCATCGCGGCCGGGATCGTCTTCCTTCAGGCCACGGGCGCGCTCGGCGCGGCGCGCGACGTCCTGCTCGCGGTGATCGCCGCCGTCGTCGTGCTCGGGGTGATCCTCGCGCCGTGGATCGTGCGGCTCGTGCGCTCGCTCACCCAGGAGCGCGCCGAGCGAATCCGCTCCCAGGAGCGAGCCGAGGTGGCCGCTCACCTGCACGACTCCGTGCTGCAG
>JBKPME010000025.1:0-27755 GCA_046731915.1 Actinomycetota bacterium
TAGTGAACGAGCGCCCCGGTGGACCAGCCCGCCTCCTCGGCGACCCTGCGCACGGTGACCGCCTCGAGCCCCTTGCGCGAGGCCAGCCGCCAGACAGCGGCCGCCAGGTCCGCCCTGCGCTCCTCATGATCGACGACCTTCGGCATCTCTCCTAGATTCTATATCAAACGCTTGATATAAATAAACCCCATGGAGATCAAGTGGCTACTTGCGATCGGGCTCGAGCTCGCCTTCTGGGCGATGCTCGCCGCTTTTCTCGTGCTCCGCTACCGCTATGGCATGGAGCGGGTCACGCGGGTCTTCGTGATCGGCGTGGTGCTCGACACGGCCGGGATCCTCGCCCTCGGCATCTGGGACTTCGTCTCCACCGGAGCCGTCAGCGGATACACGATCTTCATCGTCGCGCTCATCGGCTACAGCCTGACCGCCGGGAAGAACGACATGCGCCGGCTCGACCGCTGGATGGCGGCCAGGCTGCGGCCCGTCAAGCGGCTGGGCTCTCCTCGATAACGAGCAGCCGCGCCGCCTCGATATCCGCGGCCAGCGCCCGATCGCTCAGGTCGGCGTCCAGGCGTGCGGCGGCCGCCGCGAACAGCTCCGCGGCCGGCGATCCCGAGGGGTCTTGTCCGCGCATGCGGAGCGCTCTCACCGCGATCACGAGCTCCGTGGCGACCACGACGGCCGCCGAGTCGAGCGCCTCCTCCGCCATGCGTGCGGCATGGGGAGCGAACGAGGCGTGCGACTCGACGCCGCCGCCCACGGTCGTGGTCTGAGTCGACACCGGCGCGGCTCGCGCTCGTACGTCGGCCGCGGCCGCGTGCGCCGTGTACTCGACGATCATCGCCCCGGAGCTGGGCCCGGGGTTCGTGGACAGCGCCGCCGGGAGGCCCATCAGGCCGGGATCGAGCATGGCGCTCACCCTCGCGGCGCCCAGCGAGCAGGACTGAGCGAGCGCGGCACGGAGCCGATCCAATGCGACTGCGAGCGATCCGGTGTGGAAGTTCGCCGTCGGCAGTGCCGCGGCTGCCGCCGGATCGACTAGCGCGTTCTCGGCGGCGGCGTTCAGCTCGACCGAGAGAACGCCGTCGAGCGCGCTCAGAGCGTCGAGCGTGACGCCCTCGACCTGCGGAAGCGCGCGGAAGGGGTAGGGGTCGTGGATGGGCGTGCCCGGCTCACGGGCCGTCGCCGCCGACTCGGTCGCAAGTTGCTCGCGGAGTCGGGCGGCGAACTCCACCTGGCCCGGATGGGGCCGCGCGGCGTGCACGCGTGCGTCCAGCACGACCGGGTCGGCGTCGGCCGCCATGAAGGAGAGCGCCGCCACCCGCAGCCCCGCCTCGAGCAGGCGATCCGCCCGCGTCGCCACGAGCGCGGCGTGGCCGATCGTCACCGCACCGCTGCTCATTAACGCGATCCCGTCGCGCGGCCCGAGCGCGAGTGGGGCGAGGCGCGCCTCCGCCAGGGCCGTCCCCGCGCTCACCAGCGCGTCACCGCGCCACGCCCGGCCCTCTCCGAGGAGCGCCAGGCCGATCTCCGCCAGGGCCGTGATGTCCCCCGTCCCGAGCGAGCCGAGCTCGTGCGCTACGGGGACGAAGCCGGCGTTGAGTGCGTCGACGAGCGCTCGGAGCAGCTCATCCGACACCCCCGCGCCGCCGGCGCCGAGCTGGTTTGCGCGCACGACCAGCGCGGCGCGAACCTGCTCGGGAGGGAGCACGCGCCCCGCGCCGCAGGCGTGGCTCCGCAACAGGCGCAGCTGCTGTCCGGGCCGCTCCTCCGCAGGGACGGCGCGCGAACGGAATCCGCCCACGCCGGTCGTCACGCCGTAGATGGGCTCACCCTGCTCCAGCAGATCCGTGACCGCGTTCGTGGCCGCCGCGTTGCGTCCCCTCGCCTCGTCCTCGAGCGTCACCGTCACACCACCGCGAGCCACCGCGTCCACGGCCGCCGGCGTGAGGCCGCGCCCGTCGAGGATCACGCTGTCGCGGCGCGGGCTCACCGCCGGAGTGCCTGGCGCCCGATCGTGTGGATGACGCTCGTGGCGGCGCGCGCCATCCGGCCGTCGGCGTCGAGGCTGGGGTCGTATGCGGTGATCGCCGCGGCGCACACGGGAAGCCGGTCGAAGGCGAGCTCGATCGCCAGTTCCAGCTCCGGCACGGTTAGCCCGCCGTCCGCGGCAAAGCGGTTCGCCCGGCCCTCCGAGGGGTCGAGGACGTCGAGGTCCACATGTAGGTATGCGCGCGCGACCCGTGCGCTCAGGGCCTCGAGTGCGGCCCCGTAGGCCGGGCCGGCGGCCGCCCGTCCCGGCACCACCCGCAGTGCCGACGCCTCCAGCGGCGCGCGCTGGTGCTCCTCGAGGTCACGGACCCCGGCGAGGACGACGTCCCGCTCCTCGACGGGGTCGAGGCCGTCGATCGTCCCGCGGAGCAGGTCCCAGCCGTTACCGGTGAGGATCGCGAGCCCCATTCCGTCGAAGAACCCCATGCTTCGGTCGGGCGTGTCGAAGTCCGCGTGCGCGTCGAACCACACCACGCCGAGCGGCGCGGCTCCCGGGCCGAGCCCGGCAACCGTGCCCAGGCAGCTGTTGCAGTTGCCCGCGAGCACGAGCGGGAAGGCGCCGTCGGCCACGGCGGCGCGTACCAGACGGGCGAGCCCGCGATCAGCCTCGGCGATGCGGACGATCTCGGGGGCGCCCGCGTCGGGCGTCTCGACGGTCTCGCTTCGAACCACCCACCCCTGCCTACGCAGCCCCGCGGGAATCTCGGGGTCGGCGAGCAGGTGCGCGGGGCCGGCGCCCATGTCCACGCCCTCCAGTCCGTTGTGAAACGGATGGGGGATCAGGCGCAGCTGCTCGGACACCAGGCCGAGACTAATCCCACGTCACGTGGAGCGTGGGCGGCTTTCGGAACACCAGCCCGCGGGGAGCCGATGGGCGCGCGGGGTCCAGCCGCAGCCCGGGCAGGCGATCGAGAAGTCGCCCGACCGCTGTGTGGGCCTCCAGGCGAGCCAGATGCATCCCGATGCAGACGTGCGGTCCGTGGGCGAACGCGATCTGGAGACGCGCGTTGTCGCGCTGGACATCGAAGCGATCGGGCTGCGGGAAGACGGTCGGGTCGCGGTTGGCGCCCGCGATGGAGATGGTCACGAGCTCGCCACGGCGGATGGAGGCGCCGCCGAAGCTCACATCGCTGGTCGCATAGCGGTCGATCACAGCAGCCGCCGGCTCCAGCCGGAGCGACTCCTCGATGGCGTTCGCCAGCAGCCCGCGATCCTCCTCGACGAGCGCGCGCTGCTCGGAATGGCCGAGTAAATGCAGGATCGCGTTCGCGATCATCCCCTCGGTCGTCTCGATGCCGCCGAACATCAGCACGGCGACGTTCGACACGACCTCGTCGCGGGTGAGCCCGGTGGCCTCGCTCGCGGCGGCGGCGACCAGCGACGAGCTCGCGTCGCGGTCGAGTGCCGGCTCCACGCTGGCGCGCAGCGCGGCGAAGGCCTCCCTCCCGGCCGGTGTCACCGGATTGCCGGCGGTCACCTCGGTGACGGCGGCGACGATGCCGTCGTACCAGCCCAGCACTGCCTTCGTGTCCGTGTCGCCGAGGCCGAGGGCGAAGGTCACGACGCTCGCCGCGAGCGGGCCGGCGAGGCCGCGGCGCAGCTCCGCCCGGCCTGCCGGCTCAAGTGCGTCGATCAGCCGCTCGGTCTCCGCCTGGACCAAGTCAGTGAAGCGCTCTCGCACAGCGGCGAGCCGGAACGGCCGCGCGAAGGGGTTCCGGTGGCGGGCGTGATCGGCGCCGTCGAGCGTGAGCATGCTCGGGCCCACCACCCGGCCCGTCGAGAAGCGCGCGTCGTCGACGGTGAACGTCTCCGCGTCCCGCATCGCCTCGAGCGCGAGGTCGCGCCTCGTGATCAGCCAGCCGTCCAGGGCGGGCAGCCACGACACCGGCTCGCGGTCCCTCAGCTGCGCGAGCAGCGGGTGCGGATCGCGCTCGAGCTCCTCGAGGGTGGCGGCGGCACCGATCGGGAACGAGCTCTCGCGCACATCGGCGTTCTACCAGGACCCTGCTACGCGGCTTCGGTGCCGGCGGGTCGCAGCTCCTCTGCGTACGAGATCGAAGTCCGCCGGAGGGCGCCGTCCGCCTCGATGACGTAGGCGCCCATCCGCCACAGGGGCGGCGAGTAGGCGTGGATCGAGATCGTCGGGCGGCCACCCGCCTGATGCATGCGGTGGACGTGCGAGGCGTCGAAGCCGAAGCTCGTGCCGGCGCCGTAGCGGTGCCGGCAGGGCGGGCCGCCAATTGCCAGCCGCTCCTCGACCAACTCGCCCTCCACGATCGCCACCGCCCCACTCGAGAGGTCGTGGTCGTGGAAGCCGGTGTCGTGGCCGTTCATCCAGGAGATGACCCACACGTCCACATGGTCGTCGCGCCACAGCTGCGCGAAGTGGCGGTGCTCGGCGTCGAGGTTCACGAGCTGGCGCCACGACGCCGGATCGGCGGCGATCCGGGAGACGAGCCGGCGAAGCGCGGGCAGGTCGAGGTCGTGGTCGAACCTCGCCTGCGCGTTCACGCCGTCACCTCCGCGAGCGAAAGCAGCCGGGCGGGGTTGCGAGCGCGGAGCGCGAGATGCACTGCCTCTCCCAGCGTCAACTCTTGGCCGGGCGTGACCGGCCGGTCCGAGCCGTACGCCAGCGCGTCGACGCCGAGCTCGCGGATGATCGCGTCCACCGCGCGGGGGCCGTACGACGAGGTGTCGAGGAAGACGTCCGGATCCGCGGCCGGGCGCCCGCCGCGCGCAAGCAGCCGCTCGCGGTGCAGCGGTCCGAGACCGGCGAGCATCGCGAAGCAGACCCGGAGCTGCGGGTGCGAGGGCCGGCCGAACCGTGCGAACGCGTGCCAGGCCGCGTTCATCGCCGCCACGTAGCGGGTGACGGCCGGCCACCATGACGGGACGCCCGCGGTCGCCGCGCCGACCGGCGGAGCACGCAACGTGTCGGGACCGGGGCCCGGATGGACGAGCAGCGGCGCGCCGCGCGCCTCAAGCAGCCCGAGCAGGCTGCCGCAGCGGTCGAACCCGGCCGCGCTCACGAGCGCCTCGGCGGGCAGGCATGCCCCGACGAAGCCGCGATCGAGCAACCTGCCCAGGTGGGCGGGGTCAGGCTCGCTCACAGACGGTGCCGCCCAGGCGCCGAACTCGGCCGGCAGCGCCGCCGCGCCCTCGTGCCAGGCATCGAGCAACGGCCGCGCGTCGTCGGGCGGGAGCGCCTCGATGCCGAGCGGGCACGAGAGCGCCACATAGGCGCGATCGAGCCCGTCGGCCCTGAGCACGTCCACACGGCGGTCGGGATCGTGGTCGGCGAGCTCGACCGCCGAGTCGGGCTCGCCGGGGACCTCGACGACCCAGCCCTCGCGCTCGCGCCGCAGGCGAGGCGCTCCGCCCCGCCGGGCCAGCTCCGCGAGCAAGGGCTCGGGCCAAAGGTGCTGGTGAACGTCGATTTGCAACGCTTGTGAAAGGTTTCAGTGAATCGTTTAAGTAGTGCGTCCATTATGCGTCCGCGAACCTCGGAATGCAAGCTGTGGCGCGAAAAATCGCGCATGTTGCGATCGCCGCTCGGCGGTCGGGTACTCTGGCGCCCAGTGCCGGAGCGACAGAAGCGCCGCGCGACGATCCGGGAGCTGGCCGAGTACACAGGATTGTCCACGGCCGCGGTCAGCTACGCCCTGCGCGGCATGCACGTCTCAGCCGAGACCGAGGAGCGTGTCCGGGCCGCGGCCGCGGAGCTCGGGTACGAGGCCGACCCGATCGCCCGCGCCCTGCGCGGCGGCGCCACAGCCGTCGTGGGACTTCTGGTCGGCAGCCTGGCCGACTTCTGGAACCAGGAGCTCGTGCGGGCGGTCGAGCGGGAGCTGCACGACGCCGACCGCAGCACGCTGGTCGCGGACGCGGACGGCGAGCCGACCCGCGAGCTGGAGCTGGCCGGGCGGCTCGTCGATCACCGGGTGGACGGCCTGATCGTCCTGCCTGTCGGGCCTTCCAGCGGCGGCTGGGAATCGATCGCGCAGGAGGTGCCCACCGTCACGATCGGCGACGCCCTGCCCGGCGTGATGGCGGTTGGCGAGGTCGTCTTCGACAACGACCGCGGAGTGGAGGACACGCTGCGCCACCTCAGCTCGCTCGGCCACACGCGAGTGGCGGTGCTGTCGTGGGCGGTCGAGACGTCGCCCGGGCGCCCCGCCGAACAGGCCGTCGCAAAGGTCGCCGCCGCGCTCGGGATGGACTGCCGCATCGTGCCGTGCGCCTATTCGCTGAACGGCTCGCGGCCCCTGGCTGTGGAGGTGCTGTCGGCCGCCGACCGGCCGACCGCCATGTTCTGCATGTCCGACTCGATCGCCTACGGGGTCTGCGTCGCCTGCGCCGAGCTCGGCCTGGCCATTCCGGGCGACGTATCGGTCGCAGGCTTCGGCGAGCACCCGATGTCGCGCCTGCTCGCGCCCCCCCTCACGTCGTCGGCGTGGGACGTGGAGCGGGTCGCGCAGGTGGCAACCGGTTTCCTGCTGGACGCGCTGGAGGACGAGCACCCCGACGAGCCGCGCCGCGAGCTGTTCCCCCCGCGGCTCGTTCCGCGCGCATCGACCGGCCCGCCGCCGGCCTGAGCGGCCTGAGGGTCTGACCCCCGAGGGGGTCAGACCCCGTCGTTGTCGTTAACCCGATCAGAGCAGGTTGTTCGCCTCCAGGAACTTCTTGGCCACTTCGGCCTCGTCCTGCTTGTCGATCGCGACGGCCTTGTTCATCGAGATCATCGCGTCGTTCGTCAGCAGCTTCGACACGCCGTCGATGGTGGCGAAGAACTCCGGCCCGACGGCGTCGTTCTTGTCCTTGTTCATGACCATCGCGACGTGCTGGTAACCGAACACGCCCTTCGGGTCCTTCAGGACCGTGTACTTCCCGCTGGCCAGCTGGGCGTCGGTCGAGAACACGTTCGCGCTGTCAACGTCGCCCGAGTCGAGCGCCTGGTACTGGATGCCGAGCGCGAGCTGCTTGAACTGGGCATTCGTCAGCCCGTACTCGGAACGCATGCCCTTCAGGCCCTGGAAGCGGTCCTTGAACTCCGGCCGTGCCCCGACCGTGAAGCTGTCGAGCTTCTTCAGGTCCGCGACGGTCTTGAGGCTGTTCTTGTCGGCGAAGTCCTTCGTCGTGGCGATAGCGTCGACGTCGAAGAACGGCGTCTGCTGGCTGATCACCTGGCCGCGGCCCTCGTAAAAGTCCCTCGCGAGGTCGTAGGTCTGCGTGTCGCTCTTGGGGACGATGTCCTTGCCGGCCACGACGGCCACGGAAACCCCGAGGTACTCCGGGTAGCCGTCGATCTTCTTGCTGGTGAGCGCCTTGTCGATGATCTCGGTCGAGCCGATGTTCTTCTTCAGGTTGACCTTGTAGCCCTTGGCTTCGAGCGCCTGCTTGTAGAGCTCGCCGAGCACGAACTCCTCGGTGAAGTCCTTCGTGCCCAGCGTGACCGCCGGCTTGCCCTTGCCCGGCTGGTCGGACGCGGACTGCTGCTGGTCGCCGCCGCTCGAGCCGCCGTCGTCGTCATCGTCGCCGCAGGCCCCGAGTGCGAAGACCGCGAGCAGGGCGAGCAGCAGGACCATCAGGGAGGGGTGGAACGTGCGTCTTTTCATTGGGCTCCTTCGTTGGACACCGGTTCAATCCCTCAGGCAGGAGCCGTCCCGGTGGTTGGCTCGAGCAGAGGCTCCTTCCCGCGCTTGCGTAGCGCGCGTGGCGTGACGAGGTACTGCAGGAGGGCGAAGATCCCCTCGGTGGCGAATGCGAGCGCCGCGATGGCGATCGATCCGGCCACCACGCCCTCCTCACCGTAGGTCGGCTGGTTCACGATGATGTCGCCGAGGCCCCCGCCGCCGGCCAGTGCGGCGAGCGGCGCGGTCGCCACGACGTAGACGGCGGCGGTTCGTATGCCGGCGAAGATGAGCGGCAGCGCGAGCGGAAGCTCCACGCGGAGCAGCGTCTGGAGCGAGCGCATGCCCATCGCTCGGGCTGCTCGCACGGCGTCCTGGTCGACTTGGTCGACCGCGACGTAGGCGTTCGTCAGCATGACGGGCGCGGCCAGGATCACGAGCGCCACCATCACGTTCAGGAAGCCGACGCCGAGAATGCCCAGGCCGATCGAGATCACCGCGAGGCTGGGCAGCGCGCGGCCCACGTTCGAGACGTTGATCGCCAGGAACGAGCCGCGGTGCAGGTGTCCCAGCCAGACCCCGAGCGGGAGGGCGATCGCCATCGCAACTCCGACCGCGGCGGCAGACAGCCAGATGTGCTCCAGCGTCTTGTCCCAGATCAGCGCCGAGTTGTCGAAGAGGAACTCGATCGCCTCGCGGAAGGTCTTCACCTCATGCCCTCCGCGCTCGCATCCACGGGGCCAGCAGCCGTTGCAGGAGGACGAGCAGGGCGTCCGCGACCAGCGCGAGCGCCACGGCCAGCAGTCCGGCAGCCACGAACTGGGTCTTGAAGCCGCTCTGGATCGCGTTGAAGATCGGCTGGCCCAGGCCCCCCACGCCGATGAACGCGGCGACCGTGGCGAGGCTGATCGTAGTCACGGTGGCGATCCGGACGCCGGCCATGATCGCCGGCAGCGCCAGCGGCAGCTCCACCCGGCGCAGTATCTGGCCCTTCGTTAGGCCCATCGCGCGCGCCGCCATCCGGGCGTCCTCGGGTACCTCGCGCAGCCCCGTCAGGGTGTTCCGGAACAGGATCAGCAGGGTGTAGGAGACCAGCGCGATCTCGGCGCTCGTCACCGTCAGCCCGGTGATCGGGACCATCAGCTGGAAGAACGCGAGGCTCGGGATCGTGTACAGGAACGCCGCGGCGAACGCGAACGGGGTCTCGAACCAGCCCTGGCTGTAGGCGATGAGCGCGGCCGTGAACGCGATTACGAAGCCGATCCCCACCGCGATCCCGGTGAGCCAGATGTGCTCGACAAGGCGCGGAGCGAAGACGTGGCCGAAGTTGTCAATGAACCAGTCCGTGCAGAACTGCTTGTTCTGGCGAATGCACTCACTCGCCTTTTCGAACTTCGGGATCACCGGGGCCTGTGCGATCAGCGAGATCACGTCCTGGCCGTCCGCTCCTCGGGGCCGATCAGGCGGGTGATGGACTCGAGCGCGACGGCGCCCTTCGGGCGACCGTCGGCGTCGAGCACGGTGAGCCGCTCCTTGCCCTCGACCAGCATCAGCGAGAGTGCGTCGCGCAGGCTCGTGTCCTCGGGCGCCGTCAGGCCGCCGGCGTCGGCGCCCGGCGCCGGGTCGAGCTCGAGGTCGCAGAGGCGCCACACCACCAGCCGCTTCAATCCGCGGTCCGCTCCCACGAAGTCGGCCACGAAGTCGTTCGCGGGTTCGGCAAGGATGCGGTCCGGCGTGTCGTACTGCACGAGCTCGCCGTCGCGCAGGATCGCGATGCGGTGGCCCATCTTGATCGCCTCGTCGATGTCGTGGGTTACGAAGACGACCGTCTTAGGCACCTCCTGGTGGAGGCGCAGGAAGTCGTCCTGCAGCCTGTCGCGCGCGATCGGGTCGACCGCCCCGAACGGCTCGTCCATCAGCATCAGCGGCTGGTCGGCCGCCATCGCGCGCGCCACACCTATGCGCTGGCGCTGGCCGCCGGAGAACTCGCCCGGGTAGCGACGAAGGTCATCGTCGGGGTCCAGGCCGACCAGCTCGAGCAGCTCGTGCGCCCGGGCGCGGATCCGCTGCTTGGACCAGCCGAGAAGCTTCGGCACGGTGCCGATGTTGTCCTCCGCCGTCATGTGCGGGAACAGCCCGATCTGCTGGAAGACGTAGCCGATCCCGCGCCGGAGCTCGGTTTCGTCCAGGCCGTTGATGCTGCGCCCGTCGATCGTGACGTCGCCCGAGGTCATCGTGATCAGCCGGTTCACCATCTGCATCGCGGTGGTCTTGCCGCTGCCCGATGGGCCGATGAGGACGCAGATCTCGCCTGCGGGAACCTCGAGGCTGAGGTCCGACACCGCGGGAGTCTTCCGGCCCGGGTAGACCTTCGTGGTCTCGTGGAAAGCGAGCTCCGCGGCGGCCGCCCGGTCTCCCCGTGCCGACTCCGCGCCGTTGTCCGCGCTCCGGCTATTCAATGCGGTCGGCCCCGTGGGATGGGCGGAGTCAGGAGAATTCAAGAGGCGGGACCCGGGAGGGAGGCCCAGATCCTACTTAGGACGGCTCGTTTGGTCCTGTCCGGTTCGCGAAGCCTTAATGTCGGCCGTGGCCAGGCGCTCCAGCTCGCGCTGCAGGTCGTCGCGCAGCTGCTGCACCTCCTCCGCCTCGAGCTCGGGGTCGGACTCGGCGGTCTCGACCAGCGCGGCCGCGAGCGTCTCCGTCGCCGCACGCAGGTCGGCCTCGGCCAGGGCGCGGTCGCCCGAGCCGCGCAGCGACAGGGCCTTCTCCTTCGCGTCCTCGGCGAAGGCGGCGAGGCGCTCGCGATCGGCCGCCGGCAGGACCCGCCAGCGTCCGTACAGCGACCGGGCGACGCGCACCCCGATGGCGCCCGCCGCGGCCGCACCGATCACGAGCTTGCTCGAGGGCATCTCTTCGCCATCGTGGCGCGAGGGGTGGACGGAAGCTTGCGCTCAGAGCGCCACGCGCGCGAGCAGTTCCACCTGCTGCGGGTCCGGCGACGCCCGGAACATCACGACCTCGTCGACGCCGACGTCGCGGAAATAGTCGAGCCGCTCCCGAACGGCGCCCTCACCCCTTGGCGGTCACCGCCATGATGGTCGCGGCGTATTCGGGCGAGGACGAGTAGTACTCGCCGATCGCGCGCCGGGTATCGCCCTCGGGGTCGTGGCCGAGCGCGAAGTAGGTGAGGGCCGTTCTGCGCGGCTCTCCCTCGCGGCCACACTTGCGCCAGGCCGTGGTGAGCTTCTCGGAGAGCTCAGGGAAGCGCTCTGGCGCACCTCCGCCGAGCATCCAGCCGTCGCCGTATTCGGCTGCGCGGCGGAAGGCCTCGTCCGCGGTGCCGCCCACGATGATCTGCGGCGGGTGGTCGCGCACGTCGGGCCCGACGCCACCGGCGTAGCCGACCTCCTCGCCGCCCCAGACGCGCCTGATCTGGGCCAGCGTCTCGTCTTGGCGCCTGCCGCGGGCCCTCATCGGGACGCCGGACGCGCTGTAGTCGTCCTCGCGACCCGAGGCCGACCCCGAGCGTCAGCCGGCCCACCGACAGTGCGTGGATCGTGGCGGCCTGCTTGGCGACGACCGCGGCGTTCTGGCGGTAGGCTGGAGGAGCACGTCTGTCATCAGCCCGATCCGGTCGGTCACGGCCCCAGCGGCACTAAGCGCGACGAGGGCTCCCAGTTCGGTAGACCAGCCGGTCGAGCGCGCCGAGCGTGGAAAAGCCGGCCGCGTCGGCGTCTCGGGCCCAGTCGAGCACCTGCCGGCGCTCGACGCCGGGAATCGCCGTCGGGAGCGCGATGCCAACCTTCATCCCCGGATGAGGCTAGAAACGCTTCCCGAGTGGGCCCGCGGGCTGCTGGTAGCCGAGCGAGTGGCGCGGCTCGCATATGTCGACGAGGAGGACCGCCCGCGCGTCCTGCCGGTTACGTTCGCCGTTGCGGGCGACGCAGTCTGGAGCGCCATCGACCAGAAGCCGAAGCGGACCCCCGAGCCCGCCCGCGTCCGCCACCTCCGGCGGCGAGCGGACGCGGCGCTGGTGGTCGACCTCTACGACGACGACTGGACCCGCCTCGCGTGGGTCCAGCTGCTGGGACGAGTCGAGGTGGTACCACTCGAGTCCTCACCCGAGGCGGTGGCCGCGCTGGCGGCGAAGTACGAGCAGTACGCGAGCCAAACCCCGCCCGGCCCGCTGCTGAAGCTGAGCGTCGAACGAACGCTCCACTGGCGGGCAAACGACTAGGGGTCTGACCCCTTCACCCGAACCGGGGACGGGGTCTGACCCCTTCACCCGGATTGGGGACGGGGTCTGACCCCTCGCGCTTTAGGCGCGCTCCACCGGGAGGCCGCGGGCGCACCATTCGCTCCACGAGCCGGGGTAGAGGCGGGTTGGGCCGATTCCGGCGGCCTCCGCGGCCAGCACGATCACGGTTGATGTGACCCCCGAGCCGCAATAGGCGACCGCCTCGTCGCCGGTGGTCACCCCAGCGGCCTCGAAGCGAGCGCGGAGCTCGTCTGGCGGGAGGAAGCGTCCTCCCGGCGCCAGCTCCGCGCACGGCATGTGCAGCGCCCCCGGGATGCGTCCGGCGACCGGATCGATGGGCTCGACCTCACCGCGATAGCGCTCGGCGGCCCTGGCATCGAGTAGGACCGGCGCCGTGGGCTGCGCGAGCTCGTCGGCGCTCGCCGGCGCGCTGGTCGGCTCGCCAGCGCGAAAGTCGCCCGGTTCGATCCTCTCGTCGCCTGCGCCCAGCTCGCCGCCCTCGTCGCGCCACCCGCGCAGGCCGCCGTCGAGCACGGTCACGCTGTCGTGGCCGAAATGCCGCAGGAGCCACCAGAGCCGTGCGGCTCCTCCCTCGGCGGCCTCGTCGTAGGCGACCACGAGCGTGTCCCGGCCGATTCCGGCTCGCCGCACTGCGGCCTCGAAGCTCTCAGCGTCGGGCAGCGGGTGCCGGCCTCGCTCGCCGGGCTGGGCTGCGAGGTCCCGGTCCAGGTCGAGGAACGCGGCACCGGGGATGTGGCCCTCGCGGTAGAGCGCTTCGCCGGCGTCTGGCTCGCCCAGCCGATAACGGCAGTCGACCACGCGGACGGCCGGCTCGCCGAGCCGCCCGCGCAGCCATACCGCGGTCACGAGCGGCGGCGTCACACCGCCAGCACGTTCAGGCACAGCCCGGGCAGGCCGTAGCCGGGTCCCCCCGTCCGCGGCGCCAGTCGCTCCTCGGTCAGCCTGCGGATCTCCGCCTGGTCGCTCTCCGGCAGCGAGCGGATCACCATCGCGAGCGCCCCGGCCAGGTCCATGACGTAGTGCCAGTGATCGTCCGGCGTTTCGAATCTCCACTCCATCTCGACGTACTCGACTCGTGTCGGCTCGAACCCCGCCCCGCTGAGGAGCTCGCGCGTCCGGTCCTCGCTCGCCATGGCGAAGATGCCCGGCGCGACCGGGTCGGGCGGGTCCGAGCCAGTGTGGTCGACGAGCGCCTGCGCGGGCACCGACGCCCACGGGTTCGACGCCGGGTCAGCCCAGACTGAGAACGCGACACGTCCGCCGGGGCGCAGGACCCTCCGCGTCTCGGCGAGCGCCGCCGCGGGATCGGCCATCAGCATGTAGCCCCAGCGGCAGACCACCCCGTCGATGCTGTCGTCGTCCAGGTCCATCCGCTCCGCGTCCATTGTCCGGACCTCGACGTTCGACGCGCCGAGCTCCTCCGCGCGGCGGCGAGCCGCACCGACCATCTGCTCAGAGAAGTCGGTCGAGATCAGCTTGCCGGACGGGCCCAGCCTCGAGGCCGCGGCGATCCCGGTGTCGCCGACTCCCGCTGCCAACTCGAGGACGGTCTCGCCCGGCTGGGGGTCCAGCGCGTCGACCAGCCACTCCCCCACCGCCCGCGACGATTCCCAGTCGCCGCGCCTGTCGCTTTCCCAGCCGGCCGCCATCCTGTCCCAGATCTCGAGGCTTGCCTGCCGGTAGTCCTCCGCCATCACGGGCCAGCCTACGCCGCGGGCTAGGGTGAGGTCCATGCGCGCGATGGTGCTCGAGCATCCGCGTGAGCCGCTTAGGCTCGAGGAGTTGCCCGAGCCGGAGCCCGTGCAGGGCCAGGTCCTACTCGAAGTCGCGGCCTGCGGTGTCTGCCGCACGGACCTCCACATCGTTGACGGCGAGCTCACGGAGCCGAAGCTGCCGCTCGTGCCGGGCCATCAGATCGTCGCGCACGTGGTGAGCGGCGGCGAGCGCTTCCGCCCCGGTCAGCGTATCGGCCTGCCCTGGCTCGGCTGGACCGACGGCACCTGCCGCTACTGCCGCTCCGCCCGCGAGAACCTCTGCGACCACGCGCGCTTCACCGGCTACGACATCGACGGCGGCTATGCCGAGCGGACGGTCGCGGACGAGCGCTTCTGCTTCCCGCTGCCCGAGGGGTACGAAGACCTCAAGGTGGCCCCGCTCCTGTGCGCCGGGCTGATCGGGTACCGGACGCTGCGGCTGGCAGGAGAGGGCGAGCGGCTCGGCATCTACGGCTTCGGGGCCGCCGCGCACATCGTCTGCCAGGTCGCGCTTCACGAGGGCTGGCGTGTGTTCGCGTTCACGCGCGCGGACGACGACGCCGCGCAGGCGTTCGCGCTCGAGCTGGGTGCCGAGTGGGCGGGCGATGCGCTCGGCCCGCCGCCCGAGGAGCTCGACGCCGCCCTGGTGTTCGCGCCGGCCGGCGAGCTGGTGCCTGCCGCGCTGAAAGCGGTGGCGAAGGGCGGGACGGTCGTTTGCGGCGGGATCCACATGAGCGACATCCCGTCGATGCCGTACGAGCTCCTCTGGGGTGAGCGCGTGCTGCGCTCGGTGGCGAACCTGACCCGCACGGACGCCGAGGAATTCCTCGAGCTGGCCCCGCGCGTGCCGGTGCGCGCGGAGGTGGAGACGTTTCCGCTCGAGCAGGCGAACGACGCGCTCGACCGCGTCCGCGGCGGGAACCTGCGCGGCGCGGCCGTGCTCCTGCTGTGATGAAGGCGTGTCCACGACGCGCCGCATCGGGCTGAGCGCCGCGCTCGCAGCCGTGCTCCTCGCGGTCTCGGCCGCGCCGAGCCCCGCGCTCGCCCCGGGTCGGTCCGGTTTCTACGGCGGCGGCGCCGTTCGGGATTTCCTCCAGTTCGTGTCGCTCCAGGTCGCGCCCGGCGGGCGGCTCAGCGCCCACGCAACCCTGGTCACGAAGTGCGCACCTCGTTTCGGCGACAAGCTCACCGAGACCGTCTACGTGCGCAACGGTCGGCTATCCGCGGCGGGGGCCTACAGCGACACGACCAGCTTCAGCGACGAGATCGAGCCCGGAGTTTCGCTGGTGGGCGGCCTGCGGGCACAAGGGACGGTCTCATTCTCGGCCCGGGTCCTGGCGGGCGGAGTCGCTCGCGGAGCGGTGCGCGTCCGGAGCACGTACACCGACCCCCACACCGGCGCCGAGGTGGCGCGCTGCGACACCGGTCGCATCCCGTGGCAGGCCAGGCGCCCCACCCCAGACGCAGGCACGGGCCGGACAGTGCGCCAGCCGGGCACCTCCCGCGGCATCACCGGCCAGGAGGAGCCGTTCCTGATGAGGGTCGCGCGCGACGGCCGGCTCGTCCGCCGCGCCGGCATGACGGTTCGGGTCGGCTGCCCGAGTGGCCGCGGCCTCCCGCTCGACGTCGTGGCGCACAAAGTCCGCATTCGCGGCGGCCGCTTCGGGGCGGCGGGCGACTTCACGCGGCCGTTCACCTACCCCGACGGCGATCAGGTCGTGGAGCGCTACAGCTGGGAGTTCCGCGGCCATTTTGGCCGCCGCGGCGCGCGCGGCAGCTTCGAGCTGCACGGCACGGTCCACCGGCGAAGCGACGGCGCGCAGGTCGGCTCGTGCGACACCGGCGCGATCGCGTGGAGGGCCGCTCGCTAGCTACGCAGCCCGCGGGAACCTGTGCAGCGACGCGCCGGCAGCGAGCCGCCGCCGCGTCCCGGTCTCGCGGAAGCTCTCGAGCGCGTCGGCCACCGCGCGCCACGCGGAGAGCGAGACGGCCATTCCGCAATGTGAGGCGTTGATCTCGACCAGCTCGGTTGCGTCCGGGTCGAGGCACGAGCGCCAGTCCACGATCCCGTCGCTCTTCGAATACACGGAGACGAGCTGGACGCCGCCCGGCAGCGGCTCGGCGAGCTCCTCCCAGAACGAGGCGCAGCAGTCGCCGTCAAGGCAGGCGCGCTTGAGCAGCCCGGGCGCACCGAGCGAGCCGAGCCGGCTCACGGCCTCGACGTGCAGGCGCACGACCGGGTGGACCGCCAGCGGGTTCAGCTGCGGCGAGCCGAGCGCCACCACGCCCGCGACGAGGTCCGGCCGCCGGTGCGCCAGCACCTTGGCGAGCGTGCCGCCGCGGCTCTGTCCCACGATCGCCGCCCGCTGCCCCTGCCGCGCGATGAGGGGCTCGAGCCGCTTTTCGAGACGCGGCATCAAGACCCCCGCGCAGTTCACGTTGGAGACGATCCCCGCCCGGCTGGGCCTGTAGCCGGCCCGCTTCAGCCAGCCGGCCATCGGCGACAGCGACCCGTCGCCGGCAAGGAAGCCCGGGATCAGGAGTACCGGGCGGCCGCGGCCGTCGGCCATGCCGTCGCCGCGGAAGATCGGGTCGCGGAGGAGGGCCGCCGCCTCGAGGCCGATGCGGGCCTCGCGCCATAGCGGCGGGCGTCTGCCGAGCGAGCTGAGCCGTGGAGCTCTCATGCCGACCTCTCGACCCTAATGTCGGCATCCGACGGCATCGCCTTACACAGCTTTGACAAGGCAGGGGTAGATTCCCCTCCCGTGCGGGCCGTAACCATCCAGGACGGAAAGCTGGTCGTCGAGCAGCGCGACGATCCTGAGCCCGGCAAGGGCGAGCTCCTCGTGCGCGTCCGGGCCGCAGGCGTGAACGGCGCTGACATGCTGCAGCGGCAGGGCGGCTATCCGGCACCTCCGGGCGCGCCGCCCGACATCCCCGGCCTCGAGCTTGCGGGGGAGGTCGAGGCGCTCGGCCCCGGCGCCATCCGGTTCAAGCAGGGCGAGCGGGTGATGGCCGTCGTAGGCGGGGGCGGCCAGGCCGAGCGGGCGCTGGTGCATGAGCGCGCCGCGATGCCGGTCCCGGACGCTCTCGACTGGCCGGCCGCGGGCGGCCTCCCGGAGGTCTTCACCACGGCGCACGATGCCCTCTTCAGCCAGGCGGGGCTGCGCCCGGGGGAGCACCTGCTCATACACGGCGCCGCCGGCGGCGTCGGCACCGCGGCCGTCCAGCTCGGCCGCGCGGCCGGCGCGCGCGTTACCGCGACGGTGCGCCGGGAGGAGCTACGGCCGCAGGTGGAGGAGCTGGGAGCCCGCGCGATCGACCCGGAGGGCTTCGAGGACGAGGGGCCGTTCGACGTGGTGCTCGAGCTCGTGGGCGCGTCGAACCTCGCCGGCAACCTCAGCGCCCTCGCGACGGGCGGGCGCATCGCGGTGATCGGGGTGGGCGGCACCGGCCCTAAGGCTGAGATCAACCTCGTGATGGTGATGCAGAAGCGCGCGCGGATCCACGGCTCGACGCTGCGGGCGCGCCCGCTCGAGCAGAAGGCCGCCGCGATGCGGCTTGTCGAGAAAGAGGTGCTTCCGAACTTCAAGAACGGGACGCTTACGGTGCCCGTGGCGGAGACCTACGAGCTCGACCGGGCCGAGGAGGCCTACGACCGCTTCGCCGCCGGTGGCAAGCTGGGCAAGATCGTCCTGATCGCTTAGCGGCCTCACCCTCTCGCGGCTCGACGTTCGTTCGATCGGCAAGCATCGGGCGGTGCTCGTTGCGCAGCGATGCCTTTTGCGCAAGCACCGGGCGGTGCCCGGTGCGCGGCGATGCCTTTTGCGCAAGCACCGGGCGGTGCTCGTTGCGCGGCGATACCCTTCTAGTTCAGCCGCTCGACGATCATGGCCTGGCCCTGGCCGCCGGCCACGCACATCGTCTCGAGCCCGATCGTCTTGTCGTCTGTTTCGAGGCCGTTCAGCAGCGTGGCCATGATGCGCGCGCCGGTCATGCCGAACGGGTGGCCCAGCGCGATCGCGCCGCCGTGCGGGTTCAGCTTCTCGAGCGGGATCCCCGTCTCGGCCATGATCGGGATCACCTGGGCCGCGAACGCCTCGTTCAGCTCGACCGTGTCCACGTCCCCGATCGACATCCCGGCGCGCTCGAGAACCTTCTTGATCGCCCAGATCGGGGCGACGCCCATGTACTCGGGCTCGTTCGCCGCGGTCGCCGACACGATGATCCTCGCGCGTGGCTTGAGGCCGAGCTCGCTCGCCTTCGTATCGGACATGACGAGGACGGCGGCGGCGCCGTCGTTCAGCGGGCAGGAGTTCCCCGCCGTGACCTTGCCGCCCTCCTTGAAGGCGGGGTCGAGCTCGGCGAGCTTCTCGAGCGTCGAGCTCGGACGCGGGCCATCGTCCTTCGCGACGACGGTGCCGTCCTCGAGCGTCACCGGCACGATCTCGCGGTCGAAGTAGCCGGTCTCCTGCGACTGCACGGCGAGCTCCTGCGAGCGCTGCGCGTACTTGTCCATTTCCGCGCGGCTCACCTCATAGCGCTCCGCCACGTTCTCTGCGGTCAGGCCCATCGAGATGTACGCATCGGGGTGGCCGTTACCGCCCTGGAGCTTCTCGTTCTGGTCCTGCGGCCGGGCCCCCTCGACGGCCTCGTTGTAGCGCGACACCCACTCGACGCCGGCGGCGATGTAGGCGTCGCCCTGCCCCGCGACGATCGCGTTCGATGCCTGGCGGATCGACTCGAGGCTGGAGGCGCAGTAGCGCGAGACAGTCGCGCCGTTCGTTTCGAGCGGGAGCCGCTCGGAGAGCAGCGTGATGATCCGGCCCATGTTGAAGCCCTGCAGGCCCTGCGGGAGGCCGATGCCGCAGTAGACCTCCTCGATCAGCGAGGGGTCGACTTCCTCGTTGCGCTCGAGCAGCGCGTCGACGACGAAGGCGCCCATCTCATCGGGGCGAAGCTGGGCCAGCGATCCCTTGAAGGCGCGGCCAATGGGCGTCCGGACGGCATCGACGATCACAGGTTCAGGCATGGCGGGAAGATACCTCCGCGGGCATCCATGCCCGCGTCTTGATGCCAGCGGCGCCATCCAGGCGCTGTAACCGGACGCCTCGCGTCCTCTACTACGGGGGCATCCTGAGGGCGCCGTCCAGCCTGATCGTCTCGCCGTTCAGCATCGGGTTCTCGGCGATGTGGCAGGCGAGCCGCGCGTACTCCTCGGGGCGGCCCAGGCGCGGCGGATGCGGCACCTGCGCGCCCAGCGCCTCGCGGGCCTCGTCCGGCAGCCCGGCGAGCAGCGGCGTGTCGAAGAGGCCCGGCGCGATCGTGCAGACGCGGATGCCGAGCCGGGCCAGGTCGCGCGCGGCCGGAAGCGTGAGGCCGACGACGCCGCCCTTCGAGGCGGAGTACGCCGCCTGGCCGATCTGACCGTCGAAGGCGGCGATCGACGCCGTCATCACCACGGCGCCGCGCTCGCCGCCCTCGTCCGGCTCGTTGCCGGCCATCGCGGCGGCCGCGATCCGCAGCACGTTGAAGGTACCGATCAGGTTCACGCGCACCACCGCCTCGAAGGGCTGGAGCGCGGCGGGCCCGTCCTTCCTCACCGTGCGCTCGGCCCAGCCGATCCCTGCGCATGAGACGGCGAAGCGGAGCTCGCCCGCGCTCTCTACGGCGGCCTGGACCTGCTCCTCGGCGGTCACGTCCGCCTTCGTGAACGTCGCGCCGAGCTCACCGGCGAGCGCCTCACCGCGCTCCTCGTTCAGGTCGGCGATGGCCACGCGCGCGCCGCTCGCACGGAGCTCGCGCGCGGTGGCCTCACCAAGACCCGAGGCGCCGCCGGCGACCAGCGCGCCTGTGCCGTCCAGCTGCAACTACTCGCTGACGCGCTCTATGAGGAAGGAGATCCGGACGAGGGCACGCCACTCGTCCAGGTTCTCGCCACGGAGGCCGGTCGACACCACGTCGACAGCCTTGATGTTGCGGAGCGTCTGGCTCGCGTCCGCAAGCGCGGCCTTCACCGCGCCGTCGGAGCTCTCGGGGGAGCTCCCCACAACTTCGATGATCTTGGTGACTGCCAACGCTGGCTCCCTTCGTCGGATTGCGCGCAGCCTATCCCGGTGATGTAGCTTGATGCCTCGATGGAGGCCAGCGCCGAGGAGAGGAGCGGCTACCTCGACTTCTCGAAGGTGTCGCCTGGCGAGCTGCTCGGGATGGGCGCAGCCCTGGTCCTACTAGGCTCGCTCTGGCTCCCCTGGTTCACGACCAGCTCCGACAACCCGAATTCGAAGCTGCCGGGCGGCGCCAGGGGCGGGGATTCCGCCGACGCCTGGCAGGTCTTCAGCACGCTGGACTGGCTCCTGGTTGGGGCCTGCGCCGCGCCCTTCATCCTCACCTGGATCATCGCCCGCGGGCACAAGCTCACCTGGAAGCCGGGTGAGGTGACGATGATCGTCGGGATCGTCGCCTTCATGCTGATCCTTTGCAACGGGATCATCCTGGGCCGGCCCGGCGACAGCGTGGACATCGGCCTCGGGATCGGGTACTTCGTAGCGCTCCTCGCCTCGCTCGGCCTGCTCGCCGCCGGCTACCTGCGCCAGGCGGTCTACACGAGCGCGCGCAAGCCGCCGGGCGTGATCTGAGCTAGGTTGCCGCGCATGGAGTCGAGGGCCCCGAGGCCCGATCGCAACCTCGCCATGGAGCTGGTGAGGACGACCGAGTACGCCGCGCTCGCGTGCGCGCGCTGGATCGGGCGCGGCGACAAGGAGGGCGCGGACGGGGCCGCCGTGGACGCGATGCGGCTGCTGCTCGACACCGTCTCCATGGACGGCGTGGTGGTGATCGGCGAGGGCGAGAAGGACGAGGCGCCGATGCTCTACAACGGCGAGCACATCGGCGACGGGTCGCCGCCCGAGGTGGACATCGCGGTCGATCCGCTCGAGGGCACGGAGCTGTGCGCGAAGGGCCTGCCGAACGCGATCGCCACGATCGCGCTGTCTGAGCGCGGGACGATGTTCGACCCCGGGCCGTGCGTCTACATGCTGAAGATGGCGACCTCGCGGAGCATGGCCCACGTGCTCGATCTCGACCGCCCGATCGGCGAGACGCTCCAGCTGATGGCGAAGGAGAAGGGCGTGGCCGTGGGCGACCTCGTCGTGATCATGCTCGACCGACCGCGCCACGAGGAGTACATGGGCGAGATCCGCGAGGTGGGTGCGCGCATCCGCCTGATCCCGCACGGCGACGTGTCGGCCGCGCTCGCCGCGGTTACGGAGGACTCGGCGGTGGACCTCCTGTTCGGAATCGGCGGGACGCCGGAGGGCGTGCTCGGGGCGGCGGCGATCCAGTGCACCGGCGGCCAGATCCTGGGCCGGCTCTGGCCGCGCTCGGACGAGGAGCGGAACGCGGCGCTCGAGGGCGGCTACGACCTCGACGAGGTGCTCGACAAGGACCGGCTCGTAACGGGGAACGACGTCTTCTTCGCGGCCACCGGGGTGACCGACGGCGAGCTGCTCGACGGCGTGCACTACCGGGGGGCCGAGGGCGCCGTGACGGAATCTGTCTCGATGCGCTCGCGCTCCGGCACCGTGCGCCGCATCACGGCGCGGCACGATCGCACGAAGCTCCGCGAAATCACCGGCGAGCGACTGGGGTAAATGCAGCCTCGGCGGCGGCGCGCAGGGCGCCGACACGCGAGGGCTCGAGCTCGAGGTGGGCGAGCGAGCGCAGGAACGCGTGCGTCACGATCACGTGGATCCGCAGCTGCGTCTGCTCGTAGATCCAGCGGCTCAAGCGGGTCGCGATCGTGGGGTAGAAGTTCATGACCTCGGACGAGACGACCAGCGTCACTTCGTCGGAGCCGTCGGCTGTCGGCTTGCGGTGAACGGTGAGGCGCAGGAAGCCGCGCCCCAGGCCGCGCCTGGCGACCAGCACACCGCGGTTGATGGGCCATGTGACGGTGCCGCCGTCGGGATTGAAGTCGTACTCCGGCTTGTGGAACCGCAGCAGGACGAACGGGCGTCGCAGGAAGACGACCTCGCGGGAGTCGGGGCCGTACAGCACGCGGATAAAGCCGAGCGAGAAGCGCGACAGGAAGCTCCAGTACGTGCGCGCGAGCCGCTCGAGGTACTCGGGCGACCACATCTTCTCGAGCTCGTTCCTGGGCAACGTCACCTCGGCAACCTGGCGGCTTCCCACCCCGCCTGCCTCTGAGTAGCGGGACTGAGGGACGTGCACGATCCGCACGCGCGCAAGATCCTGCCGGTGCTTGTCAAGCCGGCGGCGTGGGTCGCGCGGCCTCACAGAAGCTCGACCTCCACGCGCTCTCCCGCGGCCACCTCGCCCTCGCCGGGGGCGATGAAGGCGAGCGCGTCGGCGCCCAGCATCGAGGTGAGCACGTGTGAGCCCTGCGCGCCGGTGGTGGGCCGGGCCATCGGGCCGTTCTCGCTTTGAAGGAGCCGGACGCGGATGGCCTGCTCGCGCTGGGGGTTGCGCCGAATGGGCTCGTCGAGACGGGCCTCGGCGCGCGGCGCAGCCGGCGGCGCTCCCTGGAGCGCTTGGAGGGCCGGGCGCGCGAAGAGCTGGAACGTGACCATCGCCGATACTGGGTTCCCGGGCAGGCCGAACGCGAGCGTACCGCCACGCGTGCCGAACCAGGTTGGTTTGCCCGGCCGGAGCCTCACACCCCAGAAGCGCTCCTCGACGCCGAGCTCGCGGAGCGCCGGCTTCACGTGGTCGTGCGGTCCGACCGAGACGCCGCCGGAGACGAGCACGACGTCGGTTGCCTCGAGTGCCTTGGCGATCGCGGTGCGGGTGCCGTCGGGATCGTCGGGGACGGTGGCCCGCGTCGTGAGTATCCCGCCGGCCCGCTCCACCTGAGCGGCGAGGGCGAAGCCGTTCGAGCCGTAGATCCGGCCGGGCCCGAGCGGCTCGCCCGGAGGGGTGAGCTCGTCGCCGGTGATCAGGACGGCGACGCGGGGCCGCAGCGCGCATCTAAGTTCGGCCCTCCCCACGGAGGCCGCGACGCCCAGCTCGGCGGGACCGAGCCGCGCGCCGGCCCCGAGGACGACGGCACCGAGGCGAATGTCCTCGCCGGCACGGCGGATATTCGGCCCCGGCTCCGTTTCCGGGACCCTCACGCGATCCCCCTTCACCGCGGTCGTTCGCTCGATTGGAACCACGGCCGTCGCGCCCTCGGGCACCAACGCTCCCGTCGAAATGCGCACCGCTGATCCCGGCGCGACCGCTTCGGAGAACGGATGCCCAGCCCGCGCCTCGCCGATCACCTCGAGCTCGCCGCCCGGCCCCGCTACGACCGCGTAGCCGTCCATGCCCGAGCTGTCGAAGGGCGGCACCGCGATCGCGCTCGTCACGTCCTCGGCTAGCACCCGGCCCAGCGCGACGTCGAGTGCCACCGGTTCGTCCCGCAGCCGGGTGACGGAAGCGAGGACGCGTTCGCGCGCCTCCTCGATCGTGATCAGCTCGCTCACAGCCGCAATCTTGTCGGAATTCCCGTCCCCGTCCGCCGTTTTCGAGGGTACGATCGACGCCAGTGACTCGCATCCGGGGACCGCTCGCGCGCCTCGAGCGCTCGCGCGACGAGCTCGCCAAGCGGTGGCTCGTCCGGCTGATCGAGCGCGCATCGCTCGACGAGATCCGTGAGCTTCCCACCGAGAAGATCGCGCGTGAGCTCCCGGAGCTGATCAGCGGCATCGTCGGCTCCGTCTCCGAGGCCGACGGGGATCCGTTCGACCTGTCGAAGGAGCAGTCCGAGCGGGCCGCGTCCCTTGCGGCGCTGCGTGGCGGCGGACGCGAGGCGCGCGCGGCGGACGTGGCACGCGACGTCGCGGCCCTTCAGACGGTCCTCCTCCACGCCCTCCGCGAGGATCTCGGCGACGACCCTGTGCGGTTCGCCGAGGCGGTCGAGCAGCTCGTCGAGGCGATCGCAGCGATCCAGGCCGAGGCGATGGAGGCGCACGTCCAGTCGCGCTCACGCGAGCTCGAATCGCAGGCCAACACCGATCCGCTCACCGGCCTGGGGAACCTGCGCGCGCTCCAGCGCCAGCTGTCCAACCTGGTCGACAACCACAGGCGCTACAGCCACCCGTTCGGGGTCCTCCTGATGGACATCGATGGGCTGAAGCGGGTCAACGACTCGCACGGCCACCAGGCCGGCGACCGCGTGCTGATGCAGGTGGGCATGTCGCTGCGCCGGTCGATCCGCTCGGTCGACACGGCGGCCCGCATCGGCGGCGACGAGTTCTGCGTGCTGCTGCCCCAACAGGAGCTGAAGAGCGCCGCGAAGCTGGCGGCCCGCCTGGCGACGGCGATCGAGGAGGAGGTGGCGGCGCCGAGCGAGCCGAGCATCTCCGTGTCGATCGGCGTGGCCTCGTCGCCCGAGCACGGCGACGAGGCGGAGGCCCTGGTGGACACAGCCGACCGCGCGATGTACCGCGCGAAGGCGTCCGGCGACGGGATCGCGCTTGGCGATCCGCCGGGGACGCGGGGTGTGACGGCGGAAGAGGCGACCACGTAGGTCGCGGTCCTTCACCGCCCCTCGATTCAGGGCGAGCGACAGCATTGGGGGGCGGCCGAATCAGCGAAGCATCCCAGGTAGGGGTTGCTGTGCAACCGCTAAGTAGGACTCTGGAAGAAATCCGGCCGAGCTACGCCTCTTCGAGCAGCGCCCGCGTCGACTCCTCGATGTGCGGACGCAGTGCCTCGGCGCCCTCCGCCTCGAGGCGCCGCACCAGCTCGACGTGATCCGAGGCGATCCGCTCGAGCGTCCAGGTCGCCGGCAGCTGCAGCACGAACAGGCGCAGCTCCGCGCCGGCCTGGCGGTGCACCTCGGCAAGGCGGCTGCTCTTCGCGGCGAGCACGATCTCGTGGTGGAGCGCCTCGTGGGCTTGCGCGACCGCGCCCCATGTCGTGTCGCCCCGGCGGCACAGCGTGACTAGGCGATCGAGTGACCGGTGGACGCTCGCCGGGAGACGGCCGGCGCCCCGCTCGAGCGCCATGCGCGCCGCCTCGACCTCGAGGGCGAGTCGCAGCTCAGACAGCCCGCGGACATCCTCTGGGGCCAGGCTCTTCACGCGCGCGCCGCGGTTCGGCTCGATCTGGACGATGCCCTCGCCTTGGAGGGTTCTGAGTGCCGAGCGCAGGGAGTGGCGGGCGACGTCGTACTCGCCGCTGAGCGCTTCCTCCCGCAACGGCGTCCCGGGCTTCAGCTCGCCGGAGAGGATGCGGCTGCGCAGCGAGTCGACGAGCGCGTCGACCCTCAACGCCGCGGTCGGCACGAGCTACTCGATCAGGCCGTGGCGGATCCCGATGGCGACAGCCTGGGTGCGTGTGGACGCCTCGAGCTTCGCCAGGATGCGCTTCGTATGCGTGCGCACGGTCTCGGTCGAGAGCCCGAGCTTCTCGGCCACGGCGTCCGTCTGCATGCCGTCGGCGAGCATCTGGAGGATTTCGCGCTGGCGCGCGCTGAGCGTGCGGTCGCCCTCGTCGAGCACGATCGTCGAGGAGAGCCCCGGGTCCACGTAGAACTCGCCGTCGCGGGCCGCCTCGATCGCACGGACGAGGTCCTCCGAGGGGGAGTCCTTGCGCACGTAACCCTTCACGCCGGCCTTGAGCGCCTCACTCAGGAGCCGCGCCCCGCCGTCGGAGGTGAAGACGACGATCGGCGCCTTCAGCTGCTCGCGCAGACGGCCGACGATCTCGCCCACGTCCACGCCCGCCCGCCACGGATCGATGATCACGACATCGGGCGCGTCGCCGTTCGCCATCTCGCCGGCCTGCTCGATCGACTCGGCGTCTGTGATCACCACGTGGTCGAACGCCTGCTCCAGAACCGCGCGAACGCCGGCCCGGACGACGGGATGGTCATCCACGATCAGGCAACGAGGCGATTGCTTCGCGCCGGTGGCCACCGGGGCAGCATACCTCGTAAACGCGCGGATTCCCCAGAGCGGAGTAAGCGGGGTCCCTGCGCGCGGTGACCGCTACGGCCTGGGAAGGCGGCGGAGCAGCTCCTGAGTGACCGCGCCGGCGACCTTGACACCGCTCGCCGCGAGCCCCGCCGCGGTCCTGACGACGGCGCCCACCGGATCTCCTGAGGCCACCGTCCGAGGCGATTCGGGCGGGCGCTTCGCGGCCGTCTTGCGCGGCTTGGCGCTCGCCCGCTTGGCCGCCGAGCTCCCCGCCGGCTTCGCAGCCGGCTTTCCAGCCGTCTCAGCATTGACGGCGGCCGTTCTCGGCGGCCCGTGCCGGCCTCTCCCGCTTCGCGCTCCGCTTGCCGGGCCGCGTGTTGGGCAGGTTGCCTAGGACTCCTCCCTCGTCCGTCATGGACCGTGATTCTAGTAGTGCCCGTTTTGGGTACACCAGACCTGCGAGCGCGGTCGATAGAGTCGTACGGAAGAACATTTGGTTGACCGGCTAGTCGGTGGAAATTGCGCTCTGGGGCGCTTGACTTCACTATCTGTAGCGTTACTGTCTACACCGTCTGTTTGAGTGGGCCGGGCGCCCTTGCGCTCGGCCCTGCGCGCCGTAAGGAAAGGGATGTCTGTAGCCGATCTGCAAGAGCTTGAGGAGGTAAAGCTCCTCGTCGTCAAGGGCCAGGCGACCGGCGTACTGACCTATGCCGAGGTCGCGATGGCGCTCGCCGAGGTCGAGCTCGACGAGGGCGACATCGAGGAGCTCCACGGCTATTTCGAGAAGTCCGAGATCGAACTGGTCGAGGACGACCCGACCCATTCCGCGCCCGAGGTCGAGCGCGCGGTCGACCGCCGCAGCCGGCGCAAGAAGGCCACGATCGACCTCAAGCCGGACATGACGACGGACTCCCTTCAGCTCTTCCTGAAGGACATCGGCAAGGTGCGACTGCTCACGGCGCAGGAGGAGGTCGACCTTGCCAAGCGCATCGAGCGCGGCGACCTCGACGCCAAGCAGAAGATGGTCGAGTCGAACCTCCGCCTGGTCGTCTCGATCGCGAAGAACTACCGCAACCAGGGCCTGCCCTTCCTCGACCTGATCCAGGAGGGCACGCTTGGCCTCGTCCGCGCCGCCGAGAAGTTCGACTACCGCAAGGGCTTCAAGTTCTCGACCTACGCCACCTGGTGGATCCGCCAGGCGATCGCCCGCGCGCTCGCGGACAAGGCGCGCACGATCCGCATCCCGGTGCACGTCGTCGAGAAGCTCAACAAGATCGGGCGCGCCGAGCGCAAGCTCGTCACCGAGCTTGGCCGCGAGCCGACCCCCGAGGAGATCGCCGAGCACACCGGCATCGAGCCCGATGAGGTCGAGTCGATAAAGCGCTCGGCGCAGGCCCCCGTCTCGCTCGAGAAGCCGGTGGGTGACGAGGAGGAGTCGGAGTTCGGCCAGTTCATCGCGGACGAGCGCGCCGAGTCCCCCTACGAGCGGGCCGCCGAGATCCTCACCAAGGAGGCGCTCCGCGAGGCGCTCGAGAACCTCTCATACCGCGAGCGCCGCGTGCTCGAGCTCCGCTACGGGCTCGGCGGCGAGCACCCGCGCACCCTCGACGAGGTGGGCCGCACCTTCAACGTCACGCGCGAGCGCATCCGCCAGATCGAGAACCAGTCGCTGAAGAAGCTTCAGTCGCTGGCCGAGGCGCAGAAGCTGCGCGACGTCGCTTAATTGCGGCAGCGGTGAGGGTGGTCATCAGGGGGTGTGGTCACTTAACCGCGCAATACGCGGTTAAGTGACGTCGGACCCCTCTTCAATGCCCGTCGTGTTCGCGCCCAGCGCGGCGTTCAGGCCCGAAAAGGGGCGTCCAAATAGGCCACCAGCTCTCAAGAAGGGCGCTCGGGTGTCGATTCACAGACTATGTTCGACGTCGACGCTGCCCTCATGACCGTCATCGAGAAGGAGGCCTCCGACCTCCATCTCAAGGTCCCGTCCCAGCCCATCATCCGCCAGTACGGGAGGCTCGTGCCCATCGAGGGCTCCGAGCCGCTTCGGCCGGAGGACACCGAGAACACCCTCTTCCCTGTCTCTTATACACATCTGACGCTGCCGACGAATGTCCAG
>JBKPME010000026.1:0-12033 GCA_046731915.1 Actinomycetota bacterium
CGTGATGGTCGCCAACCTCGTTCGGCCGCTGCTTCTGAGGGTGGCCGAGCTGTTGCCCGAGCAGCCCGAGACGTTGATCGTCTCGGGGCTACTCGAAGGCGAGGAGGAAGATGTGGCGGCGGCGGTCGCAAGTCTGTGCGAACCCCCCCCCCAACCACGACAGGAGTGGAGCGCCCTGCTGCTGACCCGGCCCTAGACGTTGCCCCCGTAGCTAGGGCTGAAGGCGTCTCTCCACCCAGTCAGCACCGGTATCGGCACCCGTCAGGCACATCTACCTAGGACATGCGTCCAGGGCGGGTACGCTCCCCCGCGTGCGACTTGTCGACCTCTCGGCGCCGATCCGGCAGAGCCCGGGCGAGCTCCCGGATGTGCTCAGAACCGACATCGACTTCATGGATCACGCACAGGGCGCCAAGCAGATCGAGGCGCTGCTCGGAGTGCCCGCCCACCTCCTGCGCGACCGCGAAGGCTGGGCCACCGAGACGTTCACCCGGCTCGGCACGCACAACTCGACCCACCTAGACGCCCCGTACCACTACAACTCGCGGATCGCCGGCGAACCGGCGCAGACGATCGACGCCCTTCCGCTCGACTGGTTCTTCGGACCCGGCGTCGTGCTCGACATGACTGCCAAGGAGGAGGGCGAGACGATCGACGTGCCAGACGTCGAGGCTGAGCTCGCGCGCATCGGCCACGAGCTCGGCGACCGCGACATCGTCCTGGTGCGGACAGGCCGCGACAAATTCGTCGAAGAGCCCGGCTACATGGCGCTCGGCCCGGGCGTGACCGTGGCGGCCACGCTCTGGCTCTACGAGCGCGGCGTGCGGGTGATGGGGATCGATGCGTGGGGATGGGACGGACCGCTCCACCTTCAGGCGCAGGAGGCGCTGGAGCGGAACGAGCCCGGGATCTTCTGGGCGGCACACCAGGCCGACATCCCGTACTCGCAGATCGAGCGCCTGGTGAACCTGGGCGAGCTGCCGCAGACGGGCTTCCAGGTCGTCTGCTTCCCGCTGAAGATCATGGGCGCGGGGGCCGCGCCGTCGCGGGTCGTGGGGATCGTCCCGGATTAGCTTCCGCGCGCCATGTCCACGAGCGGCCACAGGTCGCTCCACTCGTGATCCGGCGCCTCCGTCCCCGGCCGCGGCTCGCGGTGCCGGTTCACCCAGGCCGTTCGCATGCCGTGGCGGTGAGCCGCGGCGAGGTCGTACTTGAAGCCGAACGCCACATGCAGGATCTCGGAGCGATCCGCGTCGATCTTGCCGAGCGCGTGGTTGAAGGGGGCGTCGCCCGGCTTGTAGCCGCGGGCGTCCTCGGCCACCGTCACGCCGTCGAACTCCACCTCCAGATGCCGTAGCGAGTGCTCCATGATCGCGCGGTCCGTGTTGGAGATGATCCACAGCCGCAACCCCGCCTCCTTGGCGGCCCGCAGCGCCGGAACCGTGTCCGGAAACGGCTGCCAGGTCTGCATCGAGCGCGCCATCGCCTCGCCGTCGCGCTCGTTCCAGCGGTAGCCGCGCTCGCCCGCCCACGCGGCCAGGCTGTGCGCGAGCACCTCGCTGTAGGGCATGTAAGGGCCGCTCAGGCGCTCGAACTGGAGTTCCTCCCAGCGCTTCCGGAGCACGCGTCCCGGCGGGGGGTCCGGCTCATGCCGGCGCGCGAGGTCATACAGGAACGAGGCGGCGCCCCCCTCCCAGTCGATGAGGGTGCCGTAGCAGTCAAAGGTCGCGTATTGAATCGGGCTCAGTGTTACATTCGCCCCGAGCGGGCGTACCCTCGGAGAAAGGCCCCGTCGGAGGAGGAATGTTCCGCCGGCGTAAACCTCCGGTTCGCTTCCCACGCTATCCGCGGCGCTGGCCGTGGATGGCGTTCTGGGGATTTTGCCTCGCGGTCTCGGTCGTTGCTCTGCTGGCGCTCGCATTCGCGGTGATCCAGCCGCGCCGTCCGCAAGGCGCAGGTGGAAGGTCAGATCCGCCCGAAGATCGAGGACAACAAGCAGTGGCAGGCCGTGCTCCGCCAGCTCGACGCGCGCGGGCGCGAGCCGCGGCGCTTCCTGCTCGCGATCCAGTGCGACCACCACGCGGCGCTGTGGCAGCTCCTCGCGGAGTGGGTCGCCGCTCCTCCAGGCCCAGAGCGCGGCGCGACGAAGCGCGCCTTCTTGAAGCAGGTCAGCGAGACTGACCAGATCTGGTGCGGTGCGGAGACATGGTGGCAGTCGCGCGTGCTGGTCCGCGCCGCGGCGCACCGCGGCGCGAGGCCCGCGCTGGTCTTCGGGCGCTGGGCAAATGGCAGCGCGAACAAGGGCGGCAAGGCCTCCACTCCAGTCGCCTGAGGCGGCACCTACACTTGAGGCAGATGTCCGTGCTGGGTCAGGTGCAGGATGACGTGAAGAGCGCGCTGAAGGCGGGTGACCGCGAGCGCGTCCATGCTCTGCGCCTGATCGCGGACGCGCTCCAGAAGGCGGAGAAGGACAACGGCGGCGAACCCGACGAGGTGCTCCAGCGCGAGCGCAAGCGCCGGCTCGAGGCCGCCGAGGCCTACCGCGACGGCGGCCGCACCGACGCCGCCGAGGCCGAGGAACGCGAGGCCGAGGTGATCGCGTCCTACCTGCCCGAGCAGCTCTCGGACGACGAGCTCCGCGAGATCGTCGGCAACGCAGTGGCCGAGTCGGGCGCCTCGTCGCCGCAGGAGATGGGCAAGGTGATGGGAGTCGTGATGCCCCAGGTCAAGGGACGCGCCGACGGCAAGCGCGTGAGCGCCGCCGTGAAGGAGATGCTGACCCCCTGAGAACGCAGCTCGAGCTCCCCAACGAGGTCGCCGCCGAGCTCGCCGGTCCAGGCGACGCGGTCATGAAGACGCTCGAGGAGCACCTCGACTGCGAGGTCTTCCTCCGGGGGAACGTACTGACGCTGGACGGTGACGACGACGCCGTCTCCGTGGCCCGCACGGTAGTGCGCGAGATGTCGGACCTGGTGCGCCAGGGCCACGAGATCGCGCCTGGGACGATCGAGGCGATCGCGGGCGCGCTCGACCGGCACGAGAGCCCGAGCCGGATCCTCGAGGACGTTGTCTGGCGCCACCGCGGCCTGCGCGTCGCGCCGAAGACGGTCAACCAGAAACGCTACGTCGACGCGATCCGCAACCAGACGATCACGGTCGGCGTCGGCCCGGCGGGCACAGGCAAGTCGTTCCTGGCCGTCGCGATGGCGGTGGCCGCCCTGTCACGCCGCGAGGTCAACCGCATCGTGCTCACCCGCCCGGCGGTCGAGGCCGGCGAGCGGCTCGGCTTCCTGCCCGGGGACATCGCGGCCAAGGTCGATCCCTACCTGCGCCCGCTCTTCGACGCGCTCTACGACATGCTCGAGCCGGAGAAGGTGAACCAGCACCTCGACCGCGGGGTGATCGAGGTTGCGCCGCTTGCATTCATGCGCGGCCGGACTTTGAACGACGCCTTCATCATCCTCGACGAGGCCCAGAACACGAGCCCCGAGCAGATCAAGATGTTCCTGACGCGGCTCGGGTTCAACTCCAAGATGGTCGTGACAGGCGACATCACGCAGATCGACCTGCCGCGCGACCAGCGCTCCGGCCTGGTTGTGATCGGCGAGATCCTCGAGGACGTCGAGGGCATCGAGTTCGTCCGCTTCGGCGGTGAGGACGTCGTGCGCCACAAGCTTGTGCAGCGAATCGTCGCCGCCTATAACGAGTACGCCGAGAAGCAGGCCCCTCCGCTGCGCCAGGCACAGGCCCGGCGCCAGCAGGGCTGACTGACCGACCCTGATCGAGATCGACCTCATCGACGTGCCCGAGGAGCTCCGGCGCCCTGCGCTTGCCGCGCTGGCCGCGGCCGGAGTCGAGGACGGCCACCTTGCGATCGAGTTCGTCGCCCCCGAGAGGATGAACGAGCTGAACCGGGAGCACCGCGGCATCGACCGGGCCACAGACGTGCTGTCCTTTCCCGTCGACGAGGCCGGCCCGGCCGCCGGGCCGCGCGAGCTTGGAGATGTCGTGATCAGCCCCGAGCACACGGAGGACCTGACCGAGGCCGTGGTCCACGGCGTGCTGCACCTGTGCGGCTACGACCACGAGACGGACGACGGCGAGATGCTCGCGCTACAGCGGCAGGTCCTGGAGGAGCTGTGAGCCGCTCCGGCTTCGTGGCACTCGCGGGACGGCCGAACGCAGGCAAGTCCACGCTCGTGAACCGGATCGTGGGCGACAAGGTGGCGATCGTGTCCGACAAGCCGCAGACCACTCGCCGCGAGATCCGCGGCGTCGCCACCGGCGACGACTGGCAGCTCGTGCTCGTGGACCTGCCGGGCGTCCAGCGCCCGCGCGACGCGCTCACCGAGCGGATGCAGCGCCAGGTCGAGCGCGCGCTGGCGGACGCCGACGCGGCTCTGTTCGTGCTGAACGGCGAGCAGGAGATCGGCGCGGGCGACCGCTTCATCGCAGAGGCCCTGAAGCGCTCGGGGGTGCCCGCGGTCACGGTGCTGAACAAGATCGACCGACTCGACCGAGCGCGAACACTGAAGGCGCTCACCGACGCCGCCGGCCTGGACGTGCAGGGCGAGCTGTTCCCGATCAGCGCAAAGAGCGGCGCCGGTGTCGGCGAGGTCGTCGAAGAGCTGCTGTCGCTCCTCCCTGAGGGGCCGTTCATGTACCCGCCGGACGAGCACAGCGACCAGTCGCTCGAGCTCCGGCTCGCCGAGCTGATCCGCGAGCAGGTGCTCCTGCGCACGCGCGAGGAGGTGCCGCACTCGGTCGAGGTGGAGATCGACGAGATCGAGGAGCGCGACGATGGTCTGCTCGTCGTCCGCGCGCGCGTGTGGGCGGAGACCGAGTCGCAGAAGGGAATCCTGGTTGGCGCCGGAGGCCGGATGGTCAAGGCGGTGGGCACCGCTGCTCGGAAGGAGATCGAACGCCTACTGGACCGCCGGATTCATCTCGAGCTGAACGTGCGCGTGCGCAAGGGATGGCGACGCGACGAGGGTCTGCTCGACCGCTTGGGCATCGAGTGATCGAGCGGATCTACCGGTTCTTCCGCTACGCGGAGGAGGGCGTCTGCGACGAGGTCGCGCAGACCGCGCACGGCACGGCCCTGCTCACGCCCAGCCTGCCGCTCGTGTGGCAGGTGAACGCGATCAGGGTCGAGGAGCCGGGCGCGAGCGCGAAAAAGCTGGCGGCAGAGGCGGACGAGATTCAGGCCGCGCTCGGCCACAGGAAGTGCGTGGTGCACGACGAGGAGCTGGGGGCGCGGCTCGCACCGGGATTCGAGGAGCTCGGCTGGAACGTCTTCCGCGTGCTGATCATGCTGAGGCAGCGGCCCGCGGCTCCCACGTCGCAGCCGGCGGCCGGCGAGGTGAGCCGCACCGTCGGCGCGGCAGCGCTCGCCGCCTTCCGTCGCGAGCAGCCGTTCGGCTGGCAGAACGAGGCGGTCCGCCAGCTCGCCGAGATGGACGAGCGCTACGACCGCGTGCTCGCCGCGCGCAGCTTCGCGTCCCCCCCGCAGGACCCCGCCTGCGCGTGCCGGCTGTACGTGCATGACGGCCTTGGGCAGGTCGACGAGGTTGGGACGTTGGTGGCCCGGCGCCGGCGCGGGCACGCGCGCGCCGCGGTCGCAGCGGCTGCCGACGCGGCGACGGTGAACGGCTGCGAGAGCGTCTTCTTGGTCACTGACGCCTCCGACTGGCCGCAGGAGCTGTACAGGAGCCTCGGCTTCGACGAAATCGGTGCCACGTACGAGTTTCTGAAGGTGCCGATCACCGGGCGTCCATAATCGTCGCGTGGACCTTTTGCCCTGCATAGTCCAGGACGCCCGCACCGGCGAGGTGCTCACGCTCGCGTACATGAACGACGAGGCGCTCGAGCGCACCCGCGCGACGGGTGAGATGTGGTTCTGGTCGCGCTCGCGCCAGGAGCTGTGGCACAAGGGCGAAACATCGGGCAACGTGCAGCGGCTCAAGGAGCTCCGCTTCGACTGCGACGACGACGCGATCCTCGCGCTCGTTGAACCCGCGGGACCGGCCTGTCACACCGGCCAGCGCACCTGCTTCCACAACGGCGAGCTCGAGCCGGTCGCCGGCGAGGCGCTCGCCGCACTGGAGCGCACGATTGCGGAACGGCGCAAGACCGTCCCGGCCGACAGCTACACGGCCAGGCTCCTCGCGGACCGCGACCTCCTGGGCCGCAAGGTCCAGGAGGAGGCCGAGGAGGTGGCCCGCGCGGCGCGCGAGGAGCCCGACGAGCGCGTGGCCGAGGAGGCGGCCGACGTGCTCTACCACCTGGCGGTACTGCTTGCCGAGCGGGGGATGGAGCTGAGCGACGCGTACGAGGTTCTGAATGGCCGTCGCCGTTGACCTCGAGCTGACGCCGTCACTCGAGGAGGTGCGCGAGCTCGCCAGAGACCACAACCTGGTCCCGCTGCGACACACCTTCATCGCCGACTGCGAGACGCCGGTGTCGGCCTACCTGAAGCTGCGCGGCGACGGCGCGTCCTTCCTCCTCGAGTCAGCCGAGCAGGGCCAGCAGGTCGGGCGCTGGTCGTTCCTGGGCTTCCGCCCGCGCACGGTGATCCGGCTGGATCGCGGCGAGCACCCGGACCCGTATCGGTTCGTGAACGAGGAGATGGCCCTCTACAAGATCGCCCCGCTCGAAGGGCTGCCCCCCTTCGCCGGCGGCGTGGTGGGGATGTTCGGCTACGACCTGGCCCGTAGCGCGGAGCCGACGATCGGCGAGGCGAGCACCGACATCACCGCTGTGCCCGAGCTGGCCGTGATGGTCACCGACCTGCTGCTCGCCTTCGACCACCTCCGCCACGAGGTGACCGTGCTCGCCACCGTTGTCACCGAGGGCGACATCGACCGGGCGTACCAAGACGCCGCGGCTGCCATCGCCGACGTGCGCGAGCGGCTCCGCGGTCCCGTGCCCCGGGCGGCGAGGGGCCGCGGCGAGCCGCCGGACTACACGTCGAACATGGGCCCGGACGGCTACGCGGAGGCGGTCGAGCGCGCCAAAGAGTACATCCGCGCGGGCGACATCTACCAGGTGGTGCCGAGCCAGCGCTGGAGCGCCGAGTGCCCGGTCGATGCGTTCTCGATCTATCGCGGCCTGCGTGCCATCAACCCGAGCCCGTACATGTACTTCCTCGACTTCGAGGACTTCGAGATCGCGGGCGCCTCGCCCGAGACGCTCGTGACCGTGACGGGGCGTAGCGTCCGTCAGCGCCCGATCGCCGGCACGCGACCGCGCGCGGACTCGATGGAGCAGGACCTCGAGCGGGCGCGCGAGCTCCTCGCGGACCCGAAGGAGCGCGCCGAGCACGTGATGCTGGTGGATCTCGGCCGCAACGACCTCGGGCGCGTTTGCGAGTACGGCTCTGTGAAGGTGGACGAGCTGATGGCCGTCGAGACCTACTCGCACGTCATGCACATCGTGTCCCAGGTCTCCGGAAGGCTGCGGGACGGCGTCACGCCGATGGATGCGCTGCGCGCCTCGCTGCCGGTGGGCACGCTCTCGGGGGCGCCGAAGATCCGCGCTATGCAGATCATCGACGAGCTCGAGCCCGCCGGCCGCGGCCCGTACGGGGGCGGGGTCGGCTATCTCTCCTACACCGGCGACCTTGACACCTGCATCTACATCCGCTCTGCGCTCGTCAAGGACGGCCTCCTGCACATCCAGGCCGGCGGCGGGATCGTCGCCGACTCGGAGCCGGGCTATGAGGTGCGCGAGACGGAGGCCAAGGCCGGCGCGGTGATGGACGCCGTGCGGCTGGCCTGCCTCCAAGGGGACTGGGCATGACCTCGGTGCTCGTCGTCGACAACTACGACTCGTTCACCTACAACCTCGTCCAGTACCTCGGCGAGCTGGGGGCGGAGGTCGACGTGGTCCGGAACGACCTGCCCGAGCTGCTCGACCGCAGCCCCGACCGGGTGATCGTCTCGCCCGGCCCGCGCACGCCCGAGGAGGCGGGCCTCTCGGTGCACGCGATCCGCCGCTACGCCGAGGACGGCGTACCGGTGCTCGGCGTCTGCCTCGGGCACCAGGCACTCGCCGCCGCGTACGGCGGCGTCGTCGTGCGCGGCGAGCCCGTGCACGGCAAGACCGCCGAGGCCGAGCACGACGGCAGGACGATCTTCGAGGGCCTCGAATCACCGCTCGTGGTCGGTCGCTACCACTCGCTCATCGTCGATCCCGCGCTCCCCGACGCGCTCGAGGTATCCGCCCGCTCGGGCGACGTGATCATGGGCCTCCGCCACCGCGAGCTCCCGCTCGAGGGCGTGCAGTTCCACCCCGAGTCGGTCCTGACGCCGCACGGCAAAGAACTGCTCGGCAACTTCCTCGCGGATGCCTAATCCGATCCTCACGGAGGCCATCGAGCGCGTGGCCGGCGGGGAGGACCTCGAGGCCGCCCAGGCCGCCGACGTCCTCGCCGAGATCGTCGACGGCAACGCATCGGAGACCCAGGCTGCCGCCTTTCTCATCGCACTGAGGAGCAAGGGTGAGACCGTGGAGGAGATCGCCGGCCTGGCGGCGGTCCTGCGCGAGCGCTCCGTGAAGGTGGACGCCGGCGGCGGGTTGGTCGACACGGCGGGCACCGGTGGCGGCCGGCCCACGTTCAACGTCTCGACGACGGCCGCGTTCATCGCGGCCGGCGCCGGCTGTCGCGTGGCGAAACACGGTAACCGCTCCGCCACGAGCCAATGCGGATCCGCGGATGTCCTCGAGGCGCTGGGCGGCCGGATCGACGTCGACGCCGAGACCGTCGCCGCGTGCATCCGCGAGATCGGCTTCGGCTTCATGTTCGCGCCGCTTCACCATCCCGCCTTCAAGCACATCGTGCCGGTGCGCAAGGAGCTGGCCGTCCGCACGATCTTCAACTTCCTCGGTCCCCTGACGAACCCGGCCGGCGCGCGCCATCAGGTGATCGGGGTGTCGGACCCAAGCAAGCTCGAGGCGATGGCCGCCGCTCTCGGGCAGCTTGGAGCCGAGAGGGCCCTGGTAGTGTCGAGCGCCGATGGCCTGGACGAGTTCTCGGTCTCAGGGGCGACGCGGGTGGTGGAGCTGAGGGAAGGCGGCCTGTCCAGCTACGACGTGACGCCCGAACAGGTCGACCTCGAGGCGGCACAGGACGGCGCTGTAGGCGCCGGAACGCCGGAGCAGAACGCGATCGTGCTGCGTGAGGTCCTGTCCGGCAGCCCCGGCACCGAGCGCGCGCTCGCGGTGCTGAACGCCGGCGCCGCGATCTACGTTGCCGGCCGGGCCGAGACGCTGCCCGAGGGGGTCCGCGCCGCAGAGCGCGCGGTCGACTCGGGCGAAGCGCAGGGCGTGCTCGAGCGCTGGGTGGAGGTCACGGGCGCGTGATCCCGCGACTCGAGGAACTGGTCGGCGCCACGCGCGACGCCGTCAGACGGCGCCAGCGCGAGCGCCCGCTGTCCGACCTGGCCGCGGAGGTGGAGACCGGTCGCGAGGGGCGGCCGTTCGCGGAGGCACTGTCGCGCCCCGGCACGTCGGTGATCGCCGAGCACAAGCGGCGCTCCCCGTCGGCCGGCACCATCCGCGACGGCGCCAGCTGCGCCGAGATCGTGACCGCCTACGACCGCGGCGGCGCGGCGGCGATCTCGATCCTGACCGAGGAGGAGCACTTCGGCGGCTCGCTTGCCGACCTGCGCGAGGGGCGTGCCGCGACCGAGCTGCCTATCCTCCGCAAGGACTTCACGATCGACCCTTACCAGCTCTACGAGGCGAAGGTCGCCGGTGCGGACGGGGTGCTGCTCGTCGTCGGCTCGCTCGAGCAGGGCGAGCTCGGATCGCTATACGCGCAGGCGCGCGAGCTCGACCTCGACGCGCTCGTCGAGATCCACGACGACGAGGAGCTCGAGCGGGCGCTCGAGCTCGACTGCGATGTGATCGGGATCAACAACCGCAACCTCGAGGACTTCAGCGTCGACATCCAGCGGACCTTCGACCTGCTCGCGGACGTGCCGGCCGGAAAGGTGGTGGTCTCCGAGTCCGGCATCCACCACCGCGGGCAGATTGAGGAGCTCGAGCAGGTGGGCGTCGACGCGGTGTTGGTGGGAGAGGTGCTGATGCGCGCGCTCGACCCGGAGAGCGCGGTGCGCGAGCTCAGCAACGCCGAGGAACCCACTCAGGCCTAATGTGCGTAACCCCTACCATGGTGATGCATGGCGACCGTCCCTGAGCTCGACCCGTCGCAGGTAAAAGAGCTGGGCGCGCGGCTCCGGGACAACATCGCAAGCGCGGTGAAGGCACCAGAGGGCGTGATCCGCGACGTGCTCGTGGCCCTGTTCGCGGAGGGTCATGTTCTGATCGAGGACTACCCCGGCGTCGGCAAGACGGCCCTTGCCCGCGCGCTGGCACGCTCCCTGGACGCCGAGTACGCCCGCATCCAGTGCACGGCCGACCTGCTGCCGGCCGACGTCGTCGGGACGAACGTTTACAACCAGCGCGAGAACCGCTTCGAGTTCCGGCCCGGCCCGGTGTTCGCGAACGTGGTGTTGGTGGACGAGGTGAACCGCGCCTCGCCGAAGACCCAGTCGGGCCTGCTCGAGTGCATGCAGGAGCGGCACGTGACCGTGGACCGGCATACGCACGAGCTCGCGCGGCCCTTCATCGTCGTCGCCACCCAGAACCCTGTCGAGTACGAGGGCACCTATCCGCTGCCCGAGGCTCAGCTCGACCGCTTCATGGTGCGCGTCTCGCTCGGCTATCCGTCGGCCGACCAGGAGAGCCAGATGCTGCTCGACCACGCCGAGAGCGACCGCGTGCTCGACCTCGAGGCGCTCGCCGACGTGGGCGACGTGATCGCCGCCCAGACCGCGGCGGGCTCGGTGCACGGGAGCGACGCGCTGCGGCGCTACGTCGTCTCGATCCTGGACGCGACGCGTGCCGACCCGCGCGTTGACCTGGGTGCGAGCCCGCGCGCCGGGTTGATGCTGTTCCGGGCCGCGAAGGCGCTCGCAGCGCTCGACGGCCGCGACCACGCGCTCCCGGACGACGTCCAGCAGATGGCGGGCGCCGTGCTCACGCACCGGCTGCTCCTGTCGCCGGGCAGCGGCAACGACGAGCGCGTAACGGTGGTTCGGGACGCGCTCGACCGGGTGCCGGCCCTTTGACGGGCTGATGGTCCGCGCACTCCTCACGGCGCTGCTGGGGTTGGCGCTGTGCCTGGCCGGGGGGACGTTCGACACCGCCTCGCTCTACGTGCCGGGGGTGGCGCTCGTGGTGCTGGCCACCGGCTCGGTCATTTGGGTGAGGCTCGCCGCGCGCGGCGCGACCGTCGCGCGCGTACCCGGCCCGCATACGGTCGTAGAGGAGGAGCCCTATCCGCTGCGGGTCGAGGTGCGGAGCGGCGTCCTGCCGCCGCCCGGCGGGGAGCTGCTTGAGCCGCTGCTCGGCTGGCCGGTCCCGATCGGCGGCCGCTGGTCGCGGCGCCTGCGCATCAACGTCCGCTTTGCGCGCCGCGGCCGGCGCGTCCTCGAGCCGGAGCTGCTCGTTATCCGCGACCCGCTGCGCCTCTACTCGCGCGAGCTTCGTGGCGAGGACCGCGACGAGGTGCTCGTGCTCCCGCGCGTGGAGCCAGTGACGGCGCCGGGCAGCGGCGGGGCCGGCGCCGGGGCGGAGGCGGGCCTGGGCGCGGCGCCGAGTCTGTCCGGCCGCCGCCTCGACGCATCGGCGACGGAGCTCGAGATCGACGGCCTGCGCGAGTACCGCGACGGCACGCCCGCCTCCCGCATCCACTGGCCCTCGGTGGCGCGCCACGGCGAGATGCTGGAGCGGAGGCTCGTGGCGGAGCTCGACTCCGCGCCGCTCATCGTCATGGATCCGTCGAACCCAGCGAGCGACGACGGTCTCGACATGGCGGTCCGCGCGGCGGCGTCGCTGTGCGCGTGGCTGGCGCACAAGGACGGCTGCTCGGTGCTGCTGCCCGGTGAGCGGCGTCCGATCGAGATCGGGCACGACATGGGAGCGTGGCCGGCGGTGCATGCGCGGCTCGCCCTGGTGGAGGAGGGC
>JBKPME010000027.1:0-13124 GCA_046731915.1 Actinomycetota bacterium
CGCCACGCCTGCCCCTGCACCTGCACCCGCGGCTCCGGCGGCCGCGGCGCCGCGGCGTCGCGCGAAGCGACGGCTCGGCGGCCTGGTCTCCGGGCCTTCCGCAAGCGCCTCCTCCAGCGAGCGCGCGAGCTCCCCGGCGGAGGCCGGGCGGTCCTCCGGCTTGAGCGCCATCCCGCGCTGGAGCACCCAAGCCACAGCCGCCGGCGCCCTCGGCCATGCCTCGCGTAGGTCGGGCGGGCCCTTCGTCGCGATGCTGTGGGCGATTTCCACGGGGGTGCGGCCCTCGCGCGGTTTCTTTCCACTGAGCGCCTCGAAGGCGATCGCCGCGAGCGCGTAGATATCCGCCGGGGGGTCGGCGCCGCGCCCGTCGAGCTGCTCGGGCGCCATGTACGCGGCCGTTCCCAGCACGACCCCGCTGCGGGTGATGGGGGTGTGGTCCGACGCCGTCGCGATCCCGAGGTCAGCGAGCTTTGTCACGCTGTCCTCCCGGATCAGGATGTTGCTCGGCTTCACGTCACGGTGCACCACGCCGTGGGCATGCGCGTGATCCAGCGCGTCACCCAGGTCGCGCACGATCCTGCAGACCTCCTCAGGCCGAAGCGGCCCATGCCGGAGCAGCCGCGACATGGGGTGTCCCTGCACGTACTCCATGACGATCAGGACGCCCTCGTCGTCGGTGGCCGTGTCGAAGACCGACACGAGGTTCGGGTGGTTGAGCGAAGCGCCGAGCCTCGCCTCCCGCTTGAAGCGCCGCTCGACGTCGACCGGGCTGTCGGCGTGGAGGCGCTTCACGGCCACCTGGCGACCGAGCCGCTCGTCCTCGCACAGGAGGACTGACGCCATGCCACCGGAGCCTAGGTGCCTCAGCACCCGGTACCGACCGTCGAGTAGTGAGCCCTGCATGTGCACAGGCACTCCGCTGTGGTACCCGCGCTACGGGCGCTTAATCGGGAGCGACAGGCCCTACACCCGCTGAACCAATGTCCCCGTCCCGAGCCCTCCGCCGCAGCACATCGTCACGAGGCCGACCTCCTTGTCGGAGCGCTCCAGCTCGTGCAGCAGCGTCGTGATCAGGCGGGCGCCGGTGGAGCCGAGCGGGTGGCCGAGGGCGATCGCGCCCCCGTTCACGTTCACGCGGTCCATGTCCGGCTCAAGCTCGCGGCGCCAGGCGGCGACGACGGACGCGAACGCCTCGTTGATCTCGACGAGGTCGATGTCGTCCATCTTCATCCCGTTGCGCTCGAGCAGCTTCTTGGTGGCTGGAATCGGTCCGGTCAGCATGATCACCGGGTCCACGCCGACGGTGGTCTGATCCACGATCCGCGCGCGCGGCTTGAGGCCGAGCGACTCGGCCTTCGTCCGCTCCATCAACAGCACCGACGCGGCGCCGTCGGAGATCTGCGAGGAGTTCCCCGCGGTGATCTTGCCGTCCTCCTTGAAGGCCGGCTTGAGCTCGGACAGCTTCTCCAGGCTCGTGTCGGGGCGAATGCCCTGATCCGTCACGTACGTGTCCCCGTTCACCGCAAACGGCACGATCTCGCGCTCGAAGCGGCCTTCCTCCGTAGCGCGCGCCGCAAGCTCATGTGAGCGCAACCCGATCTCGTCGAGCTCCGACCGCGGGATCTCCCACTTATCGGCGATCATCTCCGCCGAGATCCCCTGCGGAACGAGGTTGTACTTCTCCAGGATCTCAGGCGGCCAGGGGGAGCCGACATCGTCCACCCACTTGAAGCCCACGCCCATCGGGATGTGACCCATGTGCTCGACGCCGGACCCGATCGCGACGTCGTGCACGCCGGAGGCGATCAGCGCGGCGGCGAAGTTCACGGCCTGCTGCGCCGAGCCGCACTGGCGGTCGACGGTCGTGGCCGGCGTCTCGACCGGGAGCCCGGCCTGCAGCCAGGCGTTGCGCCCCACGTTGAACATCTGCTCGCCGTACTGCTGCACGCAGCCGGTGATGACGTCCTCGACCTCGGAGGGCTCGATGCCGGCGCGCTCGATGACCTCGGTGTAGGTCTTGCCGAGCAGCTCGTTCGGGTGGGTGTCCTTGTAGTAGCCCTTCTCGGGGTGACCGCGCCCGATCGGCGTGCGCGCCGCGTCGACGATCACGACCTCCCGCCCGTTGCCGTTCTGCATCTGAATCGCTTCCTCCGAAGTCGCTTTGTGGTATCAAGCCTACTCGATTGACTTGTCAGTCAACCCATGGGGCGAATGTGGCTCATCAGCTCGGAATAGTCGGCAGTGGAGCGATTGCGCGGGGGCTTGCGCGTGCGGCCGCGGACCATCATGAGGTCGTCGTCTGGGCGCGCAGCGAGCAGTCCGCCGAACTGGCGGCAGAGAAGGTCGGAGGCGCGAACGTCGTCACCGATCTGGACGCCCTCAGCGATTGCGACATCGTGGTCGAGGCGGTCGCGGAGGACAACGACGTCAAGTGCAGGATTCACTCGCATCTGGGCGAGCTGCTTCCGGCCACCACCATCCTCGCCACAACCACGTCATCGCTGTCGGTCTCCCAACTCGCGGTCGCGAGCGGGCGCCCGGATCGTTTCGCCGCGCTCCACGTCTTCAACCCGGTCGAGAAGATGAAGCTGGTCGAGCTCTCTTTCCCTGACGAGGCGACGGCGGAGACCAAGCTCGAGCTGCACCGCCTCTGCGAGCGGCTCGAGAAGACCGCGGTCGAGGTGCCCGACGCCGCGGGCTTCGTCGTGAACAAGCTCCTCTTCCCCTACCTCTTCGACGCCGTCAGGCTGCTCGAGCGCGACGGCCTCTCGCCGCAGGACATCGACACCTGCATGAAGCTCGGCGCCGGTCACCCGATGGGACCGCTCGCGCTGCTCGACTTCGTCGGTCTGGACGTGGCAGCGGCGATCGGCGAGTCGATCGGAACCGAGATCCCCGGGCGCGTCCGCGAGCTGATCGGCGAGGGCAAGCTCGGCCGGAAGGCCGGCGCCGGCTTCTACGAGTACCCGTCCAGGAACTAGCCTGCAGCCTGCGGTCGCGACTTCCCGGTAGGGCGCTTTATGTACCGACCTCGGTACATAACGCGACCTACCCGCTAAGCCGGTGGCTTCGCGCGCTTCGTGCGCACCGTCTTGCGCGCCGTACGGCGCATCGGTGGCTCCGGCGACGTCCGCGCGGTCAGGTCCCAGACCACGTCCGCCTCGCCGATCCCTTGTTTCGTTGCGAGCTCGGTCACGCGGTCCCAGGGGAGGGCCGCTTCCGGGAGATCGTCCCAGCGCGCCAGGTCGAGCGCCTCGAGGGCGGCGATCAGCGTCGGACCGGTCTTGGGCTGCTCGCGCACCAGGGCCCTCAGGGCGTCACGCTGCGAATCGCTGAGCTTTACGCACCACATGCCGGGGAGACCTCCTCCTCCGAGAAGCACTCTCCGCGCGAAGCTAGTCCCCCGCTCGGACAGATCGCCGTCCCCAACTTGGGTTCAGCGCTCGGACGCGCGCCGCTCGATCTCGCGCGGCGTGGAGGCGGCCTGCTCGACAGGTCTCACAAACGTGGTCCCGTCGGGCGGGCCCTGCTCGCCGCGCGCGTGGTGGTCGCGGATTCGCACCGCCTCTACGCGGTTCTCGCGCACCGCCTCGACGCGCAGCGAGTAGCCGTTGACCTGCACCATGTCGCCGCGTTTCGGCAGCCGGCCCAGCTCGCCGAACACGAAGCCGCCAACCGAGTTGTAGGCGTCGGAGTCCACGGGCAGGTCGAGGCCGTAGTCGGCGAGGTCGGTGATCGGCACGTGGCCGCGCACCCACCAGTCGCCGTTCGCAAGGCGGCGCACGCCGGCGACGGCGGGGTCGGTCTCGTCGGCGATCTCGCCCACGACCTCCTCGATGATGTCCTCGACGGTCACGATGCCGGCGGTGCGCCCGTACTCGTCGACCACGACGGCCATCGAGGCGCGCTCGCGCTGGAGGTCGGCCAAAAGATCGTCGAGCGGCTTCGTCTCGGGCACGATCAGCGCGTCCTTCACGCTGCTCTCGATCCTCGCGTCCGGTCCCTCGGTCATCACCCTCCGCGCCAGCGAGTTCACATGGACGATGCCCTTGATCCGGTCTGTATTCCCCTCCTCTGTGACCACCAGCCGAGTGTGACCCGAGTCCACTGCCCGCCGCAGCGCGCTCTCTGCCGGCTCGGATGCGTCGATGGTCACGACTGCCGGGATCGGCGTCATGACCTGCCGGGCCTGTTGCTCGTGGAGGTGGAAGACGCCTGACAGCATCCCGGCCTCGCCGGGGTCGAGTTTCCCGCCGCGCTGGCTGCGGGCGATGATCAGCTTGAGGTCCTCGGACGACGTGACCTCCTCGAACTCGGCACGCGGATCGACCCCGACGAGCCTGAGGATCCAATTCGAGGCCGTGTTCAGCAGCCAGATCAGCGGGTTGAAGACGCGCTTGAACAGCTCGAGCGGTCGGGCCACGCGCATGGCCGTCTTCTCGGAGTGGACGATCGAGTAGATCTTCGGCACCTGCTCGCCGAAGGTGATGTGAAGCGCGGTGGTGATGAGGTAGGCGAGCGTCAGCGAGATCGCCAGCGACGCGCTGTGTGAAATCGAGGTACCGAACGCGTCCTCGAACAGCTGCGCGACCGCGGGCTCGCCGAGGAAACCGATGCCCAGCGAGGTCATGGTGATGCCGAGCTGGCACGCCGACAGATACTCGTCGATGTGCGCGATCTGCTTCGCCACGAGAGCGGCGCCGCGGCGCCCCTCGTCGCGCAGCTGGTCCACACGTCCCTGCGACGAGCGCACGAGCGAGAACTCCGCGGCGACGAACAGTCCGTTCAGCGCAACCAGAACTGCGACGCAGAACAGTAGGAGCAGCTCGGTCATCGCAGACCAAGCTTCATCTGGCTACTTCGAGGAGGATCGTCGTCGCTCATGCGGTGACGCGGCCGAATGTAGCAGCTAGTCCAGCGCGTCAATACGGCGCGCGAGCTCGAAGTCGTTCTCCGTCAACCCACCCTCACTGTGCGTGCTGATCGTCACGGTGACGGTCTTCCACGAGATCTCGAGGTCGGGGTGATGGTTCATGTCCTCGGCCTGCGCCGTGAGCCGGTTCACGAAGTCGACCGAGCCCTTGAAGTCGCCGTTGTCGAACTGCTTGACGATCGCCTCGCCCGAGCGCTCCCAGCCCTCGAGCCCGCCCAGACGCTCGTCGATTCCCGCGTCACTCAGACGTGCCATCCTCGTCTCCGTGCGTATCGCCTCACTGGTCCCATCCGCTACCGAGATGCTGTTCGCACTCGGGCTGGGCGACCGCGTCGCGGCGGTCACCCACGAGTGTGACTACCCGCCGGGCGCCGAACAACTCCCCTATCTCACGCGCAGCGTGATCCCAGCGGGGCTCGAGGCCGGCGAGATCGACGCGGCGGTGCGCGAGCGCACCGGGCGCGGGGAGGCGCTCTACGAGCTCGACGAAGCCACGCTCGAGGAGCTCGGCGTGGACCTAATCGTCACCCAGGCCGTCTGTGAGGTCTGCGCGGTCTCCTTCGACGACGTTCGCGCCGTCGCGGAACGGCTGCCTACCCATCCGCGCGTTATCTCGCTCGACCCCTCAACGCTCGGCGAGGTGCTTGCTGACGTGCCCCGGCTCGCTGCCGCGGCGGATGCCGAGGAGGCCGGCGAGGACCTCGCTGCAGAGGCGGGCGAGCGGATCGAGGCGGTGGAACGAGCCGTGGAGGAGGCGCCGCGACCGCGGGTCGCCGCGCTCGAGTGGCTCGACCCGCTCTACGTCGGCGGCCACTGGGTGCCTCAGATGATCGAGCTCGCGGGCGGCGAGGACGTGCTCGGAATGCCCGGCGAGAGGTCGCGGACCGCCGAGTGGGCGGAGCTCGAGGCCGCCGCGCCCGACTTGATCGTGTCGATGCCGTGCGGCTACTACGCCGAGCAGGCCGCCGCCGAGACGATCCAGCAGCGCGAGCGGCTCGCACCGTTGGGCGCGCGCGTCTACGCGGTCGACGCGGCGGCGTACTTCTCGCGACCCGGCCCGCGACTCGTCGAGGGGATCGAGCTGCTCGGGCATCTGCTGCACCCCGAGCTTGTCCCAGCGCCGCCCACACGGCGCTCGATCGAGCTCGACCTGAGGAGTTAGGCGAGCGCGATCGAGCCGATCACCGCGGCCGCCCCGAGGGCGCCGCACAAAAGCGCGGGCAGGAAGTCAGGCACCCGAATCCGGTCGCCCAGCTCCACCAGCAGGAGCGCCGTGATTGCGCCGCCGATCAGTCCGCCGAGGTGGCCGCCCACCGAGATGTTCGGAACCGTGAACGTGATCAGCAGGTTGAGTCCGATCCAGATCCCGAGTCCGCTCTCCATCAGGCTGAAGCCGCGATTCCAAGCGACGACCGCGGCCGCGGAGAGCAGGCCGAAGATTGCGCCGGATGCGCCCACCGTGAGCTCGTCGGGCGACAGGAGCAGGGCTCCGAACGAGCCGCAGAGGAGCGATACGAAGTAGATCAGCCCGAAGCGCCAGTGGCCGACGGCCGGCTCGATGATCGAGCCGAGGATCCAAAGCGAGAGCATGTTGGTGAGCAGGTGGAACAGGCCGGCGTGGAGGAAGCCGGCCGTGATCAGGCGGTAGTACTCGCCGTCGGCGATGAAGTGCTGCGAGAGCCCGCCGTCTTGGGTCAACGAGCTGCTCGTGGCTCCGCCGCCGCCGAGCAGCGACCCGATCCCGGCGAGCACGTTGACTCCGATGAGGATGTAGGTGAGCGTCGGCTCTTCGGTCGTCGACCGCATCGTCCGGACGCGCGTGCTCTGGCGCGCGCACTCCGGGCAGCGCATTCCGACAGGAGTGGTCGTCATGCAGTCGGGGCAGATCGGGCGGCCGCAGTTCGAGCAGTGAACGCCCGTCTCTCGTTTCGGGTGGCGGTAACAGACCTCCATCGCGGAGGCGAACCCTAGTTACAACGGCACACTCACTATCGGGTCTTCGCTGGGCACCTGGGCGCCTCCGCGCGCCTCTCTGGTGACGTAGACGCCGTCGACGTTCTTCACGTCCGGCAGATCGACGTCGCCGCGGCCGTTCGACCCCACCTCAAACGTGCGAGCCGGCGCCAGCTTGTCACCGTGCTGTAGCCAGACCTGGTAGACCCGCGACTGCCTGAGCTCGGGCATGTCGTGCAGGCGCAACCTCGCGCTGTCACCTTCGACCTCGAGGGTTCCGCCGGCAGCCGGCATCGCCTTGGCGACGGTGACGGCGACGGTGCGGGTGTCGTCACTGCCGAGCTGTGCGACGCCGAATCCGATTGCAAGGCCGAGCACCAGCGCGGCCGCCGCGAATGCCAGCCGCGGAACGCGCATGCGCGGCAGCCAGGCCCTGCGTCTGGGCGCCACATCGGGCTCCACATCGCCCTCCACCTCCGCCATGAGACGCCTCTTCAGCCCTGCAGGCGGTTGGAGCTGTACCACCGACCCGGGCAGCGCCTCAGCGGCAGGCCGCAGGCGCTCGAGCTCCTCCTGGCACTCGCTGCACCCGGTCAGGTGGCGCTCGAACGCTTGGCGTTCGAGGTCGTTCAGCGCGCCGAGGAGGTATGCGCCGACGTCGTCCCTATAACGCGCGTGGTCGCTCATGCCACGCCCTCCACGAGCTGCCGCCTCATCTTTTCGAGTCCAAGTCTCATCCTGCCCTTCACCGTTCCTACCGGCTCGTTCAGCAGCTCCGCGATCTGACTCTGCGTGAAGCCGCCGAAGTAAGCCAACTCGATCGTCTGGCGCTGCTCCGGCGGCAGCGTCTCCAGAGCACCCCTGACGCTCCGCGCCTCCTCCCGCCTGGCGACCTCGACATCGGTCCGCTCGCGCGCCTCGAAGCGCTCCTCCACCACGTCCAGCGGCTCGCGGCGGCGGTCGTGGAGCGAGCTGCGGCGCAGGCCGTCGATGGCGCGGTGGTGGACGATCCCGAGGATCCAGGTGCGCACGCTGCCGCGGGTCTGGTCGTAGCGATGCCGGCTGCGCCAGATCGACAGGAGCGCCTCCTGCACCACGTCCTCGGCAGCGGTCTGCTTGCCGACGATGCGGTAGGCGAGCGAGTAGGCCGCCCCGCCGTGGCGGTCGTAGAGCAGCTCGAAGGCGCGCGGGTCGCCACGCTGCACCAGCTGCATGACTTCCTCGTCCGCCAGATCACGGAGATCGTTTGTCATCTGGAGATTCCTACGCGCGAGACCTCAAAGTGGATGATCCGCGAACGCGCCAAGCGCGAACAGGTGTAAGAACACGTACTCGTCTCGAGGGAGGTTCCCCATGGAAGAGCGGTCTCCCGCTCAGGTCTACGCGCTGGTCATGGGGCTCACGCTCGTCGTAGCCGGGATCATCGGCTTCTTCTACAGCGCCAGCTTCTCGACCGGCGACGGCACCGAGCGTGACGCGGTGCTCGGCATCCTCGACGTGAACGGCTGGCACAACCTGGTTCACATCGCGACCGGCGCGATCGGGCTGTTCGTGGCCGCCTCCTACGGCGGCTCGCGCGGCTACGCGCTGGGGCTTGGGGCGGTCTACATCCTCGTGGCGGTGCTGGGCTTCATCGCCGGCAGCGGGGACGAGATCCTCAACTTGGTCCCCGTCAACACCGAGGACAACTTCCTGCACCTGCTGATCGGGATCGCGGGCATCGGCGCCGGGCTGGCAACGCCGGCGCGCGAGCCGCAGCCCGGCCCAGCGCGGCCGGCCGCGGCCTAACCCGTCGACCAACCCTCGAGGGGGGTCTGACCCTTGAGGGTCAGACCCGTGAAACGCCCGTGAAACGGGGTCTGACCCCTTGCAGGGTTAGCGCCTTAGTCGCTTCTCGATGTCGCCCGCCACGCCGCGGATCGACTTCTCGAGCGCGTGCAGGCCGGTGGCCTGGCGCTTCTTCTGCTGCTGGCGGGCTCGCACCAGGACGAGCCCGCCGGCGGCCACGCCGCCGACCACGATCGCGGCGATCGGGCGGCCCCAGTTGCGGGGGTCGCGCATCGCTGACAGCTCCCAGTCGGCCAGCTCGGCGGCGGCCACCTCGGTGAGCTCGGACAGGCCGCGCTCGAGGCGATCGCTGAGTGCCTCGGGCGGCTCGATCGGCACGAGCGCCGAGCGCAGGAGCTGCTCCACACGGTCAGTCATCGCCTTCCTCCTCGAGGCTCGCCTCCAGCTGCTTGATCGCTCTGTGAATCAACACCTTGGTCGCGCCCTCGGAGCGGCCGAGTGCGCGCGCGATCTCGCGATTGTCCATGCCGAGCGCGAAGCGCATGATCAACGCCTCGCGGCGATCGTCCGGGAGCTTCGACACTCCCTCGAGGACCTCCTTCACCTCCTCGCGCTCCTCCACCAGCTGCTCGGTTCCGTGCGGCTCGTGCAGCACGCTCGCGTCCTCGAGCTGGGTCATCGGACGGCGCGAGCGGTCGCGGTAGAAGTTGGCGGCGAGATTGTGGGCGATGCGGATCAACCAGGGCCTGAGCGGCCGGCCGTCCGACTCGCGCTGCGCTCGCTCGAAGTGCCGGTAGGCCTGAAGGAAGGTCTGCTCGGTCAGGTCCTCGGCGTCGTGATGGTTGCCGACCCGGTAGTAGGCGTACGAGTAGACGTCGCGCAGATGTGACCTGTACAGCTCCGAGAAGTCGCGGTCGAGCTGTTCCTTGTCTGCCGTGGCCGACACTCATCCGGAGCCTACTCTCGGGCTCACGCCGCGTGGGTGCGCCGCCGAGCGGGACGCGCGGACCTGACCGTCTCGAGCCATTGCTCCGGTGAGGCCTCGCCGTCGAGCACGCGGCGAAGACCCGCGGTGATGGGCGCCTCGATGCCCTCGCGCTCGCATGCATCGGCCAGCAGCGGCACGGTCGCGAGCGATTCGGCGGTCTGGTCCATCGACGCCTCGACCTGGCCGGCCGGCACGCCGGCGCCGACCAGCTCGCCCGCGCGGCGGTTGCGGCTGCCCTCGGCGAGCGCGGTGGCCACGAGGTCACCGGTACCGGCAAGCCCGGCGAACGTCTCGCTGCGGGCGCCGCTCGCAATGGCTAGCTCGTGGATCTCCGCGAACACGCGTCCTGCCGCGGCTCCCGCAAGATTGGCGCCGCGAGACGCCGCGGCAGCCGTGGCGAGCGCCGCCGCGTTCTTCGCGCAGGCGGCGAGCTCGGCGCCGGTCACGTCGTCGGTGGCCTCGACGGTGAGGCCGCCCGCCTCGAGCAGGTCGCGCAGCTGACGACGGAGGTCGGCGTCGCGCGTTGCGACCACAACCGAGGCACCGAGCTCGATCGCCTCGCGCGCGTGTGCGGGGCCGGCGAGCGTGGATACGGCGCGCGCCCGCACGCGCTCGGCGACGAAAGCTGCCGGCGTGGTGCCGAGCGGAGGCACGAGCCCCTTGGAGGCCACCAGGACGGCCGAGCGGTCGCCCATCCGAGCGCCGATCTCGCCGACCGCGGCGGGAAGGCTGGCGCATGGCACCGCGAGCAGCACGAGATCAACGCCGGCGAACTCGATCTCGGGCACGGTCTTGACGTCGATGCTTTCATCGAGCTCGAGACCCGGGAGGTAGCGCGTGTTCTCGCGAGTGGCGCGGAGGATCTCCGCCTGTGCGCCGGTGCGGCAGCCGAGCTGCACTTCGAGTCCCGCGCGCGCGAGGACAGCGGCGGCCGCCGTGCCCATCGAGCCGGCGCCGACCACAGCGGCTGTGCGAAGCGGGGGAAGGCCGCCGAGCCACTCCCACTGGAGCTCGACGCAGGGCCAGATGCGCTCGGTCACCTCGCCGGCGAGGAACGGAGAAGGCTCCTCCACGCGCGGGAAGGTGAGCGGCGGCCCGCAGCGCATGTGGACCTTCACAGGCTTGATCCGCCAGCCGTTGCGCGCGCGCTCCGAGCCGATCACGGCGACCGGCACAACCGGCTTGCCGCTCTGGAGGGCCAGACGGCCGACGCCGCGCTTCGGCCTCGCCAGCGACCCCGTGCGGATGCGGGTGCCCTCGGGGAAGATCACGATGGCCTGGCCGCGCTCGAGCAGGGCCAGCGCGGTGGCCATGGACTCCTCGTCGGACTGTCCTCGCCTGATTGGGAATGCGCCCAGGCAGTTGAGGAGCCAGCCGAGGATCGGGTTCTTGAACAGCTCGCGCTTCGCGACGAAGTAGATCGGCCTGCCGATGCAGCAGCCGATCGCGAACGGGTCCAGGAAGCTGCGGTGATTCGATGCAAGGATCACACCGCCGTCGGGCACGTGCTCCACGCCGAGGCGGCGCAGGCGGAAATAGATCAGGATTACCAGCTTCACCACCCAGCGCACCGGCCAGTACACAAAGCGGTTCACGCCGCGGTTGCGGGTGCGCTCGTGGTACCGCTCCAAGGGGCGCGAAGCCATTGCCGAGACTTACCCGGGTCCGACGCTCTCGTTACGCTCCGAGGGGTGGAGCTTCGGAGACCCCTGAACGGCGCCCTGGCAGGGACCGCGGCCGCGGCGGCATGGGCCGCCCAGCAGCCGCTCGACAAGCGCGTGTTCCAATCGCGCTATGACGACGTGGAGCTGCTCGGGAAGCTCGTCACACGCGGCCCGGCGTGGCCGGCAGCCGGGCTTGGGCTCCACCTTGTGAACGGGGCGATGTTCGGAGCCATCTACGCGCTCGCCAGGCCGCTCGTCCCGGGCCCCCCAATCGTGGCCGGAGTGAGCGCCGCGATGGCCGAGCACTTCGGCTTCTGGCCGCTCGGCGCGCTCATCGACCGCTACCACCCGGCCCGCGGCGAGCTCGAGCCGCTCACGAACAACCGGCGTGCGTTCGGCCAGGCGGCCTGGCGCCACCTCCTGTTCGGAGTCGTGCTTGCCGAGCTGGAGCGCCGTATGAACGACGAGGCCGAGTTCGAGCCGCTCGAGCAGGTGCCGATCTCCTCGAACGGCCACGGCAACATCGAGCACGCCGCGGTCGGCGCGAGCGAGACCTAACCCGCCAGGCCTAGACTCGTCCGCACTGCCGGAGTAGCTCAGCTGGTAGAGCAGCTCACTTGTAATGAGCAGGCCGTCGGTTCGAGTCCGACCTCCGGCTCTGAAAGACGCGGGCCCCGCATGTGCGGGGCCCGGCGATTGGTTCGTTCCTGGTGGTGCCGCTAGGCCGTGCGCCTGCCGCCCCAGCGGTTTCCGAAACCGAAGCCTCCGCTCGGGATTCCGGCGATCAGCACGAGGATCGCGCCGACGATGGCCACGATGGCCGAGCCGGTGATCGCCGCGAGGATCAAATAGACGAGGGCGGCCACCAACACCGTAAGCAGGATTCCGATCATCTTTCTCCTCCTTGGGTAAGCGCCCTGCCGAGGCGCTCGGCACACATACCCGCCGAGATTCCCTGAGAAACGGTTCGGAGCTCAGTTCCGGATGAACACAGGGGTTCCCAGCGGAATCCTCTGCATGATCACTTGCAGGTCAACGTCAGCCGCGCGCCGGCAGCCCGCGGAGGCAGCCGCGCCGATTGTGCCCGCATCGGTCACCTCGGCGCTGCACGCGAGCCCTGGGCGCCAGCCTGCTGGAGGTTTCTCCTAAAGAAGCACTTCGCGCGAGTTCAGATGCGCCCCGACCTTGCGCTTCACCCTCTGGAGCGCGTTGTCCACGGTCTTCGTGTCGCACGCGAGCCGCTCGGCGATCGCCTCGTAGCTGTGACCGTCCAGGTAGAGCGACAGCACGGAGCTCTCCAGCTCTGAGAGCACGCTCGACAGGCACGCGACCAGGCTGTGGAGCTCCTCCGTGGAGATCACCTGGTTCACCGGATCGTGCGCGCTCGGGCCCGGAAGCAGCTCGTCGAGCGTCGGGTCACCGTCCCCGCCGCCCGCCGCCGGCGTCTGCGAGAACGAGACATACTCGTTCAGCGGGGTGTGCTTGTTCCGGGTCGAGGTCTTCACGGCCGTGATGATCTGGCGGGTTATGCAGAGCTCGGCGAAGTTCCGGAAACTCGACTCGCGGTCCCAGCGGTAGTCGCGTACGGCCTTGTAGAGGCCGACGAGCCCCTCCTGGATCAGGTCGTCGGCGTCTCCGCCTATCAGGAAGTACGACGACGCCTTGAGGCGTACGAAGCCGTAGTAGCGCTTGACGATGCGGTCGTAGGCGTCTTTCTTGCCCTGCTTCGCCAGCGCGATCAGGTAGTGATCGTCAAGTTCAACTTGAGTGTGAGACTTGAAGGCGCCGGGGCGGAACG
>JBKPME010000028.1:0-21908 GCA_046731915.1 Actinomycetota bacterium
CGAGGGTCGCGTCGACGATCTCGACCAGGCGCGTCAGACCTTGCCCGCGTCCAGAAGAACCTGAACAGCCGGATCGACGACCTCCAGTCGCGCGTGGACGAGCTGCCCACCTCCGACGACGTCTCGAAACTGGACGGGCGCATCAAAGACCTGGAGACCAAGGCAGACGGGACGACCTCCGACGTCGACAAGCTGAACAATCGCCTCGACGACCTCGAGGGTCGCGTCGACGATCTCGAACAGGCGAGTCAGACCCAGACGAACACGACGACCACGCCATAAGAGAGGGGCGCCCTCTCGGACGCCCCTCAGTTTCTGCTGGACTCGATCGGCGGCTCTTTCACTGCGGCCGGCGGGACCACCACGGCCAGAGTCACCGACGGTGTCACGGTTGGACTCCGCTATCCGACGGTTCGCCGCCGACACGATCGGCGGCTCACCCAACGGGCCCAGCTCCGGTCGTCTAGCGGCCGGACACCTCCAGGGTCCCGAAAAATCTGTCAGTCAAGTTCGGACCACCTCCTTTCCCTGGTCCGGCTATTGAAGCAGACCGGGGAGGCGGATTACTCGAGCTCTTCCTGGACCTCGGCCGAGGTGTCCTGCGAGGTCTCCATGACGAGCGCCACAGCGCTCACCGTGTCGTCCTCACGCAGGTTCATCACGCGCACGCCCTGAGCCGGGCGGCCCTGCTTCGAGATCCCCTTGACGCCCGTGCGCTGAACCATCCCGTTCTGCGAGATGAAGACGAGGTCGTGGTGCTCGCGGACGATCAGGGCGCCGGCCAACCCGCCCTTCTTCTCTGTCAGGCCGATCGTCTTCACGCCCATCGTCCCGCGGCCCTTGACCGGGTAGTCCTCGATCGGCGTGCGCTTGCCGTAGCCGTTCTCGGTCACGACCAGCAGTTCCGTGTCCGGCCGGACGACGTCCATCGCCAGCACCCGGTTGTCGCCGCGGTCGACGTTCATCCCCCTCACGCCGGCCGTGTCGCGACCCATCGGCCGCACCTGGTCCTCGTTGAAGCGGGCCGCCTGCCCCGACCGCGAGACCATGATGATGTCGTCCGCGCCGCTGGTGCGGCGCACCTCAACGAGCTCGTCGTCGTCGCGAATGTTGATGGCGATGATGCCGTCCGCCTTGATCGGCGTGTTGTAGGCGGCGAACTCCGTCTTCTTGATTTGGCCCTTCCTCGTCGCGATTACGAGGTACTTGCCCTCGGTGAAGTCGCGCGTCGCCTGGACCGCCTGCACGCGCTCGCCCTCGCGCAGCGGCAGCAAGTTCACGAGCGCCCGCCCCTTGGCGGTCCGTGCCATCTCCGGCAGCTCGTAGACCTTCTGGCGGTACACCTTCCCCCGATTCGTGAAGAAGAGGAGATAGTCGTGCGTCGAGCTCACGAAGAGGTGCTCGATGTAGTCCTCGTCCTTCATGTCCATCCCGGTCACGCCCAGCCCGCCGCGCTTCTGCTGGCGGTAGGTGGCGAGCGGGAGGGTCTTGATGTAGCCGGAGTGCGTGATCGCGATGACCATCTGCTGGTCCGCGATCAGGTCCTCGATGTCGATCTCGTCTTCGGAGTGAGTGATCTCGGTGCGGCGCTCGTCGGCGTAGCGGTCCTTGATCTCGAGCAACTCCTCCTTGATGAGCGCCATGACGCGCGACTCGTCGCCGAGGATGTCGCGCAGCTCCTTGATCCGCTCAACGACGTCGCCGTGCTCCTGCCTGATCTCGTTGGTCTGGAGGGCCGTGAGGCGCTGGAGACGGAGGTCGAGAATCGCCTGCGCCTGGATCCGCGTGAGCTCGAAGCGCTCCATCAGGCCGGCGCGCGCGACGTCCGGGTCGCTCGAGCCGCGAATCAGCTCGATGACCTCGTCGATGTTCTCGATCGCGACGAGCAGGCCCTCGAGGATGTGGAGGCGCGCCTCCTTCTCGCGGAGCTCGTACTTCGTGCGCCGCACGATGACGTCGCGCTGATGGTCGACGTAGTTCTTGACCATCGGCAGGAGGCCGAGGGTGCGCGGCACGCCGTCGACGAGCGCCACCATGTTCACACCGAAGGTGGTCTGCAGCGCCGTGTGCTTGTAGAGCTTGTTCAGGACGACCTTCGGGATCGCATCGCGCTTCAGCTCGATTACGAGCCGGATGCCCGACTTGTCGGACTCGTCGCGCAGGTCGGAGATCTCCTTCAGCCGGCCGGCGTGCACCTGCTCGACGATCTTCTGCATCAACCCGCTGCCGTCGCCCCGCCCGTCGCCCTTGTAGACCTGGAAGGGCATCTCGGTGACGATGATCGCCTCCTTGCCCTGGCGGAGCGGCTCGATGTGGGCGCGGCCCCGGACGACCACGCGGCCCTTCCCGGTCTCGTACGCGTCGCGGATCCCGCCGCGCCCGACGATCATCCCGCCGGTCGGGAAGTCGGGGCCCTTGAGGTGCTTCATCAGGCCCTTGACCTCGATGTAGGGGTCGTCGATGAAGGCGACGACCGCGTCGATCGTCTCGGCGAGGTTGTGCGGCGGGATGTTGGTGGCCATGCCGACCGCGATCCCCGACGAGCCGTTCACGAGCAGGTTCGGGAAGCGCGAGGGCAGGACGAGCGGCTCCTGGCGCGACTCGTCGTAGTTCGGCCCGAACTCGACGGTGTCGGCGTCGATGTCGCGCAGCATCTCGGTGGCGAGCCGCGAGAGGCGCGCCTCCGTGTAGCGCATCGCCGCCGGCGGGTCGTTGTCGATCGAGCCGAAGTTGCCCTGCGGATCGATCAGCGGATGCCGCATGGCGAAGTCCTGGCCGAGCCGGACCAGCGCGTCGTAGATCGCGGAGTCGCCGTGCGGGTGGTAGTTCCCCATCACGCCACCCACGACGTTCGCGCTCTTGCGATGGGGCCGCGTGGGCTGCAGCCCCGAGTCGTACATCGAGTAGAGGATCCGGCGGTGCACCGGCTTGAGGCCGTCGCGCACGTCCGGCAGCGCGCGGCCGACGATCACGCTCATGGCGTAATCGAGGTAGGAGGAGCGCATCTCCTCCTCGAGCCCGCGCGGCTCGATGTTCCCGCCTGTCAGCTGATCGATGCTCATCTCTAGACGTCCAGGTTGGTGACTTCGCGTGCGTGGTTCTCGATGAATTCGCGCCGTGGCTCGACGCTGTCGCCCATCAGCATCGAGAAGATCTGGTCGGCGGCGCTCGCGTCGTCGATGCCCACGAGCTGGAGAGTCCGGTTCTCCGGGTCCATCGTCGTGTCGAAGAGCTGGTCGGCGTTCATCTCGCCGAGGCCCTTGAAGCGCTGCAGCGGGACGCCGTCGCGGCAGATCTCGAGCACTTTGGTCCGGAGCTCCTCGAAGGAGAGGGCGTCGCCTTCCTTCTTGCCGAGCACCGCGTGGAAGGGCGGCGCGCCGGCGAGCGCCTGCAGCTCCGCGTGGATCTTCACGAAGCCGGTGTACTCCGAGGTGCTGAAGATCGCGCGCGGGAGCCTGTAGGTCTGAGCGGTTCCGGTCTTCCGCTCGACCACCTTGACGACGATCTCGTTGTCGTTCTCCTCGAGCAGCTCGGTCGTGTAAGCCTCGCCCTCGGGATCGTCCCCCTTCAGCGTCGCGATGACCTTGGCGGGGTCGGTGGCGCCCTCGTCAAGAAGTTGTGACTCCTCGAGGAATGTGATCGGGTCGTGGCCCCACTCGGCGCGCAGCGCCGCGGCCCAGCCCTCGTACTGCTTGAGGAGGCGGCCGTACTTTTGCCAGCGCGCGTGGGTGAGGCTGAACGCCTGGCCGTCGCGGTCGGTGACGTCGAGCTTCTCGAGCTTGTCGCGGAGCAGGACCTCCTCGAGCTCGGACTCCTTCTCGATGTAGACGTCCTGCTTGCCCGACTTGATCTTGTAGAGCGGCGGCTTCGCGATGTAGACGTAGCCCTCCTCGATCAGATCCTTCATCTCGCGGTAGAGGAAGGTCAGCACGAGCGTCCGGATGTGCGCGCCGTCCACGTCGGCGTCGGTCATGACGACCACCTTGTGATAGCGCGCCCTCTCGATGTCGAACTCCTCGCGGATCCCGGTGCCGATCGCCGTGATCAGCGCCTGGATCTCCTTGTTCGACAGCACCTTGTCGATGCGGTTCTTCTCGACGTTGATGATCTTGCCGCGGAGCGGAAGGATCGCCTGGGTATTGCGGTCGCGGCCCTGCTTCGCAGAGCCTCCGGCCGAGTCGCCCTCGACGATGAACAGCTCCGCCAGCGCAGGATCGCGCACCGAGCAGTCCGCGAGCTTTCCCGGCAGGGTGGAGTTTTCGAGCGCCGACTTGCGGCGCGTCAGGTCGCGTGCCTTGCGCGCTGCCTCGCGGGCGCGCGCGGCCTGCACGGCCTTCTTGATCATCTGGCTCGCCTCGCGGGGGTTCTCCTCGAGGAACTCGGCGAGGCCCTTGTTGACCGCGGCCTGGACGAAGCCCTCGACCGGGGGGTTACCGAGCTTCGTCTTCGTCTGGCCCTCGAACTGGGGGTCGGCGATCTTCACCGAGATGATCGCCGTGAGACCCTCGCGGATGTCCTCGCCCTGGAGGTTCGGATCCTTCTCCTTCAGGTCGCCCTTCTGGCGCGCGTAGGCGTTGATCGTGCGGGTGAGCGCCGACCGGAAGCCGGATAGGTGCGTCCCGCCCTCGTGCGTGTTGATGTTGTTGGCGAACGAAAGGAGCGCCTCCTGGTAGGAGTCGTTCCACTGGAGCGCGACCTCGACCTCGCCGATATCGCTCGAATCCTCGAAATAGACGACCTTCTGATGGAGCGGCGTGCGCGTGCCCTGGCTGTGCAGGTACTTCACGAAGTCGACGATGCCGCCGTCGTACTGGAAGGTGGTCTCGAACCGCTCGGCGCCGCGCTCGTCGCGGAAGCCGATCTTCAGGCCCTTCGTGAGGAAGGCCATCTCGCGGAAGCGCTGCTCGAGCGTCGCGCGGTCGTAGTCAATCGTCTCGAAGATCTCGAGGTCGGGCAGGAAGGTGATGCTGGTGCCGCGGCGATCGGTCGCTTCGCCCTTCTCGAGCGGGCCCATCGGGACGCCGCGCTCGTAGGACTGCTTGTGCTCGTACCCGTCGCGCCAGACCGTCACGTGTAGCCACTCCGCTAGCGCGTTCACAACGGAGACGCCGACGCCGTGAAGCCCGCCTGAGACCTTGTACCCGCCGCCGTCGCCGAACTTGCCGCCGGCGTGGAGAACCGTGAGCACGACCTCGACGGCCGGCTTCTTCTCCTTCTTCATCACATCGACGGGGATGCCGCGGCCGTTGTCGGTGCCCGTGACGCTGTTGTCCGGATGGATGACGATCTCGACCTCGGTGGCCTCGCCGGCGAGCGCCTCGTCGACCGAGTTGTCCATCACCTCGTAGATCAGGTGGTGCAGCCCGCGCAGCCCGGTGGAGCCGATGTACATGCCCGGACGCTTGCGAACCGCCTCGAGGCCCTCGAGGACGGTGATGTCCTGGGCGCCGTACGAGCCGTTGCCCCGAGCGGGGTTGCTCTTCTTTGCGCGGCCGCTCTTTCCAGGCTCGCCGTCGTTCTTCTCGGGCTGCTTCGCCAAGTCGTTCCTTCCATCTGGCGGCGCGGTGCCGCCGCCCATTCCGCGGCAGCTCGATTCAGGAGGCCGCTGACACCAGAAAACGCCCCGACTCGGACCCCTGTTGGGCCGGGTCGGGGCGGTACATAAGACCGCTGTAGATACTAGCAGGCTAGCCCCTCTCCCGGACGGTTCTGGGGGTTACAAAAGGCCCGCAAATCGCGACAAAATGGCCCTTCTCAGAGGCGGTTCGGCCCCGAACCGACAACGAACCGCAACCTGGTGACGAGCCGACCGCCGAGAGCGGTCTCGAGGCCTCCGAGCAACTCGGGCGCGAGGAGGTCCAGCTCCTGCGCCCAGACGCCGGAGTCGCACGCGATCGTGACGACTCCATCCCGCTCCGCCAAGGGTGCTGCGGCAACCGCGAGACCGGGTCCCGCGACCTCGGCCCACGCCGCCTGAACGCGCGCGAGCAGGGTCTGGGGAGCGACGTCGCGGACGACTCCCTCCAGCGCATCGGAGAGGGCGCGGGGGGCTAGGCGCCTCATGCCTTCCTCCCCGGGGCGGCGGCTGTTCGGGCGAACCACCGGCATCGCGGGGTGGCCTCGGAGGGGGCTCGGGCGAACCACCGGCATCGCGGGGTGGCCTCGAAGGGGGCTCGGTCGCTTGACCGCGTATAGCGCGGATAAGTGGAGGAACCCCTGTGACGGGAGCCGCTGCCAGCCGGGCCACCGCCTCCGTCAGCGCCGCCGTTTGCCCGCACCAGCGCGGCCAACGGGAGTGGCGCCCGTCCCCCGGTAGGGCTCACGCGGCCACCGCTCGAGTCGACCCGCTCACCGCGCCGTTATCCACACGCACAAGCCCGCCGCCGGCGAGCGCCGTCCCCGGCACGTGCTCGGGCTCCGTTGTCGTGATGATCGCCTGGCCGTCTGCGCGAAGGAGCCCGGCGAGGAGCTCGCGGCGGTCGGCGTCCAGCTCGGACATGACGTCGTCTAGAAGCATCAGCGGCGGCCGCGAGCGTCGTTCCGCCAGCAACCTCCGCTCCGCGAACAGGAGCGCCAGGAGGGCAGCGCGCTGCTGGCCCTGAGAGCCATACGCGCGCAGCGAGGCGCCCTCCAGAAGTAACTGAAGCTCGTCCCGATGTGGCCCGTGGGCGGTGAACCCGCGCTCCAGGTCGGCTGCGCGGCGCTCCGCGAGCTCGGCCGCGAGGCCGCCGGCGTCGGCGGCATCTGAACGAGGCCGGTAGCGCAGCTCGGCGCCGCCCGGGAGCCCGAGGCGCTCGGCCAGCTCCGCGAACAGGGGGCGCAGGCCAGCAACCGCCTCGGCGCGATCGGCCATCAGGCGAACGCCATGGGCGGCAAGCTCCGCGTCCCAGGCATCGAGCGCCGACGGACCCGCGGCGTCGGCGCGTATCCGGGCCACCAGCGCGTTCCGCTGTGCGAGCGCACGCGAGTAGGCGGTGCGCGTCGCCGCACGGTTCGGCCAGAGCGCCGCCACCACCTGGTCGAGGTGGGCACGGCGGGCCGCCGGCGCTCCCTTGACCAGCTCCAACCGCTCAGGCAGGAAGACGCTCACGAGCGGGCGCAGGTCGGCGGTCGACAGGCTGTCGACAGGGTTTCCGTCCACGCGCACGTGCTTGGCCTCGCCCGGGCGGAAGCCCACCTCGATGCGATGGTCGCCGTCGTCACCCTCCAGATCCACCACGATCCGCGCGACCCCCTCACCGCCGCGCCGCACCAACTCGCGCTCGTTCGCGGTGCGCGGCGAACGCGCAGTGCAACCGAAGTAGATGGCCTCCAGAAGGTTCGTTTTGCCCGCCCCGTTGGGGCCCGCGATCACGGTGAGCCCGGTAGCCAGCTCCACCTCCGCCGCTGGGTAGTTGCGGAAGTCGCGCAGCTGGATGCGCTGGATGCGCACGGTCCGCCGGCCGCCTACACGTTGAGACGGATCGGCATGACGAGATAGCGGAAGCCGGCGCCCTCGTCACCGGACTGGATCAGGCCGGGACGCAGCGGGCTGATCAGCTTCAGCACGAGTTCCTCCGACTCGGCGCTCTCGAGGCCCTCGCGGAAGAACTCCGGGTTGAAACCGATCTCGAGCGGTTCGCCGGCGAACGGCACCGGCAGCGACTCGCTCGCCTCGCCAACGTCCGGCGTCTGCGCCGAGACGTCGACGGCGCCCTCGGAGAAGCGCAGGCGGAGCGGCGCGTTCTTCTGCGCCAGGAGACCGACACGGCGCACCACCTCCAGAAGCTCGTCGCGGCTGACGCGCAGCTCGTGCTCGTAAGCCTCGGGGAGCAGCTGCTGATAGTTCGGGAAGCGCCCCTCGACGAGACGCGACGAGAGCAAGATGTCGTCGACGGTGAAAACGACCTGGTTCTCGAGCGCCGCGACGCGGATCGAGTCCGCTCCGCCGGCGGAAGCGATGCGGCCCAGCTCTTGAAGCGTCCGCGCGGGCACGTTCGCCTCGAGTGAGCCGCTGAGCTCGGAATCGAGCTTCGTCTCCTTCACGCCGAGCCTGTACGAGTCGGTTGCGACCATCCGCAGCTCCGTACCACTGGCGGTAACGAGGACGCCGGTGAGGTGAGGCCGCGTCTCGTCACGCGACGCCGCCCGGGCCACCCGGGCAATCGTGTCGACGAACGCAGCGGCCGGGACCGTGAGGCCGCCCTCGGTCGGCGCCTCCGGCAGCTTCGGGAAGTCCTCCGCGGGGAGCGTGCGCAGGTGGAACTTCGACGGGCCCGAGACCACCTCGACGTCTTGCTCCGCGCTCCGGTACTCGAGCGTCAGGTCGTCCTTCGGGAGCGAGCGAACCACATCGAGTAGGAGTCGTCCCGGGACGACCGCCTGCCCCGGCGCCGAGCTCGAGATCTCGAGCGACACGCGCATGCCGAGCTCCATGTCGGTCGCCTGAAGCTCCGCCTGGTTTTCCTCGACACGCAGGAGTACCCCAGCGAGTGAAGGCACGGGACCGCGTGTCGAGGCACCGCGAACGGCAACGCCAAGGCGGGACAAAAACGTTTCACGGGAAACGGAGAGCTTCAAGAGAGGCTGCCTATCTAGGTAGAGGTGATTGGGGGTTGTCGAGAGGTTGACATCCGTGACGATCCGGCTTGGGAAGCGGGTTCGACCATGTGGGGAAGCTGTTGATTCTTCCATTCACACCGGTCAGGTCGCCCGACGCCCGAGCCGCCGGCGCAGGTTGTCAACGGCCGTGCGCACAGACTCATCGGTGCGTATTGCAGCTCCGACACGGTTCACGGCATGCAGAACCGTCGTGTGATTTCGGCCGCCGATTCCGCGACCGATCTCGGGCAGGCTGTGCTCGGTGAGCTCGCGTGCGAGGTACATCGCGACCTGGCGAGCCGTGGCCACAGGTGGACGGCGGTCGCGTGCCACGAGCGCCTCGCGTTCGACCCCGAACTCCTGAGCCGCTGCGTCGAGGATCTCGCCGAGGCCGCAGGTGTCTTCGGTCTCGTCCTGGCCCAGCCGCTGGAGCACGTGCCGCGCAAGTCCGGGCGTGGGCTGCTCCCCTCGAAGCGAGGTATACGCCACGACGCGGATGAGCGCGCCCTCGAGTGCTCGCACGCTGGTGGTCACGCGGGCCGCTATCTCGGCAAGCACCTCAGGATCGATGTCCACGTTGTCGAGCCGCGCGCGCTTCGCGAGGATGGCGGTCCGGGCGGAGGCCTCCGGAGTCTCCAGTTCGACGACGAGCCCCGACCGGAAGCGCTCGGTCAGCCGCTCCTCGAGACCCGGAATGTCCTCGGGAGCACAGTCGGAGGTGATTACGAGCTGGCGTCCGGCCTCCACGAGGGTGTTGAAGGTGTGGAAGAACTCCTCACGCGTCTTGTTGCGGCCGGCGAGAAACTGGACGTCGTCGATCAGCACGACGTCGGCTCTGCGGAAGCGCTGTTTGAAATCCGCCGTCGCGTTTCTACGGACGGCCTCGACGAACTCCGAGGTGAATTCGTCGATCGTCGCATAGCGCACCTTCAGGCCGGAGCCGAAGCGCTCGACGTAGTTGCCGATCGCGTGCAGCAGATGCGTTTTGCCAAGGCCCGGTGAGCCGTACAGGAAGAGCGGGTTGTAGGAATGGCCGGGCAGTTCGGCGACTGCGAGCGCCGCGGCGTGGGCAAACCGATTCCCGGCGCCGATCACGAAGTGGTCGAACGTGTACTTGGGGTTCAGGCGGTCGAGATGACGTGCCGGCGGCCCACCGTCGCAGGGTGCCAGCGCGGCGGTTCCGGCAGCGGCCGGCCGGCTATCGGCCGGCGGCTCCCAATCCTCACCGACCACCTCGACGAGCGCCTGGTCGTCGTAGCCGACGCTCGCCGCCCGGCGCAGGAGTTGCAGGTAGCGCTCCTCTACCGATGTGCGGATGTGCTCAGGCGCGCGTACGTACACGACGTGGCCGCGGATCGCCGCGAGGCGAAGCGGCTCAAGCCAGATGTGGAACTTGAAATCCGGCGTCTCGCGCCGGAGCTCGGCCCGTATGGAGTCCCAAATCTCGTCTGGCTGTTCTGGCACGGGCGGTCGCGACCCTCCTCGGGGGCCAACTCGAATCACACAGAGGAAGGGCCGGGCGGGAAAAACAACCCCCGTCGCCCTCGGCTCGGCGAGTGTACAACGGCCCAAATGGCCGCGGCACGCAGGCCCGGGTGGCGGCCCCGCAAAACGCGAGAAAAGCGTTGCGCCGCGATCGCGCGGCGATGTCGACAGGAAGTGCACAGGCACCCGCCCGGCGATCTTGTACCCTGGCTCGCCAGGACATGAAGCGCACCTACCAGCCCAAGAAGCGCAAGCGCGCCCGGACGCACGGGTTCCGCGCGCGCATGAGAACCCGCGGCGGTCGTGCGCTTCTGAAGCGCCGACGCCACAAGGGCCGCAAGCGGCTCACCCCCTAGCCGATGGCCGATCGTGCGCGTCGACGACGCCGCCGGCTATCGCGCAGCGGCGAGTTCGAGCGCGTCTACCGCGAGGGTCGTTCACACGCGAGCCGGCACCTCGTGGTCTATGCATTCCCGCGCGCGGAGGGCGACGGCTCCGAGCCGCGGCTGGGCGTCTCGGTGGGGCGCAAGCTCGGCGGCGCCGTCGAGCGCAATCGCATGAAGCGACTCCTGCGGGAGGCGTTCTGGTCGGCCGCCGAGGATCTGCGTAACGGACACGACTTCGTGATCGTGGCACGCCCCGCCGCAGGCGAGCTGGCGCGAGAGGGCGGCGAGGAGGCAATCGAGGCGGAGCTCCGTGATGTGCTCGCCGCCGCCGGGCTCGCGGCCGGCGAGGAGCCCGGGGCATGAGCGCGATGCGGACGATCGCCGCGGCGCCGGTGCGGTTCTACCAGCGCGCGATCTCGCCCGGTCTGCCGGCACGCTGCAAGTACCATCCGACCTGCTCGGCGTACGCCGTCCAGGCGATGCGGCGCTACGGTGTGCTGCGCGGCGTAATCCTGGCCGCCTGGCGGATCTTGCGCTGCAACCCCTGGAGCCACGGCGGTGTGGATTTCGTCGAGGACCAGAAGCTGTTCCGCAAGCGCCCGCGGGCCGAGCGCTAGCCCATGTACATCGCAAACGTCCTACAGCCGCTCGTCGATGCCTGCCAGTGGATCCTGGAGTTTTGGCATGACCTGATCGGTGATTTCCCAAACAGCTGGGGCTGGTCGATCATCCTCATGACGTTCACGGTGCGGCTCGCGATCCTGCCGCTCACGTTCAAGGGCGTGAAGTCGATGCAGCGGCTCCAGGTGCTGCAGCCGAAGATCAAGGAGATCCAGGAGCGCTACAAGGACGACCGGCAGCGCATGAACCAGGAGGTCATGGCCTTCTACCAGCGTGAGAAGGTCAACCCGCTCGGATCCTGCCTTCCGCTGGTCCTACAGATCCCCTTCTTTATCTCGCTCTTCTATCTGCTGCGCTCGGACACGTTCCAGCAGGACATCGCGGACAACCCGGGTTTCTATGCGATCGACAACCTGGCCGAGAAGGTCACTGAGCCTGTGCTGCTCGGCGTCCTGATCGTGCTGTACGTCGGCACGCAGCTGGCGGCCACCGCGGTGACGGCGATCAGCGCCGACCCGACCCAGCGCCGCATCATGTTCGCGCTGCCATTCGTCTTTGTGATCTTCATACTGAACTTCCAGGCCGGCCTGATCGTGTACTGGATCACGACGAACGTGTGGACGATCGGCCAGCAGTTGCTCGTGCGGAAGCTCTATCCGAAGCCGGCGCCGCTCGACCCGCGCGATGCGGTGACGGAGTCGCCGCCCGCGCGGGGGAAACCCCCGCCCGCGGTGGCCGCGGCGACCGATGGCGCCCGCGGCAACGGCAAGAAGCAGCCCGCGAAGGAGAAGGCCGCGGCCGCCGCCGGACCCACCAAGGCGCCGCCGCAATCGCCGCGCAAGAAGAAGAAGCGGTCGGGGCGTCGTCGTTGAGAGCGAGACGATCGTGTCTGTGAGCGAGGAGCCGCGTCCGGAGGAGCTCGTCGCAGAGGCGGAGGGGGACACACTCGGCGAGGCCAAGTGGGCAGCCATGAAGGAGCTCGAGGTTCGCTTCCCGGGCCTGACCGCCGACTGCGTGCGCTTCGACGTGGCTGAGGACGCCGGCGCGGCCGGCCCGGCGCGGGTGCGCGCCGAGGTGGACCGCGACGCCTGGCGAGCGGTGGCGGAGACGATCCCCGACGAGCCGGCGGAGCGCGTCCGCGCGATCGTGACGCGGGTGGTGAACGCACTGGGCCTCCACGCGACCGTCGACATCGACGAGACCGGCGACGAGATCCGCGCGACGGTGAACGGCGACGACTTGGGGCTCCTGATCGGGAAGCACGGCTCGACGATCGACGCCCTGCAGCACCTGGCCTTCCGCGCGGCGTTCCGGGGCGCCGAGATCCGCAAGCAGGTGACGGTCGACGCCGCGGGCTACCGCGAGCGCCGCGCGGGCGCGCTTCACCGGATGGCCGACCGAGCCGCGGCGGAGGCGCTCCGCTACGGGCGGCCTGTCGAGCTCGAGCCGATGAGGGCGACCGAGCGGAAGATCGTCCACACCTATCTGAGCGAGCGCACCGACGTCGAGACGCACAGCGAGGGCGACGAGCCGGACCGCCGGCTGGTGGTAAGTCCCGTTGAGCGTTTCTCGTGAAACGGTCCGGCGCCTGCTGGACGCGCTAGCGGCCGAACCGGATCCGCACACCACCGTTTCCGACCCTGAAGCCGCGCGTGAGGTTCACGTCGCGGACAGTCTCTCCGGGCTGGAGGTGCCGGAGCTCGCCGCCGCGCGCAGAATCGCTGATATCGGCGCGGGTGCAGGGTTTCCTGGTCTTGTCCTCGCCATGGCTCTTCCTCGAGCGAAGGTCGACCTCATCGAATCCGCGGGACGTAAGACGGCAGTGATGGATCGGCTGATTCAGGCGGCGAAGCTCGACAACGCCCGGTCGGTGCACGCTCGTGTCGAGGACTTCGCTCGGGTCCCCGCGGCCCTGGGCGGTGGGCGCGAGGCGTATGACGCGGTGACGGCCAGGGCGGTAGGCCCGCTGGCAGTGCTGGTCGAGTACGCGGCGCCGCTGCTGCGCGAAGACGGCGTACTCGTCGCGTGGAAGGGCGCACGGGATGCTGCCGAGGAGGGCGCGGGCGCCGTTGCCGCGGAGAAGGTGGGGATGGCGGTGAAGGAGGTGATGCCGGTGCGGCCGTTTCCGTCATCCGAGAACCGCCACCTGCACGTCTTTCGGAGGGTTTCGCCCACGCCGCTGGAGTTCCCGCGCCGCGCAGGGATGGCGCGGAAGCGGCCACTGGCCTGAGGAACGACGGGCGTTGAGGGTGGGTACACGCGGGGGTGTGTGCCGTTCTAGCCGCGCATTACACGGCCAAGGCATCAAGGACCCCTCGGCGACGCGGTCCCAACACTTTTCACCGCTGCTGTTCGCCGGTACCGGGGCGGCGCTCGCGGAGACCGCGCGGGGAGGAACCGGCCGTTCGCCCCCGAACACCCTTTCCGACCGATCTAAACCGTACTTTCGGTCTCGATGGGCACCGTTCTCGCTGTCGCAAATCAGAAGGGCGGGGTGGGGAAGACCACCACCGCAGTCAATCTCGGCGCCAGCATCGCCGACGCAGGTCACCCCACGCTGCTAGTCGATCTCGACCCGCAGTGCAATGCTACGGTTGCACTTGGGTTGCCGAAGGACGGCGCGGCGAGCATCTACGACTGCCTCTCCGGTGAGCTGACGCTCACAGCCGCGGCGATCCCGAGCGGGATCGACGGGCTCGACGTGGTGCCCTCGACGCCTGACCTCGCGGGCGCAAACGTCGAGCTGCCGCGCATCGAGGGCTCGGAGACGACCCTGCGCGACCGGCTTGGCAGCGTGCGCGAGCGCTACCTGTTCACGCTGTTCGACTGCCCGCCGTCGCTCGGCCCGCTCACGGTCAACGCGCTCGTGGCGGCTGATCGCGTGATCGTCCCGGTCCAGACCGAATACTTCGCGCTCGAGGGGCTCGCGCAGCTGCTCGACACGCTCTCGCTCATCCAGCGCGAGCTGAACCCCCGCCTGACCGTGCTCGGGATGATCCTCACGATGCACGACGGCCGCACCCGGCTCGCGCGCGACGTCGAGCGCGAGGTGCGCGAGCACTTCCCGGAGCTTGTGTTCGACACCGTCGTCCCGCGCAACGTCCGCCTGGGTGAGGCGCCAAGCTTCGGGCTTCCGGTGCTTCGGCACGCACCGCACAGCCCGGGCAACGCGGCATATCTGAAGCTCGCAAAGGAGGTGGCCGCTCGTGGCTGACGCACAGCAACGCGGAATGGGCCGAGGGCTCTCGGCGATCCTGCCGTCCGGCGGCAAGGTGAGGGAAGGGCTCCGCGAGATCCCGCTCGACATGATTCAGCCAAACGGGCGCCAGCCGCGCCGCACTTTCGGCGAGGCGCGCCTCGCCGAGCTGGCCGAGTCGATCCGCGCACGCGGGGTGCTCCAGCCGATCGTCGTCAGGCCGCTGGCGGGCGGGAGCTTCGAGCTGGTCGCCGGCGAGCGCCGTCTGCGTGCGGCGCAGATGGTCGAGCTCGAGACGATCCCCGCCCTCGTCCGCGAAACGGACGATTGGGAGCGGCTCGACATCGCGCTCGCGGAGAACATGGCGCGCGTCGACTTGAATGCGATCGAGGAAGCTCGCGCCTGCGCGATGCTCGTCGACGACCTCGGCATCACGAAGCAGGAGGTCGGCCGCAGGGTCGGGCGGAGCCGCGTCGCGATCTCGAACCTGATCAGGCTCCTGGAGCTGCCCGAGGAGGCGCTCGAGCTGATCGAGCGTGGCGAGCTCACGGAAGGCCACGGCCGCGCGCTCCTGCTCTGCAAGGACCACGCCGCCCGCCGTAGCCTGGCGTTTGATGCGCGCGACGGCGCATTGTCGGTACGCGAGACGGAACGCCGCGCGCGCGAGGCAGAGGGCCAGCCGGAGCCCGAGCGGAAGCGCTTCACGCGCGAGATCCACCCGGACCTGGCCGAGGCGCTGGCGGCCGCCGAGGACACGCTGTCCGCCGCCTTCGGCCAGCCCGTGAAGGTGCGCCCCAATCGCGAGGGCTGCCGCGTGGAGCTCGAGTTCGATACGCCTGCGGATGCCCTTGCCCTGGCGGAGCGGATCCTCTCGCGCGGTCGCCTGAAGGCCGCCTAGAAGACCGAGGGCCCCCGTTAACGGGGGCCCTGGCACTCGCCTGTTGATGGGATCGCTGCGCGGCGGTCACCGCCCACTGCTTGCGCGAAGATGGGCGATCCTGGACTCGAACCAGGGACCTCGTCCTTATCAGAGACGCGCTCTAACCGACTGAGCTAATCGCCCGGCGAGCGACGATTGTAGCGGCGGCGTCGCTGCTTCCATCCGGCTCTAGACTGTCGTGGCGATGCAGGAGATGGTGATCTACGGCGTCAGCTTCGACATGGTCGGGAAGCAGCCGATCGTGCTTCTGAAGACGCGCGACGGCAACAAGTTCCTTCCGATCTGGATTGGCCACCCGGAGGCGGCGGCGATCCTGATGAAGCTGCAGGGAGCGAACACGCCGCGCCCAATGACCCACGATCTCATCAGCGAGATGCTCACGGAGCTCGAGGTGAGCTGCTCGCGTGTGGCGGTCACCGAGCTGCGCGAGAACACCTTCTACGCCGAGGTCACCCTCCAGCTGAACGGGCGCGAGATCCCTATCGACTCGCGCCCCTCCGACGCCCTCGCCCTCGCCGTCCGCACCGGCGCGCCGATCTTCGCCGCCGAGGACGTGATCACCGAGTCCGCCATCGAGTTCGAGCACGAGGTGGAGGACACGGAGGAAGTCGTCGAGAAGTTCAAGGACTTCCTGGACAACGTCACGCCCGAAGACTTCGCGAACGGCGAGGATCAGTAGCCGGCGCGGCGCGCCCGCTCGGCTCGATCGGGCATCCGGAGGATGTCCGCGCCTCCGGACAGCGGCTCCTCCGCAGGCTCCTTCTCGGCCGGCAGCTCGACCGCCTGGTGCTCGCCGGTGAGTGTGCCGTAGAGCTGAACCTGCTCCGTCACCACCTCGCCGATCCGCCGGATGCCCTCGCGGATCGCATCCTCGTCGGAGCCTGAGAAGTTCAGCCGCATCGCGGCCCGCCCGCGGCCGTCGAGGAACGCCGCCTCGCCGGGCACGAAGGCCACGTTCTCCTGGAGCGCGCGGGCGAGCAGGTCGGTGGTGTCGATGAAGTCCGGCAGGGTCGCCCAGATGAAGAGTCCGCCCGAGGGCCGCGTCCACTCGGCCTGCGGCGGGAAGTGGTCGGCGAGCGCGTCGAGCATCGTGTCGCGGCGCGCGCGGTAGATCTCGGTGAGCGAGTCGACGTAGTCGCGCCAGCGCCCCTTTGCGAAGTAGGCCTGGACCATGAGCTGCGACAGCGTCGATGTGCAGAGATCGGCCGCCTGCTTGCCGAGGTTGATCTTCTCGAGCACCGGTGGCGGCGCCACGACCCAGCCGAGCCGGATCCCGGGAGAGAGGATTTTCGAGAAGGTGCCGAGGTACATCACGTAGACGCCGCCGTCGAGCGAGAGCAGCGGCGACGGCGGCTCGCCCTCGTAGCGGAGCAGGCCATACGGGTTGTCCTCCAGCACCAGTAGCTCGCGCTCGTGAGCCACCTCCACCAGCCGGCGCCGGCGCGGCTGCGACATCGTCACCCCGGCCGGGTTCTGAAAGCTCGGCACGGTGTAGATGAACTTCGGCCGCCGGCTCTCGCGGTCGAGCCGGTCGAGCGTCTCCTCGAGCAGGTCGACGCGCATGCCGTCCGCGTCCATCTCGATCTGCACGAGCTCGGCCTGGTAGGCGGTGAAGACCGGCACTGCGCCCGGGTAGGTCGGCCCCTCGGCGACCACGACGTCGCCCGGGTCGATCAGCGTCTTGGTGACCAGGTCGATCACCTGCTGGCCGCCGGTGGTCACGAGCATGTCCTCGTGGTCGACGTGCATCCCCTCCGCGGCCATCACCTCGGCGATGCAGGCCTTCGTCTCCTCGAGCCCCTCGGTCGGCCCGTACTGCAGCGCCTTGGCGCATGACTCGGTGGCGATCCGCTGAGCAACGGCCGCGAACGTGTCCGGTGGGAACGTGCTCGTGTCGGGCAGCCCACCCGCCAGCGAGATGATCTCGGGCCGGGTGGTCACGGCCATCAGGTCGCGCATCGCCGAGGACTTCATGACCTTCGTCCGCGAGGCGAACAGGCCGGCGTAGCGCTCGATGTCGCGAGAGGAGCTCATGCGCTGAGCAGGAGGCTTCGCCGCTCTGGCAGCGTTAACCTCCCGCGCCGCAGGGTACCGACCCTCGCACCTCGCCTATGAGCCTCTTCATGGACATCAGCACGGGCGCCGGGCTGGCGTCGTCGACGGGCATCCGGCCCTATCTCCCGCCGCTCTTGGCGGGCGCGCTCGCGCGGGGCGACGTGGGCATCGACTTCGACGGCACGGACTTCAGGTTCCTCGAGTCGACGGCCTTTCTCGCGGCCATCGTCGCGCTGGGCGTCGTTGCCTTTCTGGTGGAGCGGTCCGCGTGGAAGCGCGCCGCAGCGGACAGGCGCCGGGGCGCGCGCGACCCCTTCGATGTGTTGGCCGGGCTGTTCGGCTTGGCTCTCGGCGCGCTGCTCTTCGCGGGCGCTCTCGCCGACAACGGGTATGAGGTCTGGATCGGGCTCTTGTTAGGCCCCTTCTGCGCGTTGCTCGGCTGGATCGCCATCGGCGGGCTCGTGGAGCGCGTCCGGACCCGGCTCGAGCCTGATCAGGCCGCGCTGCTCACGGCGTACGCGGACGGAGCGGCGCTGCTGCTCGCGGTCATAGCGATCTTCATCCCGCCGCTCGCGCTCCTGGCGATCCCCGGCTTCGTGGTCCTGATCGCCGGCGGTCGCCGCCGCGAAGGCGAGAAGTACGCCGGGCTGAGGATCCTCCGGTAGTGCCGAAGAAGCTCGTCCTCGCCGTCATCGACTCGCTGAAGCCGGACATGTTCGACCAGGCGGTCGACGAGGGCGAGGCCCCGGCGCTTGCAGCGCTCCTCGACTGTGGCATCTACATCCGCGACTGCGTCTCGACCTTCCCCTCGGTCACGCCGGTGGCGTCGGCGGCGATCGCCACAGGCTGCGGCCCCGGCGAGCACCACATCCCGGCGATGAACTGGTTCCACCGCGGCGAGGAGCGCTATGTGGAGTACGGCTCGTCGCTGCCGGCCACGCGCGCGTTCGGGATCGTCCGCTCGCTCTACGACACGGTGTACAACATGAACCTGGCGCACCTGACGCGTGCGCACAGGACCGTTTTCGAGCACCTGGACGACGCCGGGTACCGCACCGCCTGCACGACCTACCTCATCTATCGCGGCAGGACTCGTCATGACCCGTCGGGCGCGAGCGTGTACAGGCGCATCGCCGAGGCCGCTCAGTTCCGGCACCCGGTGTACGGGGCGCGTGAGCTCTTCTACGCGGACCTGTTCGACTCGCGAGACACAGGCTGTACCTCGGCGCTCGGAATGCCCGGACAGCGTGACCGCCACACGGGCTGCGTGGGCGCGTACTTGGTCGAGCACGACCTCTTCGACTTCCTGCTCTTCTCGCTGCCCGACAACGACACCTACTCGCACAGGGTCGGCCCCGACGGCCAGGTGCGTTCGATCGCGGAGGCCGATCACGCGCTCGAGCGGATCATGCACGTGGCGGGTGGGCCGGAGGCGTTCCTCGAGGAGCACGCGGTGATCGTCATGTCGGATCACTCGCAGACGGCGGTCGAGACCCCGGTCAATCTGTCCGAGGTCTTCGCCGACGCGCGCGTGCTCACGCCGAGCGACCCGGCGCCAACCGACGCCGAGCTGGCCGCCTGTCCCTCGGCGCGCGCGGCGATGGTCTATGCCCTGGACGACGGCCGGCGTGCTGAGCTGGTCGGCCGCGCGGCCGACACCCTGCTGGAGGCCGACGGGGTCGAGCTCGTGATCACGCGGGACGACGGGGCGGCGCTGGTGCGCTCGGACGCCGGCGAGCTCCGCTTCTGCCCGGGAGACGATCTGGTCGACCGGCGCGGACAGCGCTGGACCCTCAGTGGGAACGAGGGAGTGCTCGAGCTGGCGACGAGCGCCGCGCGCGTGGACAGCACGACCTATCCCGACGCGCTCGGCCGCGTCTGGTCGGCGCTTCAGTGCCCGCACTCCGGCGACGTCCTGGCGTCGGCGGAGCTCGGGTACGAGTTCGTGGACTGGGGCGGCGCCGACCACGTCGGCGGCGGCAGCCACGGATCGCTCCACAGGGACGACTCGGAGGGGGTGTTGCTCCTGTGCGGGCTCGAGCCCTCAGAACGCGAGCAGTGGTCGCTCGCGGATGTGACGCCGATAGTGCTTCAGCACTTCGGTGTACCGTTGACCCGGTGACCGACGAGGCCAGGGCAGCCATCGCCGACCGCCCACATGCCGCGCACCTGCGCGTGCGCGCCGGCCTGCGCAAGCCGCACAACTGGCTGCAGCTGTTCAAGTTCTGCGCAGTCGGCGCGTCGGGCTACGTGGTGAACCTGTGCGTTTTCGCCGTCTGCGTCGGTCCGCTCGACCTGCACCACCTCATCGCGGCCACGCTCGCGTTCGTCGTCGCGGTGATGAATAACTTCTGGTGGAACCGGCACTGGACGTTCCAGGCGCGCGGCGGTCATGCGGGCTTCCAGGCGGCGCGTTTCTTCACGGTCAGCATCGCCGCCTTCCTCTTCGCCGCGGCGGTGCTCGAGCTGCTCGTGAGCGTCGTCGGGGTGCCCGAGCTGCCGGCCCAGGCGATCTCCATCGTCGTCGCGACCCCGCTGAACTTCATCGGGAACAAGATGTGGAGCTTCCGCATCGAGCTCTCGCGCGACTAGCCGCCCTCGCGCTGGCGCTCCTGGTGTGCGCAGGCGCACCGGCCGCGGCGATGGCGGCTGATCTGGAGCGACCGGCGTCCGAGACCCAGCCGCCGCGCTTCTTCGACCGGAGCGCGCGCGAAGTCGAGCGCATCGCCGCTCGCGCCGACAAGGTGCTCGAGGCGCGTCGCGACGGCCCCCTCGATCCCGCCGCCTACACGAAGGGTCTCGGCCGCTGGCAGGTGAGCTTCTTCCGCGGCAAGGACGAGGTGGTGCAGGTCCAGGTCGACGACCGCAGCGGCGCGATCCTCGAGCAGTGGTCGGGTGACCAGGTCGCGTGGACGATGGCTCGCGGCTATCCGGGCGCGTTCGGGCGGACGCTGAACGCGCCCTATGTGTGGCTACCGCTGTGTGTGCTGTTCCTGCTGCCGTTCATCGACGTCCGGCGGCCGCTCCGGCTGCTCCACCTCGACCTCCTGGTTCTGCTCGCTTTCGGCGCGTCGCACTACTTCTTCAATCGCGGCGAGATCGGGGTCTCGGCGCTGCTCGTCTATCCCGTGCTTCTGTACCTGCTCGCCCGCGTGCTGCTCGCCACGTTCCGGCCGCGTCGCTCCTCCGGCCCGCTCGTGCCGCACGCGCCGCTCACGCTGCTGGTCGTCGGCCTCGTGTTCCTCACGGCCTTCCGAATCGGCCTCAACGTCGCGGACTCGAACGTGATCGACGTGGGCTATGCGGGCGTGATCGGTGCCGACCGCATCGCCGACGGCCACCACCTCTACGGCGAGGGCTTCTCGAGCGACGTCCAGCGCGGGGACACCTACGGGCCGGTCACCTACCTCCTCTACGTGCCATTCGAGCAGGCGCTGCGGTGGAGCGGCCGCTGGGACGAGCTCCCGGCTGCACACGGCGCGGCAATCGCCTTCGACCTGCTGACGCTCGCAGGCCTGCTGCTCCTCGGGCGCCGCATGCGGCCGGGCCGCGATGGCACCGCGCTGGGAGTCGCGCTCGGGTACGCGTGGGTGGCCTACCCGTACACGACGTTCGTGCTGGAGTCGAACTCGAACGACACGCTGGTCGCCGTGGCGTGCATCGGTGCACTGCTTGCGGCCACCATGGCGCGCGACCGCACGTCGGCGGCCGTGAGCGCGGTCGCGGTCGGGCTCGGCGCCGCCTCGAAGTTCGCCGGCGCGGCGCTCGCGCCGCTGTTCGCGCGCCGGTCTCCCCTGGTCTTCGCGGGCACGCTCGTGCTGGTGCTTGCGCTGGTGGTGGTCCCATTCATCCCGGATGGCGGCCTGCGGGAGCTCTACGACCGCACGATCGGCTACCAGGCGAGCAGGCCCTCGCCGTTCAGCATCTGGGGGCAGGTCGACTCGCTCGGCTGGCTCCAGGACGTCACCAAGGTGGCGGCCGGAGGGCTGGCCGTGCTCGCGGCCTTCCTGCCGCGCCGGCCCGATCTGCGCCAGACGGCCGCGCTGGGAGCAGCGATCCTGATCGCGGTCCAGCTGACGGCGACGCACTGGTTCTACCTCTACGTGGTCTGGTTCGTACCGTTCGTGTTCGTCGCCCTCTTCGCCGCGCACGCCCGCACGCTTTCCGAGCCGCGTGCGGCGCGTGAGCCCGAGCGCGAGGCGGTTTTCGTATGAGGAGGGCGGCTCTGCCCGCCCTCGCCCTCCTCGTCGCCGGCTGGGCGCTGACGCTCTGGGTGGCGCCCTGGTCGGATGAGCGGGTGAACGACCTGTTCGTCTACCGGACGTTCGCCGAGCCGGTGCTCGCCGGTGGGCTGCCGTACCGCGAGGTGGCCTTCGAGTACCCGCCGCTCGCGGCGCCCGTGATCGCGCTGCCCGGGCTGGCGGGCACGGGCGAGGAGGTGTTCCGCTGGGCATACGCGTTATGGACGCTCGGCGCGGCGATCGCGGTCGTGCTGCTCTGCGGAGCCCTGGCCCGGGCGACCGGTGGTGACGAGCGCCGCGCAATGCTGGCCGCTGCGCTCATGCCGGTGCTCTGCGGCGCCCTGGTGCGAACCCACTTCGACCTCTTTCCGGTCGCGCTGCTGCTCGCCGGCCTCCTCCTGCTC
>JBKPME010000029.1:0-22712 GCA_046731915.1 Actinomycetota bacterium
GCCGACTTCTCGGAGCTCGAGGGCCTCGGCGACGCCAACCTGTTCGTGGCGCCGAACTTCGCGATCGGCGCGGTGCTGATGATGGAGGCGGCCAAGCTCGCCGCTGAGCACATGCCGGAGTGCGAGATCGTCGAGCTGCACCACGAGCGCAAGGTGGACGCACCCTCGGGCACGGCCGCCCGCACCGCCGACCTGATCCGCGCGGCCGGCGGGAACGTGCACGAGCCGATCCACTCCGTGCGCCTGCCTGGCCTGGTGGCCCACCAGGAAGTGATCTTCGGCGGCCCAGGCCAGACGCTGACGATCCGACACGACTCGATCGACCGCCACTCCTTCATGCCCGGCGTCCTGCTGGCGATCCGCAGGGTCGGATCCCTGGACCGCTCGCCGACAGTCGGCCTGGAAAACCTGCTCTAGCCCACGCGCCCCTGGCCGGAGGCACACTTCGGGCCGCCCGCGCGGCCGGTTCCTCGCCTCGAGGTGGTTGGGATTCGTTGCGGAAAACGCACCGAATCCCCACCACCCGGCGGTGGGGGACGGGATCGGCAGCGTGGCCGGGGCGCGCGGCGAGTCTTGCGGCCCGCGCGGCGAGTCTTGCGGCCCGCGCGGCGAGTCTTGCGGCCCGCGCGCCCCCGGTGTGACGTGGTCGTTGCACTCGTGATGCGGGTCTTAGCCTCGGGGATGCGGATGGGGCAGCTCGGTTGCTATATCCGCTACCCGGATGCCCCGCCCGAGTCCGCTCTTGGCCGAACGCCTCACTGCCCAGATGCTTGCCGGGCCGCCGGCGCGGGATCCGGTCGCTGTCGCCGAGCGGCTGCTCGCCGTACAGGGGCAGGATCCGCGTGGGTTTCGGCTCGCAGTTCGTGCGCGCACCGCGGGGGTCTCCGCCGCGGATGTTGACCGGGCGCTCACCGAGGAGCGCTCACTCGTCGTCACCTGGCTGAACCGGGGCACGCTGCACCTTGTCAGGAGCGAGGACTATCCGCTGCTCCACGCCGTGACCACCCCGCCGCTCCGTACGCGAAGCGAGACCCGGCTGGCGCAGGAGGGGTTGCCGCCGCCCGTCGCCGAGCGCGGCGTCGCGGCGATCGTGGACGCACTCGCCGACGAGGGACCGCTGATCTCGGACAGGCTGCGTGACCGGCTGGCGCGCGCGGGCGTGCCTGCGGAGGGCCAACTCCTGTACCAGCTGCTCTTCAAAGCCTCACTCGATGGCCTGGTGGTCCGCGGGCCGATGGCAGGGACGAAGCAGGCCTACGTGCTCGTCTCGGACTGGCTCGGACAGCAGGAGCTCGTCGACGGCGACACGGCCTTGGCAGAAGCAGCCCGCCGCTTCCTGGCCGGGCATGGGCCGGCGAATGCGAGCGATCTCGCTCGCTGGGCCGGCATCCCGCTGGGACGGGCCCGCAGTGGCCTGAGTGCCATCTCCTCGGAGCTCAAGGAGCACGCCAACGGCGTGGTGAACCTGAACAAGCGCCGGCCCGCCCCAGAGCTGCCGCCTCCCAAGCTGCTCGGGGCGTTCGATCCGTGCCTGCTCGGGTGGATCGAACGCGGCGACATCGTGGGCGACAGCCCGAACCTCGTCACGGTGGGCGGAATGTTCTATCCGTTCGCAATGGTGCGCGGACAGGCCGTGGCGAGGTGGAGCCTCACGGACGGCGCGCTCGAGCTGGACGCCTTCCGGCGGGTCGCGAAGACCGATCGGGCCGCGCTCGAGCGAGACGCCGCGGACGTCGAACGCTTCCTCGGCTAGCTTGCGCGCATGGACCTGTCAGAGCACGCGGCGCGCAACCGCGACATCTGGAACGCCGATGCTCCGAACTGGGTGGAGAAGGGCCGCCGGGCCTGGGCCAGCCCCACGCCGTGGTGGGGGATGTGGGACGTCCCCGAGGACGACGTGCGCATCCTCCCCGACGTGACCGGCCTCGACGTGGTGGATCTCGGCTGCGGAACCGGCTACTGGTGCGCGTGGTTCGCCAAGCTGGGTGCTAAGCCGGTCGGACTCGACCTCTCCGAGGAGCAGCTGGCCACGGCGCGTGAGCTCCAGCAGCAGAACGGCATCGGGTTCCCGCTCATCCACGCGAGCGCCGAGGACCCTCCGCTCCCAGACGAATCGTTCGACCTCGCCTTCTCGGAGTTCGGCGCCGCGATCTGGTGTGACCCGTACGTCTGGATTCCGCAGGCTCACCGGCTCCTCAGGCACGGCGGCCGGCTCATGTTCCTCTGCCACTCGGTGATCGACTCGCTCTGTACTCCGCTGAGCGAAGAGCCGACACAGGAGAGGCTCGTGCGGCCGCAGCGCGGCCTCGGCCGGATTGACTGGCCCGAGCCGGACGGGGGCGTGAGCACCGACTTCCACCAACCGCACGGGGAGCGCATCAAGCTCCTGCGCGACACCGGCTTCGAGTTCGAGGCCCTGCACGAGCTGTACGCCCCTGACGGCGATCCGGACGAGGTCCGCTATTACATGAAGCGCGGTTGGGCCCAGCAGTGGCCCGGCGAGGAAGTCTGGGTGGCGCGCCGAAGGAGCGCTGACTGATGGCCACGATCGTCTTCTTCCCTGAGGGCGCCTACGGGCCAACGAACAACTGCGTCGGCATCGGGCAGTCGCTCCGCCAGCGCGGCCACAGGGTCGTGTTCGTGATCGAGGAGTCGTTTGCCGGCACGCTGGAGGAGAAGGGCTTCGAGGAGCGGCTGATGCGGCTTCAGGCGCCCGCCGAGGCCGAGGAGGAGCCCGGTCAGTTCTGGAAGGACTTCATCCGCGACACCGGCCCGGTCTTCCGCAAGCCCACGATCGAGCAGCTGGAGGGCTTCATTCAGCCCACCTGGCAGGCGCTGATCGATGGGTCCAAGTACGTGGACGATCGCCTGCGCGAGATCTTCGACGAAGTGCGACCGGATGTCATCGTCGAGGACAACGTGGTCACGTTCCCGGCGGTGGTGACGGCGGACTGCCCCTGGGTGCGGATCGCGTCGTGCAACCCGCTCGAGATGCCGGACCCGGAGCTGCCGCCCGTCTTTTCGGGCTATCCGTCGGGCGACACGTCGGGCTGGGAGGAGTTCCGCGAGGAGTACGGCCGCGTGCACGCCGACATGCACGCAGACTTCGACGAGTTTGGCGGCCAGCGCGGCTGCCCGCCGCTGCCCGAGCTCGAGTTCATCCATCGCTCGTCCTACCTGAATTTGTTCCTCTACCCCGAGGCGGCCGACTACGAGCGCTCGCGGCCCCTGGGCCCGATGTGGGAGCGGCTCGGCTCGTGCGTGCGCAAGGAGGGCGTCGGTGAGTTCGACGTGCCGAAGGGCGACGGAGCGCTCGTCTATCTCAGCCTGGGCAGCCTCGGCTCGGCGGACGTCGAGCTTATGCAGCGCCTGGTGGACCTGCTCGCGGAGGGCGGCTATAGGGCCATCGTGAGCAAGGGACCCCAGCACGAGCAGATCGAGCTGCGCGACGGGCAGGCCGGAGCCGAGCTCGTGCCCCAGCCGGCGCTGCTGCCGCTCGTGGACGCGGTGATCACCCACGGGGGCAACAACACCGTGACCGAATGCCTCCACTTCGGGAAGCCGATGGTGGTGCTGCCGCTGTTCTGGGACCAATACGACAACGCGCAGCGGATGGACGAGCTCGGGCTCGGCGTGCGACTGCCGACGTTCGAGTTCGAGGACGCGCAGCTGGGGGCGGCCATCGACCGGCTGGTTGCAGACGACGACCTGACCGCGCGCCTGAAGCGGATCTCCTCGCAGCTGCAGGCCGACCCGGGCACCGAGCGGGCCGCCGGGTGGATCGAGGGCGTGCGGAGCGCCGAGCCCCGGGCGCGCGACCGGGCTTAGGCGGCGCTCCGGCTGCCGTTCCGGCGGAGTGAGCGCGGGATCACGAAGCGGATGCCGGAGCGCTCCTCGTCGATCGAGCAGGTCTTGTTGTCGATCAGGCCGAGGCGCTTGGCGTAGGGGACCAGGGCCATCTGGTTGAGGTACTTCTCGTGTCCCCGCTTCCGCGTGATCATCCACAGGTAGCCGGTGTCGCGCAGGCGCGGGCGGTAGCGGACAAATGCCTCCTTGGCCTCGTCCTCCGACTCCACAAGCACGATCGCGCCATCGAGCAGCCCCGATTTGACGAGGCCGCGGCCTATGGCCTCCTTGACGTCTCGCCTGAGACCAGGGCCGACATCGCCGGTGATCTCCACCCGCTGTTCGGCCGCCACGCCCAGTTTTTGGACCGTCGACCTGTGGCTGTAATCGCGTTCCGTCGCCATCGCCGCCCGGAATTCTGCCATTTGCAGCGCTCCTTCCGGTAGGGCATGACAGCCTGATTGCGCGATATCTTGCTCGCACCGACCACGGGGGACCAGATGGGCTTCATGGACAAGGCAAAGAAACTCGCCGAGCAGGCTCAGGAGAAGCTCGACGAGGCACAGAACAGCTTCAACGAATCGCAGTCGCCGCCGGACGAGCAGGCACAGAGCGTCCGATACGACGAGCACGGTCGGCCGATCCGGCAGGAGGAGACGCCCGCCGCCGCGACGCCCCCGCCGAGCGCGACCCCGCCAGCCGCCGAGGCACCGGCCGAGGAGGAGCCGGGCGGCGATGCGAACGCCAACCCCGACCCGTTCAAGCCGATCCAGTAGTGGCGGAGCGCTTCGGCAGCGAAACCATGCGCCTCGGCGGAATCCTCACAGCGATGGTCACGCCCTTCGACCGCGACGGCGGGCTCGACGAGGACGCCGCCGTCCGGCTCATGCACCACCTGCTGGAGAACGGCTCCGACGGGCTCGTGCTCGCGGGAAGCACCGGCGAGGGCGCCACGCTGACCGACGAGGAGAAGGTGCGTCTCTGGGAGCTCGGCGTTGCCGAGAGCGGGGACGCGCCGGTGATCGCGGGCACCGGCACCTACGACACGCGCCATTCCGTGGAGCTGACGGAGCGCGCGCACGAGGTGGGCGTCGACGCGATGCTCGTCGTGACGCCGTACTACGTGAAGCCGAACCGGCGCGGCATCAAGGCGCACTACGAGGCGGTGGCGGCGGCCACCGACCGCCCGATCGTCGCCTACAACATCCCGTCGCGCACTGCGACCGACATGCCGAACGACCTGCTCGCGGAGCTGGCCGAGATCGACAACGTAGCCGCCGTGAAGCAGGCCCGCTACGAGGACATGGCACCGATCAATGGCATGGACCTGCTGGCCGGCAACGACGACGTGCTCGCCAAGGTCATGGACATGGGCGGCGCCGGCGGGATCCTGGTCGCCTCGCACCTGGTCGGACGCGAAATGCGGCGCATCATCGACGAGCCCGAGCGCCGGCACGAGATCGAGGACGGACTACGCGATCTCTACAAGGCGATGTTCGTGACCACGAATCCGATACCGGTGAAGGCGGCGGTGAACATGATCGGCCTTGAGGTCGGGTCGCCCCGGCTGCCGCTCGTGGCGGCCTCGGCCGAGGAGCGGGCTGTGATCCGCGAAGCGCTCGAGCGCCACAACCTGTTGGCAGCGGTGTGAGCCCGAGCACGCTGAGGGTTCTGCCGCTCGGCGGGCTCGGCGAGATCGGCAAGAACATGATGGTTGTCGAATACGGCGACCGCATCGCCGTGGTCGACACGGGGCTGATGTTCCCGGCACCCGACCAGCTCGGGATCGACCTCGTGCTGCCGGACTTCACCTACCTGCGCGAGCGCGCGGACGACATCGACGCGATCGTGCTGACCCACGGCCACGAGGACCACGTGGGCGCGCTGCCGTTCGTGCTGCGCGAGCTGGACCCCGCGCCCACGGTGTACGGCGGCCCGCTCACGGCCGCGATGGTTCGCTCGAAGCTCGACGAGCACCGCCTGCAGGACGCCGAGGTCGAGGACGTGCTCGCCACCCAGAGCTTCGAGGCGGGGCCGTTCTCGATCGAGATGGTGAAGATGGCGCACTCGATCCCGGACTCCTTCGCGGTCGCCATCACGACCGAGCTCGGCACGATGCTGATGACGGGCGACTACAAGTTCGACCAGACGCCCGTGGACGGCGTGCCGGCGGATGTCTCCCGGCTCGCGGAGCTGGGCCGTGAGGGGCTCCTGCTCCTGTGCGGCGATTCCACGAACGCGGACCGCCCAGGGATGTCGCCGTCCGAGTCGAGCGTGGGCCCGCGCCTCCAGGAGGTGTTCGCGCGCTGCCAGGGCCGCATCGTGGTCACCTGCTTCGCGTCGAACATCCACCGCGTGCAGCAGGTCGTGGACGCCGCCGCGGCGCTCGACAGGCGCGTGTCGCTGGTGGGCCGCTCGATGCGCAAGAACACGAACATCGGGCGGATGCTCGGCCACATCGACGTCCCGGACGGGATGCTCGTCGGCCCGAAGGAGATCGAGGACTTCCCGGACCGCAAGCTCGTGATCATCTCGACCGGGTCGCAGGGCGAGCCCCTGTCAGCGCTTCGCCGGATGGCGCACGGCGACCACCCCAACGTAGAGCTGCACGACGGCGACACGGTGATCTTCTCGGCCACCCCGATCCCGGGGAACGAGCGCGCGGTGAACGAGACGATCGACCGGATCTACAGGCTCGGCGCCAACGTGATCACACCCTCCGACGTCCCGGTACACGCCTCGGGGCACGGCTACGCGGAGGAGCTGAAGCTGATGATCAACCTCACCCACCCGCGCTACGTGATGCCGGTGCACGGCGACCACCGCAGGCTGCGGCTCCACGGGGAGCTTGCCGAGGCGGTGGGCGTGCCGCCGAAGTCGATCTTCCGCGGCGAGAACGGCCTGCCGCTCGAGATCGACGAGTCCGGCGCGCGCTACGCCGAGCGCGAGCAGGCGGGACTGATCTTCGTGGACGGGGTGGAGGTGGGCGACATCGAGGACGTGGCGCTGCGCGACCGCCGCATGCTCTCGGCCGACGGCATCTTCATCGTGGTCGCGACGATCTCCGAGCAGGACGGCCGCTCCGTCGTCCCGCCCGAGATCATCTTCCGCGGCGTGCCGTTCGTCGAGGAGTCGGACTCGTTCGTGGACGAGCTGCGCAAAGCCGTCGACGAGTCACTCGCGCACTCGGCCGCGGACGAGATCACCGAGATCGACCTCGTCCAGGACCACCTCCACGACGACGTGGCCGAGTTCGTCTACGAGCGCCTGAGGCGCCGCCCGATGATCCTGCCGGTTGTGGTGGAGGTCTAGCCCTGTAGCGAGAGCGAGCCGTGGAAGCGGCAGGACCCGGGGCCAGCGCTGTCTCGGAACATGGCGACATCGCCGCTGAAGCCCTTCCCGCTGGGCGCGAAGGCGGACGCGGTGGTGACCGTGTAGCCGCGGATCGCCATGCCGGCGTTTAGCTCGGCGATCTGGAAGGACCCTTGTCCGGTGTCGAGGTCAGAGTCCTGGAAGCCCGTCGCGCTGAAGACCGGGCTCGGGGACGTGGTCGTGGCGGTGGCCGTGCCCGTCGCGGCCGAGTTGTCCTCCGTAGTGGACACCGAGAGCCGCGCCAGCGCACCGTTCGCACACTCGCCAAACAGCGTCAGTGGCCCGTGCGACGCAAGTACGGCCGGGTTGCCGCCCTCCGCCACTGTCGTCAACGGGATGATCTTCTGGCCGTCGACGCCCGCGGCGCTCGTCGCCCTCGTGGCCGTGTCCGCCAGCAGCGCACTCGGCACCTTTTGGAGCGTGTCCTCCTTCACGTCGTCGCCGGTGACCGCGTTGAGCGCGATGTCGCGGCTCTGCACCGTGCTGTTGCGGATGTCGAGGCCGCGCACCTCGTTGTTGCGCAGGTCGCGCGTGCGGATCTCGTTGTTGCGGATGTCGAGGCTGCGGACCTCGTTGTTTTTGATCTCGCGGCTGTCGATGAACCCGGTCGCAACACCGTAGGAGACTCCGCTGAGCGAGACGAACAGGGCAATCAGGGCGATGATCAACGCCGGCGAGGGCCGGTGGCGCACCAACGACTTCACGTGCCTACTCCTTGGAGGTTTCGGGGGCGAGGCCTCGTTCCACCAACACGGTAGCCGCAGAATCGGAGCGGGGAACCGGCTCTGCAGGAAGGGTTACAACGAAGCGCGCTCCGCCGCCCTCGGCGTCGCGCACCTCAACGCTGCCGCCGTGCGAGGTCGTGACCGCTCTCACGATCGCGAGCCCCAGGCCGCTTCCGCCGCTCGGGGTGGCGTCGCCGGCGCCGCGGGCGAAGCGCTCGAAGACGCGCTCGCGCATCTCCAGCGGAACGCCTGGGCCGCGGTCTGCCACCTCCAGGACGGCGTTGCTGCCGTCGCGACGAACCGAGACGGTGACCGGAGTGCCCGGCGGGGTGTGGAGGAGCGCGTTCTCGATCAGGTTGCCGGCGAGCCGGTGAAGGTCGTCGGCGACCCCGCTCACGATCACCTCGCCGGGCAGATCGAGCGAGACGGGGTGATCCGACGACAATGCGCCGGCCTCGCGTGCGGCCTCGGCGGCGACGGCGGACAGGTCGACGGCGCTGCGCGGCACATCCTGGCCCGCGTCCGCGCGCGCGAGCAGGAGGAGGTCGCCAACCAGCCGCCGCATCCGGCGCGAGGAGCGGAGCGCCGAGTCGGCCATGTCGCGCTGCTCGCCGGCGAGCTCGGCCTCCAGCAGCTCGAGGTTGGCGAGGATGCTGGTGAGAGGCGTGCGGAGCTCGTGCGAGGCGTCTGCCACGAACTTGCGCTGCCGCGCGAGCGTTGCCTCGGTCTCCTCGCGCGCGGCGCTCAGCTCCCGGAGCATGTCCTCGAACGTGGCCGCGAGCTCCGAGACCTCGTCGTTCGCCTGTGGCTTCGGAAGCGTGATGTCCGGGTCACGCGTGCGCGCCACCTCGCGGGCGGCTCGGGTCAGGCCGGCGATCGGGCGCATGGCGCGCTGCGCGACCAGGAGTCCTCCTAGGAACGCGAGCAGCGTGCCGCCCATCACGCCGAAGGCGAGGAACACGCGCACGCGGTTGATGGTCCGGGTGATCGTGCGCTCGGGCTTGGCGTACTGGACGTAGCCGACCGGGGTCGTGACCGTGTCGAGGGGTGTATTGAAGGTCTCCGGGCTCGCGGGGGTCGGGACCACGAGCTCGCGCGAGGCCACGCGCAGGTCGCCGATGTCCGTGATCCCGCTGATCGGGGGCCCCAGCGAAGGCTCGCCCGTGGGGTGCTCGGGCCAGACGCGGAGGTTGTTGCGGTCCACCACCCTGACGATTGGATCGCCTGCGGCGGCGGCCGACAGCAGGGCCTGGTCGGGCTGGCTCAGCTGAACCGCTCCGTCAGGCCGGACCTCGAGCGTGATCTTGTCCTGGAGCTCACCCGCCGTCGCGCGGAGGTCGTCGTTGAAGCCCGCCACGATGCGCTGCTCGGCCACCGTGCCGACGACGATCGCGAACAGGCAGAGGATCGCGAAGGTGAGCGCGGCGCTCAGCACCGCGACCTTCAGCTTGACCGGCAAGCGCGTCCTCACGGCTGCCTCAGCACGTAGCCGGCGCCGCGCATCGTGTGGAGGATCCGGGGCTCGCCGCCGGCCTCGAGCTTGCGCCGCAGGTTCGAGATGAAGACGTCCACCGTGTTGGTCTCGGCGAACGGGTGGTAGCCCCAAACCTCGTCGAGCAGCGCCTGGCGCGAGACCACGATCCGCTCGTTGCGCATCAGGTGCTCCAGTAGTTCGAACTCGCGCGCCGTGAGCTCGAGCTGGCGTTCGCCGCGGTAGACCTCACGGCTGTCGGGGTTGAGACGCAGGTCGCCGACCACGAGGAACGCGCTGCCGCGCGGCGGGCGCCGCCGGAGCAGGGCGCGTATGCGCGCGAGCAGCTCGTCGCGCTCGAAGGGCTTGACGAGATAGTCGTCAGCGCCCGAGTCGAGTCCCTCCACGCGCGCGTCGAGCGCGTCGCGTGCGGTGAGCATCAGGATCGGCACGTCGCCGTCGGAGCGCATGCGCCGCGCGACCTCCATGCCGTCGAGCTTCGGGAGCCCGAGGTCGAGGACGACCGCGTCGGGCTCGAAGACGGCTGACTGCTCGAGGGCCGCCTCGCCGTCGCCCGCGATGCGCACGTCGTAGCCCTCCTTGTCGAGGGAGCGTCGAAGCACGCCGGCGATGTCGGCGTCGTCTTCAACCACGAGCACGCGCGGGCGTCCGCTCATGTGACTCCATGGTAGGGAGGGTTGGGGGGTTACTCCGTCGAATGCAGGCCTCATGGCGAGCAAGCCGCGCCGGAAGCGCCGCCCTGCGCGTAGGGCCTGGTGGCCCAATCTCGAGCTCCCGGCGCTGGAGCAGCGCCACTGGGACCTGATCGGTCTCGGGCTGGTCGCGTTCGCCGCCTTCTTCGCGTGCGTCTTCTATCTCGACTGGACGGGAGGCGAGGTAGGCGAGGCGCTCGCGAGCGCCATGCTGTTCATGTTCGGCGGCGTCGGCTACGCGGCGCCCGTGCTGATGTTCGCCGCCGGCGCGCTGATCGTCGTGCGCCCGATGATCCCGGCGCTCCATCCGCTCAAGACCGGAACCGCCTGCCTGGTCGCCGCGCTCATGCTCGGCCTGGCCGCCGGCTCGCTCGGGCTCGGTCCCGGAGACACTCCGCGCGACGGCTTCCTCGACTCCGATTATCTCGAGCACCACGGCGGCCTCGTCGGCGAGTCGCTCTTCTGGACCTCCGCGAAGCTGTTCTCGACCGCGGGCTCGCACATCCTCTTCGTCTTCCTGCTGCTCGCAGGGGTCCTGCTCCTCACCGGCGCCTCGATCGCGAGCATCGTGGCCGCCACGCAGCAGGCGGCCGCCAGCACCACGGAGCGCATGCGCCGTACGACCGCGACGGTGCGTGTGCCCTACCGGCCGCTGCCGCCGATCGCCCCGCCGGAGCCGGAGGACCGCGAACCGGTGGTGCGGGCCACCCACGTCGAAGTGCCCACGCACGACACGGACGAGTTCGAGGAATACGAGCTGGAGGAAGCGTCGGAGCGGTCCCGCGAGCCGATCCCAGAGCCAGAGATTGTTAAGGGGTCAGACCCCGTCACCGATGGCGGGTCCGAGGGACTCACCCCGATGGGGGACAAGCGCTCGCCGGTCACGGAGTCGGACGACATCGAGTACAGCCTGCCGAAGCTGTCCTTCCTGAAGCGCTCGAGTGGCGCTCAGAAGCTCGACACGAAGGGAATCGAGCGGGTGGGGGCACAGCTCGTCGAGGCGCTCAGCCACTTCAACGTGGAGGCGCGTCTGATCGGCACCGTCGGCGGGCCGCACGTGACGCGCTACGAGCTGCGCCTCGCTCCCGGGATCAAGATGTCGAAGGTCGCCCAGCTTAAGGACGACCTGGCCTATGCGCTCGCCGCCGAGCAGGTGCGCATCCTCGCCCCGATCCCGGGCAAGCAGGCCGTGGGCGTCGAGGTGCCGAACCGCGTGCGCACGATGGTCCATCTCGGCGACGTTTTCCAGGACGCCCCCACGGGCTGGTCGCCGCTGTCGGTCTGGCTCGGCAAGGACATCGCCGGCAAGGCGATCGGCACCGACCTCGCCAAGCAGCCGCACATCCTGATCGCCGGCACCACCGGCTCAGGCAAGTCCGGCTGCGTGAACGCCATGCTCTCGAGCGTGCTGCTGCGCTCCTCACCGAACGAGGTGCGGATGGTGCTGGTCGACCCGAAGCGCGTCGAGCTGAACCACTACGAGGGCATCCCGCACCTGCTCACCCCGGTCGTAACCTCGCCGCGGCTCGCCGCGAACGTGCTCGGCAACCTCATCAAGGAGATGGAGGAGCGCTACGGGGTCATGAGCCGCTCGAAGACGCGCAACCTGGTCGAGCTGAACCGCGTGCGCATCCGCGAGGGCGAGGCGCCGCTTCCGTACATCCTGTGCGTGATCGACGAGCTCGCCGACCTGATGATGGTCGCGCCCGCCGACGTCGAGGACTCGATCATCCGGCTCGCGCAGAAGTCGCGCGCGGTCGGGATCCACCTGGTGCTCGCCACCCAGCGCCCGAGCGCGGACGTGATCACCGGGATGATCAAGGCGAACGTGCCCGCGCGGATCGCGTTCGCCGTCTCCTCACAGACCGACTCGCGCGTGATCCTGGACCAGAACGGCGCCGAGTCGCTGCTCGGCCAGGGCGACATGCTGTTCCGGCCGGCGGGCGAGTCGCGCACTGCGCGCATCCAGGGCGCGTTCATCGCCGAGGAGGAGATCGAGCGCGTCACCGAGCACTGGCGCCGCCAGGGCGAGCCTGAGCTTCAGGAGGAGCTGCTCGAGGCGGTGGAGCCCGAGGAGGGCACGGACGGCGCCGAGGGCGACTTCGACCCGGACCAGGACGATCTACTCGGCGACGCGATCGCGACGGTCGTGCAAATGGGCACGGCGTCGACCTCGATGCTCCAGCGGCGCCTCCGAGTGGGCTATACGAGGGCAGGCCGGCTCATCGACATGATGGAGCGCCGCGGCGTCATCTCCGGTTCTGAGGGCTCGAAGGCGCGTCAGGTGCTGATCACGGAGACCGACCTGCCGCGAGTGCTCGACTCGCTCGAAGAGCCAGCCGTCGCCGGCCCAGTCGACGAATAAGCGTTTCGTCAAAATGGGCCGTCAATGCCCGGCATTGGTGAAACGCTCCGCGACGCGCGGATGCGGCAGCGGCTCGACATCGCCGACGTCGAGATGCGCACCAAGATCCGCGCCAAGTACCTGCGCGCGCTCGAGAACGAGGAGTTCGGGATGCTACCCGGCCCGACGTTCGTCAAGACCTTCCTGCGTACCTACGCGGAGATGCTGGGGCTCGATCCGCACGTGCTGGTGGAGGAGTACAGGGCGAACTACGAGCGCGAGGACGAGCTCGAGCCGCCTCCCCTCGCCCCGCCCGGAGTCGCGGGGCGGAATCGCTACCGGGGCCCGCGGCTGGGCCCGGGCGTCGTGGCCCTGCTGGTGCTGGTGGGGGTGGTGGCGATCCTGGTGGCGATCGGCTTGGCGAGCGACGAGGACGGCGGCGCCGACCAGGCGGTGCGCACGGAGACGACGCCCGACCGAACCACGACGCAGCCGAAGAAGAAGCCGGCCCCGCCAAAGCGCGTGAGGCTCCGGGTCGTCCCCGCCACGCCCACCTGGGTGTGCGTCGACCGCGGCGTGGGCACGCCGGTGATCTTCGAGAACACGATCGACAGCGCGCAGACCTTCCGCGGAAAGCAGCTGCGGATCAACCTCGGAAAGCGCGACGTCAAGCTGCGGAAGAACGGGAAGCCCGTCCAGGTGACACCCGGCCCGGACGCCGCCGGGTTCGCCTTCACTCCCACGCACACGCGCGAGCTCGAGAGCGGCGAGCGCCCCTGCCTGTGAGGGCTTCCGAGGGCACCGGCGAGGTGGCAGAGATTTGTAGCGCCATACGCGACCCTTCTCTGCCACCTCGTCGGTGGCGTGACTCCTCAATGCCTGTCGTTCGCCCGACCCGTCACCGGGTCTACGGTCGCACGCCCGAGGACTAGTCTCGTAAGACGTGAGCGCTCGCGCGGGCATCGTCGTAACCGGGACTGAGGTCCTTACCGGACGCGTCCGGGACCGCAACGGGCCGTGGCTCTCCGATCGCCTACTCGAACTCGGAGTGGAGCTCGCCCACATTACGATCTGCGGCGACCGGCGTAAGGACATCGGGGCCCAGCTGGAGTTCATGTCCGACCAGGGCGTGGACCTGATCGTCACGAGTGGCGGGCTCGGGCCCACCGCGGACGACATGACCGTCGAGATGGTGGCGCGGTTCATGGGCAGGAAGCTGGTGCTGGACGGGGAGCTCGAGGACAAGATCGCGGCGATCCTGAAGCCGCTGATGGCGCGCTTCAGCCACTGGGACTTCGATGCGGTGCGTGCCGCTAACCGCAAGCAGGCGCTGATCCCGGAGGGCGCCTACGTGATCGACCCTGTGGGGACCGCGCCCGGCCTCGTGGTGCCGGGCGAGCCGACGGTCGTGGTGCTGCCGGGCCCGCCGCGCGAGCTCCAGCCGATGTGGCGGACGGCCGTGGCGAGCGACTTCGTCCAGAAGGCGATCGCGGCCCGGACCCAGTATCGCCACGAGATGGTGCGGATCTTCGGCGTGCCGGAATCCGGGCTGGCGGACACGCTGCGCGACGCCGAGGAGGGGATCGAGAACTACGGCGAGCTCGAGATCACCACCTGCCTGCGGCGCGGCGAGATTGAGATGGTGACCCGCTTCGAGCCGCACGGCGCGCCCGTCTACGACGAGCTGCTCGGCCTGCTCCGCGAACGCCACGGACGCGAGATCTTCTCTGAGGACGGCTCGAGCGTCGACGACCAGGTCGTTCAGCTGCTCGCCGGCCGCCGGGTGGCCACGGCGGAGTCCTGCACGGCCGGGCTGCTGGCGGCCCGGCTGACCGAGCGGCCCGGCTCTTCGTCGTACGTGATGGGCGGGGTGGTCGCCTACTCGAACGACGCGAAGGTAGAACTCCTCGGAGTCGATCCGGGGCTGATAGAGCGTCACGGCGCGGTGTCGGAGCCTGTGGCGGATGCGATGGCGGAGGGCGCGCTGCGGCGCTTCGAGGCGGACACCGCGGTGGCGATCACGGGCATCGCAGGCCCCGACGGCGGGACGGAGGAGAAGCCGGTGGGGACCGTCTGCTGGAGCGTGCAGCTGGCCGACGGCCGCGGCATCACGCGAATCATTCGCCTGCCGGGCGACCGGGCCGACATCCGCGACCGCTCCACGACCGTCGCGATGCACCTGCTGCGCCAAGTGCTGTCCGAGGCCGCCGCGGAGCGGTCGCCGGCGGCGGTCACGGCACACGACCGCCCGTGAGCGGGCCGCGCGCCCGCATGTTCCTCGCGCTCGACCTCCCAGAGGACGCGCGCGACCGGCTCGTGGCCTGGCGCGACCTGATCCTCGACGGGCGGCGGGATGTCCGGCCGGTGCGCCCGGACGCGCTTCACGTGACGCTGGTCTTCCTCGGCTGGCAGGACGAGTCGGCTGCAGAGCGCATCGCGGCGGCGGCATTCGGGTCGCTCCCGGCCGCTCCGGCGCCGCGTTTGGGCGCGACGGGAGTCCGTCCGGTCCCACCGCGCAACGCTCGCCTGTTCGCGCTCGACCTCGACGACGAGGGCGGCCGCGCCACGGCCCTGCAGACGGCCATGTCCGGGGCGCTCGAGGCCGGGCGCTGGTACCGGCCGGAGAAACGCCCCTTCTGGCCGCACATCACGCTCGCGCGAGTGAAGCGAGGCGAGCGCCGCGTCGCACCCCCGCCGGACCGCCCGCCGCCGCCCGCCGATGTGTTCGAGGCGGGCGTCGTCACCCTGTACCGCTCGACGCTGCGGCCCCAGGGAGCCATCTACGAGCCCCTGGACCGTACGGTTGCTGGAGATGCGCTCGATCCCGCTTCCCAACCCCCCGCTGGCTGACGGCGACATCCGGCTGCGGCCGTGGGAGCGCCGCGACGCCCCAGCCGTGACGGCCGCCTGCCAGGACCCCGAGATCCCGCGCTGGACCGTGGTCCCTCACAACTACACCGAGCGCCACGCGCGCGACTTCATCAACGGCACGGGGGCAGACATCGCCAACGGGCGCGAGCTGGCATTGGCGATCGTCGATACCGACGACCGCGTGCTCGGCGCGCTGGGCCTCTCGAACTTCGACTGGCCCGACCTGAAGGCGGAGATCGGCTACTGGATGGTCGCCGAGTCGCGCCGGCACGGGTTCGGGGCACGTGCCACGCGGCTGCTCGCGGAGTGGGCGATCACCGGGCTCGGGCTCGAGCGCGTGGAACTGCTCGCCAACCCGCAGAACGAGGCATCGCTGCGGCTCGCCGGCCGCGCCGGCTTCACACGCGAGGGCACGCTGCGGCGCTACCGCCGCCGTCACGGCGTCCGCGAGGATCTCGTGATGTTCTCCCTGCTGGCCGCGGACATCGGATCGTGACGCCGATCCACGACGCCGCGCAGACCGGCTTCAGCCGCGCCGCGGCCGAGTACGAGCGCGGCCGGCCGGGTTATCCGCCGGCTGCGCTGGAGCCGCTTCACCTGTCCCCTGAGCTCGTGGTCCTGGATCTTGCGGCCGGCACCGGAAAGCTGACCCGCGCGCTGGCGGCAAGCGGCGCCACGGTCATCGCCGTCGAGCCGGTGGCCGAGATGCGCGCCGCGCTGCCGAGCTCCGCCGAAGCGCTCGACGGGACGGCGGAGGCGATCCCGCTCGGCGACGGCTCGGTCGACCTGGTAACCGTCGCGCAGGCCTTCCACTGGTTCGACGGCGACGCCGCCCTGGCCGAGATCCACCGGGTACTGCGCCCCGGCGGGCGCTTGGCGCTGATCTGGAACCGGCGCGTTGAGGATGACCCCGTCAATGTGGCGTTCGACGCGATCGTCGATCCCCACCGAGAGGGCGTGCCGACGCATCGCCGCGACGAGTGGCGCGCCGCGTTCGAGCGCTCGACCCTCTTCGGGCCGCTCGAGGAGCGCGTCTTCGACAACGAGCAGGTGCTGGACTCGGACGGGCTGGCGGACCGGATCGGCTCGATCAGCTTCATCGCATCGCTTCCAGACGGGGAGCGCGCTCATGTCCTGGCGGACGTCCGCGCGCTCGCCGCCGACGGTCCGGTGACCGTTCCGTACACCACCGAGGTATTCGTCTGGAAGCGGCTCGACGTAGAGGGTGCTTGACACGGGTTCGGCATCGCGGTGCTGGCGCCGTTCGTGGTGCTGATCGTGATCAGAGGCGTGCGCGGCTGACGGGCGTACGCTCCATCGCATGGAACAGCGGATCAGCCTTCTCACGCTTGGAGCCCGCGACCTTGGACGCGCCCGCGCGTTCTACGAGGCGCTCGGCTGGACCACCCGCGCGGCTCCCGACGACGATGTCGTCTTCTTTCAGTCCGGTGGGATGGTGCTTGCGCTGTGGGGCCGCGAGAACCTGGCCGAGGACAGCGGCGTCGAGGACTCCGGCGGCTGGGGCGGCATGACGCTCGCCCACAACGTGCGCTCGCCGGGGGAGGTCGACGCCGTGGTCGAGGAGGCCCGCGCCGCCGGAGCGAACATCGTCCGCGAGCCCACGGAGACCTTCTGGGGCGGCTACTCGGCGGCCTTCACAGACCCCGACGGCCACCCCTGGGAGATCGCCCACAACCCGCGCTGGACCATCAGGGAAGACGGCTCGATCGAGCTGCCCGAGTAGTCCGCCATCAGGGGCGAAAGTCCGTCCGACCTCGCTCCTACGTTGTGACCTCAAGAACTTCGAGGAGATCACAGCATGGAGAAGGACCAAGAGAAGGCCGCCAAGGCGCGTGAGGCCGCGCTGAAGGGCGCTCTGACGCAGATCGAGCGGACCTTCGGGCAGGGCTCGATCATGAAGATGGGAGACGCCTCCGCCCAGGTGCGGGTTGCGGCCGTGCCCACGGGCGCGTTGTCGCTCGACCTGGCGCTGGGTGTCGGCGGCGTGCCGAGGGGGCGGATCGTCGAGGTGTTCGGGCCGGAGTCGTCCGGAAAGACGACGCTGCTCTACCACATCCTCGCCAACGCCCAGAGGATGGGCGGGATCTGCGCGTTCATCGACGCCGAGCACGCGATGGACCCGGCCTACGCGAAGCGGATCGGCGTCGACGTGGACGAGCTCCTCGTCTCCCAGCCCGACCACGGCGAGCAGGCGCTCGAGATCGCCGACCTCCTGATCCGCTCCGGCGCGGTCGACGTGGTGGCGATCGACTCGGTCGCCGCGCTCACGCCGAAGGCCGAGCTGGAGGGCGCGATGGGCGACCAGAGCGTCGGATTGCAGGCTCGGATGATGTCCCAGGCGATGCGCAAGCTCGCCGGCAACCTGAACCGCGCCAACACGCTGTGCGTCTTCACGAATCAGATCCGCGAGAAGGTCGGAGTGATGTTCGGTTCGCCGGAGACGCAGCCCGGCGGCCGCGCGCTCAAGTTCTATTCCTCGCAGCGGCTCGACATCCGGCGCATCGAGACGCTCAAGGAGGGCACCGAGGCGATCGGGAATCGGGTGCGGGTCAAGGTCGTCAAGAACAAGGTGGCGGCGCCGTTCCGGCAGGCCGAGTTCGACATCGAGTACGGCCTCGGGATCAGTTCCGAGGGCTGCGTCCTCGACCTCGGCATCGAGCACGGGATCGTGCAGAAGTCGGGCTCGTTCTTTTCCTACGGGGACGAGCGGCTCGGCCAGGGCCGCAACAACGTGAAGGGCTACCTCCGCGAGAACCCGCAGGTCGCGCAGGAGATCGAGCGCAAGATCTACGACGCGCTCGGCGTGGAGCCGGCCTCGCCGCTCGGCGTGGTCGAGGCGCCGCCGCCCGAGGCGGGGGAGGGCACAGAAGAGCCGCCCGCCGCTCCGGTGGCGGAGGAGCAGGCCGCCTAGCGTGAGACGCACCGAGGCCGACCGGGCGATCGACCTGGCGTACAAGGCGGTCGCCCGTCGCGACCTCACGGTGGCCGAGCTCCGGGCTCGCCTGGAGCGCAAGCACGTGTCGCCCGAGGCGATCGACGAGGCCGTGGCCGAGCTGGAGGACACCGGCTTCCTCGACGACGCCCGCTATGCACGTCAGTTCGCGGAGGACAAGCGCGAGCTCGAGCAGTGGGGCATGGACAGGATCGCCACCGACCTGCGCCGCCGCGGGATCGCCCCGCACCTGGTCGACGCTGCGGTCTCGACCCGCGACCGCGACTCGGAGCTCAGCACGGCACTGCTCCTCCTGAAGCGGCGCTACCCGCAGGCCCCGCGCGACGATCGTGACCGCGACCGCGCCTGGCAGATGCTCGTCCGCCGCGGCTACTCGCCGGAGCTCGCCTACGACGCGATCAGGATCTGGGAGCGCGCGGAGCGCGAACGCCGGCGCGCTGCCTAACTGCCGAAATCCCGCACAAGCGCTCCCATTCGGTTGCCAGCCCCGCCTCCCAGGGTTAATCTCCTGTCAACGCGGCCGGCATGACCGGCGCGAGACGAAAAGACGAGCAAATCGCTGTTTTTTGTGCTTCACCTGAACGTGATCCTGACAACCACCTGTGACCGTCCCGAAAGGAGTGCTCGGGAGGGTCCGTAGCCGTCTGCAGTCTCGTGGCCGCATGCCGCACCGCTCAACGAACTGAATGTTGAGGGCGGCGCCCCGTGCGCCGTGTGAGGAGACGGAGATGGAGATCGTGTTGGCGGCGCTGGTCGCGGCGGGGGTCGCGGTGGCTGTTGTGATGCTCGTGCAGCGCCCGCGCACCGCGTCGGCCGGGGCGCCGGCTGCGCCGGCGAGGCCGGAACGGGCGGCCGTCCCGACTGCGGTGGTGACGGAGACTCGCGAGGCGGCGGCCGTGGGACGCGATGCGCTCGAGGAGGAGCTGCTCGCGCGCCGCAGCGAGCTCGCGCGCCTGGAGGAGCGCCTCCGGGCGGGGGAGAGCTCGCTCGAGGTGCAGACGCAGCAGCTCTCGGAGCGGGAGCGCTCTCTCGAGGACAGGCGTCGGAACCTCGACCACACCCGCGAGGAACTGAAGTCCGAGAAGGCGCGCCAGCTGCGCGAGCTGGAGCGCGTGTCCGGCCTCTCCGCGGGGCAGGCGAAGCAGATCCTCATGCGCGAGCTCGAGGACAATCTTCGCCACGACAGCGCCCGCGTGATCCGGCAGGTGGAGGAGGAGACGCGCCGCGACGCCGACCGCCGCGCACGCAGCATCCTCGCGGCGGTGATGCAGCGAGTGGCATCCGGCCACGCAGTGGAGACCACCGTCTCCGTGGTGGAGCTCAAGTCGGACGAGCTGAAGGGGCGCATCATCGGCCGGGAGGGCCGCAACATCCGCGCCCTCGAGACGCTCACCGGGATCGACTTCATCATCGACGACACCCCAGGCGCAGTGCTGCTGTCCGGCTTCGACGGCGTGCGCCGCGAGATCGCCAGGCTCACGCTCGAGCGACTGCTCCAGGACGGCCGCATCCACCCGGCCCGCATCGAGGAGGCCTTTCACCAGGCGAAGTCGGAGATCGACCAGCACGTGGTCGAGGTGGGGGAACAGGCCGTGTTCGAGGCGAACGTCGGCTCGATCCACCCGGAGCTCGTGAAGCTGCTCGGCCGCCTGAAGTTCCGCACCAGCTACGGCCAGAACGTGCTCCACCACTCGATCGAGTGTGCCCGGCTCGCAGCGATGCTCGCGGCCGAGCTGGGCGCCGACCCGCGCTGCGCCGCCCGCGCCGCCCTGCTCCACGACATCGGCAAGGCCGTCTCACACGAGAGCGAGGGCCCGCACGCGCTGGTGGGCGGAGAGCTGGCGCGCCGCTACAAGGAGTCGGAGGCGGTGGCGCACGCGATGGAGGCCCACCACAACGAGGTGGAGCCGCAGACGGTTGAGGCCGTGATCGTGCAGATTGTGGACGCGCTCTCGGGCGCCCGCCCGGGGGCGCGCGGCGAGTCGCTCGAGCAGTACGTGAAGCGCCTGCACGAGCTCGAGGAGATCGCCTGCCGCCACGTGGGTGTGGACAAGGTCTACGCGATGCACGCAGGCCGCGAGATCCGGGTGATCGTCCACCCCGAGGAAATCGACGACGACGCGGCGACCCTCCTCTCGCACCAGATCGCCCGCGACGTGGAGAAGGAGCTCGAGTACCCCGGCCAGATCAAGGTCACGGTCATCAGGGAGAGCAGGGCGACCGATTACGCGCGCTGATGGAGCGCCTTGTCGTCTGGCGCGGCCTCGACCAGTGGCGGGCCGAGGTGAGCCACGTGTGCATCGACGGCGACCGCTTGAGCGCCCAGGGCACCCAGATCGGCGTGAGCCCGGATCCGTACCGGCTCGACTACTCGCTTCGGACCGGCCCGGAGTTCGTGACTGCGACGCTCGACCTATCGCTGCTCCGCGACGGCGCCCTGAAGCGGCTGCTGCTGAGCCGTGCCGCGGATGGGAGCTGGACGGCGGATGACAGGCCGCTCCCCGACGTCGACGGAGCACTCGACTGCGATCTCGGCCTATCCCCGCTCACCAACACGATGCCGGTTCTTCGGCACCGGCTGCTGGATCCGGGCGCGGAGCCGCATGACTTCGTGATGGCCTGGGTGGCGGTTCCGGAGCTCACGGTCCACCGCGGAGAGCAGCGTTACGAGCCGATCGACGGGCGCCACGCCCGCTATCTGGACAGGACCTTCACGGCGGGGCTCGAACTCGACGACGACGGGCTCGTGGTCCACTACCCGGACCTGGCCGAGCGCGTCTAGGTCTATCCTCGGCAGCCGTGAAGACGTACCACCTGACCACCTTCGGGTGCCAGATGAACGAGCACGACTCGGAGCGCATGAAGGGCATGCTCGATTCGCTTGGCTATAGCGAGGCCGGTGACCGCGAGGGCGCCGACCTCATTCTGTTCAACACCTGCTCCATCCGCGAGAAGGCCGACAACCGGCTGGTGGGACATCTCGGCGAGGCCAAGCGGCTGAAGGCCGAGGACCCCGAGCGGGTGATCGGCATCGGCGGCTGCTGGTCGCAGTCGCTCAAGGAGCAGGTCTTCGACATGTTCCCGTTCGTCGACGTCGCCTTCGGACCGGGCCAGGTACACAAGCTCGCCGAGTTCCTCACCAGCGACAGCATCACCGCGCAGGGGTTCTTCGAGTTCGAGGGCTTCACCGGCCACCTGCCGATGAGGCGCGAGCGCGAGTTCCAGGCCTGGGTGCAGATCTCCGTGGGCTGCAACTGCCGCTGCTCCTACTGCATCGTGCCCTCCACTCGCGGCCGCGAGGTGTCGCGACCGGCGGGGGAGATCGTGGAGGAGGTCGAGCGCGTGGCCGCCGAGGGCGTCAAGGAGGTCACGCTGCTCGGGCAGAACGTGTGCTCATACGGCCGCGACCTGCCGAAGGGGTCGAAGACGAGCTTCGCCGAGCTGCTCGCGCTGATCGACGCGATCGACGGCATCGAACGGATCCGCTACACGAGCCCGCACCCGAAGGACATACGCGCGGACGTGATCGCCGCACACGCCGAGCTGGCGAGCGTCTGCGAGCACATCCACCTGCCGCTTCAGTCGGGCTCGAGCCGGATCCTGAAGGCGATGCGCCGCACCTACAACCGCGAGCGCTACCTCGACCGCGTCGCGATGATCCGCGAGCTCGTGCCGGACTGCTCCCTCACCACCGACATCATCGTGGGCTTTCCGGGCGAAAGCGAGGCGGACTTCACTGAGACGCTCGAGGTGGTCGAGCAGGTGCGCTACGACTCGGCGTTCACGTTCATCTACTCGCCACGGCGCGAGACCGAGGCGGCCGCGCTGCCCGGCCAGATCCCGCACGACGTGGCGAGCGAGCGGATGGGCCGGCTCGTCGAAGCGGTGCAGCGACACGCCAGCGAGCGCGCCCAGCGGTTCGTCGGGCGGACGATGGACGTGCTCGTGGAGGGCCCGTCGCGCACGGACCCGGCGCGGCTCCGCGGACGCACGCGCCACAACAAGACGGTGAACTTCACCGGAGTGGCGGCGGCCGGCGACCTCGCGGACGTGGAGATCGCGTCCGCCACCAGCACCACGCTGGCCGGGGAAGAGCTGCTCCTCGCTCGCGTCGACTAGCTCACAGCCCGGAGCGTGTCGACCTCGTCGCGCAGCTCCTCGACCTCGTCGCGAACCCGGTCGAGCTCGGTCCGCAGCTCCCGCTCGGTGAGCGCATGGACCTGGGCCTGGCGCTCGCTCTCATCGCGCAGCGCCGCAAGCGCGGCGCGGGCGCTCTCGGCGCGACGGTCGGCGTCGGCCGTGAGCACGAGCTGATCGCGCGCCGAGGCGAGCGACTGCTCCAGCCGCGCGACCCGGTCCGCATCGGCGGGCGGCGCCGCAGCGGCCTCCTCCCGCG
>JBKPME010000030.1:0-15705 GCA_046731915.1 Actinomycetota bacterium
GGTTTCGGGAGGCGCTGCGGATCCTGTTGAGTCACGTCTCGATCAAGCGGCGCGATCCCTATGCGGGCTGGGCGCACCGCGGCATCTTCTACGGCTTCGTCGTCCTCTTCATCGGGACGGTGATCCTCGGCATCAACACAGACTTCACCGAGCCGGTGCTCGGTTGGCGCTTCTTCGAGGGCAACTTCTATCTCGGCTACTCGATCGTCCTCGACGTGCTCGGAATGGCGCTGCTAGCTGGGCTCGTGCTGATGATGATCCGGCGAGGCATCCTTCGGCCACGGAAGCTCGACTACGCCCGTCCCGACCGCGACACCGACGAGCGCACGGGCTACCGCGTCGGCGACTGGATGTTCGTCGGCATCCTGCTCGTCTTGGCCATCTCCGGCTACGTGCTCGAGGGCGCGCGGATCGCGATGGACCAGCCGGGTTACGACGAGTTCTCGCCCGCGGGCTGGGTCGTCGCCCAGGGCTTCGACGCGCTCGGCGCGAGCGACGGGGCCCTGCGCGCGGTCAGGCACGCGCTCTGGTGGTCGCACGGCCTGCTCGCGATCGCATTCGTGGCATCCATCCCCTACACCAAGGCCGCACACATGCTCGCCAGCTTCGGCTCGCTCGTGGTGCGCAACCCGCAGGCGGGAAAGCGACTGAAGTCGATCCCGCCGGAGCTGCTTTCCGAGCCCGCCGGCTATGGGACGCTCGCCGACTTCAGCGGGGTGCACCTCCTGCATCTCGACGCCTGCACAAAGTGCGGGAAGTGCCACGAGGCCTGTCCCGCGCTCGCCACCGGACGGCCGCTGTCGCCGCGCGACGTGGTGCTCGAACTGCACGAGCAGTCAAACGCCGCCTTGCGCACCCTGGGCATCGGTGGCGTGCTGGGCGTGCTCATCAAGGGACAGCAGGCGGTGAACGGCACCTTCGACCGGCCCGTCGTCCGCGACGACGGCGTGCGAGCCGACACCGTCTGGTCCTGCATGCAGTGCAACGCCTGCGTGGAGGCCTGCCCCGTGGGGATCGAGCAGGCGCCGATCATCAACCAGCTCCGCCGCCGACTGGTCGAGGAGGGGGAGCTGCCGGCCACCCTGCAGACGACGTTCGAGACGATCCAAAAGTCGGGCAACTCCTTCGGGGAACGCGCGCGCAAACGCGGCCGCTGGACCGAGGACCTCGACTTTGACGTAAAGGACGCGCGCAAGGAGTCCGTCGACGTGGTCTGGTTCGTGGGCGACTACGCCTCATTCGACCCGCGCAGCCAGAACGTCAGCCGCTCGCTGGCACGCATCTTCCGAGCCGCCGGGCTCGACTTCGGGATCCTCTACGAGGGGGAGTCCAATTCCGGCAACGACGTACGCAGAGCCGGCGAGGAGGGGCTCTTCGAGGCGCTCGCCGAGTACAACATCGCGACGCTCGAGGAGTGCGACTTCAACCGGATCGTCACGAGCGATCCGCACTCGCTCAACACGCTTCGCAACGAGTATCCGGAGCATGTGTCCGAGAAGCTCGCCGGCTCGTGGAGGGTGATGCATCACACCGAGCTACTGCTCGAGCTGATCGAGGACGGGCGACTACCGCTCAAGGGCCGCAGCGAGTACACGGTGACCTACCACGACCCCTGCTACCTCGGACGCCACAACGGCGGCTACGAGGCGCCGCGACAGATCCTCGAACGATTGGGGTGCACGCTTGTCGAGATGCCTCGCAACCGCGACAACTCGTTCTGCTGCGGCGCGGGCGGCGGGCGCATCTGGATCCCGGACGAGCCCGGTGTCGAGCGGCCGTCCGAGAACCGGATCCGCGAGGCCATGTCGATCGGGAAGCTCGACTACTTCGTGGTCAGCTGCCCGAAAGACGTGACGATGTACGAGGATGCAATCAAGACCTCGGGCCACGCAGGCCAGATCGAGTTGCGCGAGCTGACCGAGCTGATCGAGGAACGGCTCTGATCTCACGCTCCGCCCTCTCGACGGGCTGAGCGCGCCTCAGGAGCGTGGCCGCGTCTTCTCCGTGTCGTAGAGCGGGAACGGCGCGGTGGTGGCTTTGACGGTGCCGTCGCCGAGTGCCACCTCGATCTGGGTGCCCTCACTGGCCAGCTCGCGGTCGATCGTGGCCATTGCGATCTGCTCGCCGAAGGTCGGGCTCTTGGCCGGGCTCCGAACGATCCCCACCTCGCGCCCGTCTTGTGTGACGGGGGCGCCGTACTCGGGCGTTTCGTCGCCCTGGATCCGGAGCGTCGTCAGCAGGCGCGGCGTGCCTTCGGCGGCGAGCCGCCGAAGCGCCTGCTTGCCAACGAAATCGCCGGGCTTGTCGAGCTTCACCAGCTTGTCCAGGCGCACCTCGTAGGGATCGGTCTTGTGCTGGAAGTAATCGACGTCGGGGAACAGAAGCCCGGCCTCGATCCGGATTGTCTCAATGGCCGACAGGCCGATCGGCAACATTCCCTGTGGCCGGCCCGCGTCGAGTACGACATTCCAGAGCTCGCCCGCGGCCTCCGGCTTGCAGTAGAGCTCGTAGCCCAGCTCCCCCGAATAGCCCGTACGCGAGACGAGACACGGAACGCCGCCCACCTTGGCCTCCGGCACAAACCGGAAGTAGCGCAGCTGGGAGAGATCGGCGCCCTCGGTGATCGACGCCAGGATCTCGCGCGACTTCGGCCCCTGGACCTGTAGATGAGGCATGTCGCCAGTGACGTCCTCGACGTCGACGTTCATGCCGCGGTCGGAGGCGACCTGCCGGTACCAGTCGAGGTCGGAGTCGTAGCTTGTGATCGAGAAGCAGTGGTCGTCGGCCAGCTTGAAGATCGTGCCGTCCATGATCATCTGGCCGTCCTCGTCGCAGATGGCGCCGTAGCGCACCTGTCCGACTTCGAGCGCGGACATGTCGTTCGTGAATAGGACGTCGGCGAGTGCCAGAGCGTCGGGGCCCTTCATGTCCCACTTCCTGAGCGGCGACTCGTCCCAGAGATTGCAGTCATTGCGGGTTGCCTCGTGCTCGGCGGCGGCGTCGCCGAAGTGGTCGGCCCAGGCCCACCCCTCCCAGTCCGTCCACGCGGCGCCGAGCTGGTCCTGCACGTCGTAGAAGGCGCTTCGCTTCAGCGCGGTCGTCGACATCCCACCCCTTTACTGGACGAATTTGTGCACCGGCACCCTATCGGAGCGCGCGCGGCGAAGCCAGCACGCGCCCGGGCGGGCCTCGTCCCTGACCCTGCACTTGGTAGGCAACTGCCCCGCACAGGCACTGACCGGTGACCACTAACACCTCACGTTCGCTCGTGACCCCTCAGGAGCCGGGCCTCGAAGACCCGGGTTCGGTCATGAGGAGTGATCGGCAGACTCGCGTTCAGCTCTCTTCAGGGTCCGCGAGGGACATGTGCGGCAACCGTACGGGTCTGCTCGACGACCTCGCGACGAGGGTTGTGGAGCTCCCGAAAGTGGGAGCTCCGCCCGAGTAGGCCCCGCTGCAGGCGGCAGCTAGGCCACCGGCGTGGCCGCCGGCGCCGCCGACGCGGTGTCCGGCGGCATGGTCGGCGTCTCCTCGCGGAGGTGGACGCCCTCCCGGTCCTCAACAACCCGCCGCCAGATGAACAGCAACAGGCCGACGGCGAGCACGCCGAGGCCGATCCAGGTCTTGTCCCAGCCGTAGCCGTACTTGTCCGCCCATATGAATCCGCCGCCGACGATGAACAGCAAGTTGACAGCGGCGAGGAGTGCTGCGATCGGCGCCCACGCCGCCGCCAGCTTGATCGGCCGCGGCCAGTTCGGGCGGTCCTTGCGCAACAGCAGGAAGCCGCTCAGCGCGAACACGTGGGCCAGGATGTAGCCGAGGTTGCCCGCCGCGAGGATGTCGAGCGGGTAGCCGAAGTATGAGATCAGGAACAGGTTGAGGATGACGTCCGCCGTCATCGCGATGCCGGGCACGCTGTGGCGGTTGAGTCGCCCGAGCAGCTTCGTCGTCATGCCGTCCTGTGAGATCCCGTAGAGCGCCCGCGAGCCGTCCATCGTCGCGGTGTTCATCGACAGCAATAGCCCGGCGATCAGGCAGACCACGAGCACGTTCGCGAGCGCGTTGCCGACGATGGCGTCGAATGCTTGGGTATAGAACGCGATCGCCGTCGCGTCGTCGGCGATGGCGGCCGTGCCAAGGGTCCCGCCGACGCCCAGCGGCAGAAGTGCGTAGACGAGCACCGAGAAGGCCGCCGAGGCTCTGAGCGCCCTCGGCGTGTCCCATTCGGGGTTGTGATACTCGGGCGCGAACGCGGCCACCGTCTCGAAGCCGTAGGACGACCACCCCATGAAGTAGAGCCAGGTGATTGCAAGTCCGAAGCCACCGCCGGCCCCGATCTCCCAGGTCATGTTGTCGCTCGACCAGTCGCCGGTGATGTATGGAAGGAACATCAGTACGGCCGCCGGGAGGATCAGCAGGCCGCCTGTGAGGTAGGCGAGCCAGACGGCAGGCCGGACGCCGTAGATGTTGAAGAGCCAGACGGCCATAATGCAGGCGATGCCGATCCAGACGGGCAGGCTCCACTGGAAGTTGCCGATGTCCTGGGTGAACGTCGTGTCCTCGAACCACTCGGCCTGCACCAGGGTGCCGATCACGTAGCCGTTGATCGCCAGCACGCTCGACCACGCGAACCAGTAGCCGAACGTCGCAATCGGGCCGACGAAGGTGAGGTACTTGCGCCACGCCTCATGCGCATACAGCGAGATCCCGCCGGCCTTCTGCGGGAACATCGTCGCCATCTCGGCATAGACGTTGTTCTGCAGCGCCCCGAGCAGGACGGAGACCGTCCACAGGACGAAGGCGCCCGTGGTGCCGAGCACGCCGATCGAGGCGCCCAGCGCCGCGATCAGGAACCCGGGGTTTGCGAGTGCGACGACGAAGCCGTCCCACCATGTCATCGCCTTGAGGAGTTGCCTCTCCTCTACCTCGGCATGCGCCATCGACCCTTCCTCTCCTCTGATTTGCACAGGTCAGCGGCTCGTACCAATTGGTACACCGCCCTTGTACCATGCGTTACGGACGGTCGTCAACATGCCGAAACTCCTCGATCGCCACGAAGGCCGCACGGAGCGGGGCGGAGAGGGCACCCGCAGGCGACCGGTCGTGCTCGGGACACTGTCCGTCCGGGTCGATCCGAGCGCGGAGCGCATGGCGATCGACAGCGCGATCGAGGCCGGCGTGCCGCTCGTGATCGCGAATATCCTGCGCCTGCGGCCGATGCCGACCACGCTGGCCCTGGTCGGCCCCGAGGGTCTGAACCTGCCGCACGAGGAGGACCTCGACGCGGTGCGCGCCACAGCGCAGCGCGCCGCCGACCTCGGCGTCCAGACCGAGCTGTTGCGCGTGACCACCCGACGTCCGATCACCGCCCTGCTCCAGATCGTGCGCGAAAGGAACGCCGGCCTGCTCGTGTTCGGTCCAGATCTGAAGCTCATCGGGCGGCTGCGCTTTCGCGCCGCCGCGCGCCGGCTCCGCCGCGACGCGGGCTGCCTGATTTGGGTGGCGCCGGACGGGTAGTGCCGGCGCTTATCTAGACGGTCGGGTCCCCGTAGCCGCCCGTGTGCTCGTCCCGGTGACGCCACTCGGTGGCCTGGGCCTGCTGCTTCTCCATGCGGTGCGTCCGCTGGGAGTCTCGCCTCGCGCGCAACCTCTCGCGTAGTGGTGTTCGGTCTGACCGCTTCCGCTGGGCCTGCTTTCGCATGACCGACCTCCTCGAGTCGTTCGGAGAACTGTACGCCCGGCAGGCGCAGTGGTCCAGGGCAGTTAGGCGCTCGACGCATCGAAAGCAATCCGCCCCGGGTAGGCCTCGCGCTCTTTCGCCAGCGTGAGCTCGAGGACCTGCTGGTACAGCGGGTCGCTGTCGTTGAACCTCGTCGCCGGGGTGGCGCTCGCAGACGGCTCCCGCGAGAACACGCGGTCGGTGAAGTCGTCGGCGAAGTAGAACTGCGTGGTCAGCACGGTCTGTGTTTCGAGGTGCAATTTGGCGTGAATGTGCACGGTGCGGCCGGGGTACCAGCCCGGCGCCGGATGCCAAGCGCGGGAGCACGCCCACCTTGTGCGGAATCTCCATATGCAGTAGAAGCGGTATGTACTAATTTGTACGAACGCGTTCCCCTGACCCGACTCGGGAACGAGCATCCTGGAGCAGAGGGCTGGCGCGGATGGAGCAGGCGGACAAAGGACGAGGCGAAGGAGCCGAAGGCGTGACGGTCCAGGCGAGGCCGCCTTCGCTGATCTCAGGGCTGCGGCCGGTAGACCGGAGCTTCGAGAGCTGGTGGGTGCGGCCCAGCTCCGCGACCGCGGTTGAGCTGTACGCGGGTGACCGCGTGACGGTGCGCGACCCGGACGGCGGCCAGGTGGCTGAGGCCACGGTGGTGCCCGATGCGCTCGGGCTGCGGGCGGACGCCCCCGCCACCGTCCTCAGGAACCTGTTGCAGGCTGGGGACGGCGACGGTTTGCTGCGTTCGTTGCACGAGAGGGGGCTCCACGCGGAGGAGGCTCGTGCGGCCCTCCTGTTCGGCGACGACAGTGCACCCGGGGCCTCCGAGTCATTCGCAGTCGACCGCGATGCGCTACTTGTCGTGGGGGCACCCGGAGGCCGCTTGGTCGACGGCGAGGCGCCGGCGTCAGCGCTCGTCATCGAGATCAAGCGCCACTCGGTGCGCAAACCGTCGGGCGTCCCGCTGCCGGAGCCGCTTGCCGAGCCGCGGCTCGACTTCCGCGTGGACCGCGCGAGCGCGCTCGCCTACGAGGTGCGCGAGGGCGAGTACATCCAGGTGATCGACGTGCAGGGCCGCCAGTGCTCGGACTTCCTCGCCTTCCATCGAGCAAAGCTCGAGAAGGGGCTTGAGCGCGGGATGGACGGCGTCACCACGCGCACGCTGGTGGGCGCCGCCTACCCGGTGCCCGGGTTGTACAGCAAGTTCTTCGACGTTGACATGGACCCGCTCGTGCAGGTTGTGCGAGACACGGTCGGCCGCCACGACACGTTCGGGCTCGCCTGTACGCGCCGCTACTACGAGGACATGGGCTATCCCGGCCACGTGAACTGCACGGACAACTTCAACGCGCAGGTGGACGAGTACGGCATCGCCGCTCGCGCCGGCTGGGAGGCCGTCAACTTTTTCTTCAACACCAGGATCGAGGCGGACAACGTGCTCGTCTCCGACGAGCCGTGGTCGCGGCCGGGCGACTACGTCCTGATGAAGGCGATGACCGACCTGGTGTGCGCTTCGTCCGCGTGCCCGGATGACATCGATCCCGCGAACGCGTGGGAGTGCACCGACGTCCAGGTGCGCGTCTACTCGCCCGAGAACCGCTTCTCGACGGCCACCGCCCATCGCGTGACCCCGGAGGCAGAGCCAGTGCTGACAAAGGAGACGGCGTTCCACCCGCGAACCAGCGAGCTCACGGAGAGCTTCATCGAGTACCGCGGCTACTGGCTACCGCACTGCTTCAACAACGAGGGCGCGATCGGCGAGTACTGGGCCTGCCGCGAGAAGGCGGTGATCATGGACCTCTCGCCGCTGCGGAAGTGGGAGGTGCTCGGGCCCGACGCCGAGACGCTGATCCAGCACGCGATCACGCGCGACGCGCGGCGGCTGGCGGTCGGGCAGGTGGTCTATACGGCGATGTGCAACGAGACCGGTGGCATAGTTGACGACGCCACGGTCTTCCGGCTCGGCGACGACAACTTCCGCTTCATCGGCGGCGATCCCTACGACGGCGTATGGCTGAAGGAGCTCGGCGAGAAGCTGGGGCTGAAGGCGTTCGTGAAGCCGTCGACCGACCAGCTCCACAACGTGGCGGTGCAGGGGCCCGCGTCGCGCGACATCATGCGCGAGCTCGTCTGGACGCCGCCCACCCAACCGTCGCTCGACGACCTGAAGTGGTTCCGTTTCCTGGTGGGGCGGTTCGGGGGCTACCAGGGGATCCCGCTGGTGGTCTCGCGCACGGGCTATACGGGCGAGCTCGGCTACGAGGTGTTCTGCCACCCGGACGACGGTCCCGCGGTATGGGACGCGATCTGGGAGGCCGGCAAGTCGCACGGGCTTAAGCCGCTCGGCCTCGAGGCGCTCGACATGATCCGGATCGAGGCGGGGTTGATCTTCGCCGGGTACGAGTTCGACGACCAGGTCGATCCCTTCGAGGCCGGCATCGGGTTCACGGTGAAGCTCGACTCGGAGGACGACTTCATGGGCAAGGACGCGCTGATCGAGCGCTCCGAGCACCCGCAGCGGAAGCTCGTTGGGCTGGAGCTCGAGGGGAACGAGATCGCGGGGCACGGCGACGAGGTGTACGTGGGGCGCCGGCGAGTGGGCGTCGTGACGAGTGGCACGCGCTCGCCGACGCTGCGGAAGAACATCGCGCTGTGCCGGATGTCGGTGCAGTATGCGGAGAACGGGACTGCGGTCGAGGTCGGCAAGCTCGACGGGCTGCAGAAGCGGATCCCCGCGCAGGTGGTCGGATTCCCGTTCTACGACCCGAAGAAGGAGCGCCCGCGCTCGTGAGCGTCCTGTGCGAGCCGCAGGCCTCGCTGTCGGACCGGTTCGCCGGCCGCCAGGGGGACGACCTGCCCAAGCCGCGCTTCCAGCTGATTCGCGAGACGCCGCGGGTCGACGGCGCCCTCGCCCACTGCGTGGCGCGAGCCGAGCGCTCCTACTGGGGCGGCGACCACTCCCTGTTCCTCGGTCGCGCCGAATGTGCGCGACAGAACGCCGGCACGCCGCTGTTCCGCGGCGGGCGCTACGGGACGCTCGGTGCCTAGGGCGATCGTCGTCGGGGTGGTCGGGGATTCCGGCGCCGGGAAGACCACGCTCACGCGCGGCCTGACGAGGGTCATCGGCGACGCACATGTGACGCACGTCTCAGCCGACGACTACCACCGTTACGACCGGAAGCAGCGGCGCGAGCTGGGCGTGACGCCTCTGCACCCCGACTCCAACCACCTGGACATCCTCACACAGCACGTCTCGCACCTACGTCGCGGCGAGCCGGTCCTCAAGCCGGTCTACAGCCACCAGACAGGCGAGTTCGAGCCGCCGGTGTACGTGAAGCCGTCCAAGTTCCTGCTTGTAGAGGGCCTGTTGAACTTCCACACGGAGACGCTTCGCAGCCTGCACGACGTGCGGGTCGCGCTGGCTCCGCCGGAGGAGCTCAGGCGGGCGTGGAAGGTCAAGCGCGACTGCACCCGGCGCGGGTACACGACGGATGAGGTGCTGGCGGAGCTCGATGCCCGGCAGGCCGACGCGGAGGCTTACATCCAGCCGCAGCGCAGGTACGCCGACGTCGTGGTCGCCTTCGCGCAGAACAGCGCGCAGGACCCGGCGCACCTCGACGCCGACCTCATTCTCCGGGACACCCTCCCGCACCCGGACCTGTCACCGCTTCTCGACGGGAGCGGTCCCAGCCTGATCAAGCGCGAGCGCGAGTGGCTACTGCGCGTGCCCGGCGACCTGGACCCTGCTCACGCGGCGGAGCTCGAGGAGGCGGTGTGGGAGAAGATGAGCTTCGCCTCCCACCTGCGGATCCGGCGGCTGGGCGAGTTCACCGTGGGGACAGACCTGTTCCGCTCCGACTCGCTGGCGCTCGTCCAGCTGCTGATCCTCTACCACGTGGTCACGGCCCGAGCGGCGCTGTCGATCGGAGGCTCGCCGCCGCGGGCGGATCCGCGCTTCCCGACGGGTTCCGATTCGGCTCTGCACACGTAAGCCCGCGAAGGGCCCGCGGCCCCGTTCATCCTTTGCACACTTAGGCGTACATCTATACGTTGAGCGGTACACATGGCCGTGACCCTTACCCAGCTGGTCGCGTTCCTGACTGTCGTGCGCCGCGGGTCGGTCACCGCCGCCGCCGAGGAACTCGTGGTGACGCAGCCGTCGGTTTCCGCGGCGGTGTCTGCGCTCGAACGCGAGCTCGGCGTGCGCTTGACCGAGCGGGCCGGGCGGACCGTGCGACCCACCGCCGCCGGCGCGGCGTATGCGCCCTACGCCAGCGACGTGCTCGGCCTGCTCGACCAGGGCGCGCGGGCCGCGCGCGAGGCTGAGGAGGCGAGGCCGCACACGCTCAGGATCAGCGCGGTCACGACCGCGGGTGAGTACCTGGTGCCTCAGCTGATCCAGGCGTTCCGTGAGCGGCGGCCGGAGGTCGAGATCTCGCTCGACGTGGGCAACCGCGAGGTCGTGTTTCAGCGCCTGCTGGACCATCAGGTCGACGTGGCGGTGACGGGCCGGATCCCGGACGACGACCGGCTGGTGGGGAAGGACTTCGCCGACAACGACTTCGTGCTCGTGACCGCCGCGGGCGACCCGCTCGCCCGCCGCCGCTGGGTGGCGATGGAGGAGCTGGCGGACCAGCCCTGGCTTCTGCGCGAGCCGGGCTCGGGTACGCGAACGCTGTGCGAGGAGTTCCTGGCTTCACGCGGGATAGCGCCGAACGTGCTCACGCTCGGCTCGAACGGCGCGATCAAGCAGGCGGCGCGAACCGGGCTCGGCATCGCGCTGCAGTCACGCGTGGCGGTCGAGCTCGAGCTGAAGCTCGGTCTGTTGGACACGGTCACGCCCGCCGGCGGCCTGCCCGAGCGCCGCTGGCACGTGGTGCGAAGCGCGGTGGGCCCGGTGCGCGAGGACGCCCAGGCGTTCATGGCCTTCTGCGGCTCGCCGGCAGCGCGGCACGCGCTGGCGGATTAGCCCGGCCCCAGCTCCGCCAGGATCGCCGCCGCCGCGGCCACCAGCTCGCCGTTTCCGGAGGCGAGGGTGCCGTCCGGCAACACGGGCGTGTCCTCAAGGCCGGTTCTGATCCCGTGGCCGAGGGCGGCGCCACGGCGATTCACCGCCCAGCAAGCGAGCCCGTCGCCGTGGTGAACCTGCTCGAGGCCGATGCCTGCCACGTACAGCGCGTCTTCGATCGCTTCGGCCTCGGCGACCGCAAGATCCGGGTCCTCGCCTAGTGGCTCGACCATCGCCCGCACGCATCCGCCCGCGATGCCGGAGGCGATGAAGGCATGTGTGTCCGCGAGCGAGAGCAGCCCCGCCTCGATGCCCACGCCCCGCTCGACCAGCAGGGCGCAGAGGTCCAGGATGCCGTCCTCGCCCTGGTTGGCCGTGACGAGCTCCGGAAGCTCCGTCCAGCGGGCAACGAGCGACCGGCGACGCTCGGGGTCGGGCTCGATGTCAGCGGAGGTGCTGAGCGAGACCGGTATCCCGGGACAGACCGCGCGCACCGCCCGCAGGGCGGCGGCACACGGCTCGGCCTCGAACGTCTCGCGCCCGTCGCCGCCGTACGGGTGGAGGTGGAGCACACGGGCTCCGGCATCGACGGCCGCACGTGCCTCTGAGGCGAGCTCATCAGGGGTTCGCGGGACCGCGGGATGGTCGCGATCGCCGTTGAGGGCGGCCTGGAGCAGGGGCACGCCGCGGAGCGTATTGAGGGCGACCGCTAGCCGCGTGCCGCGCCGGCCACCAGCCCTTGCATCAGCTCGGCGGCCTGTCTGTCGTCGAGCCCCTGCTCGCGGGTGAGCGAGTGCCAGGTCGGGAAGGCGAGCGCGTGGCCGATCGCCGCGCGCGTCTGCTGACGGCGGCGGCCACGCGCCGGCCAGCCGCGGAGGAGCGTCTCGCGAGCTGCGGAGAGGTACTCGCGGAACGGGGCGAAGTGATGCTTCACGAGCGGCGTCGTGGGCTCGTCCCGGTGAAGGTTGCTCATCATCTGCTCGGTGCGCCTGTAGTAGGCATAGAGCTCGCCGAGCGCCCGGCGCAGGCGCTCGGACGGGTCCCGGACGTACGCCCAGCCCCCGACATCGGGAAGGGGGTTCGCCGCCGCCCAATGCGACGAGCACGCCGTGAGCAGAGCGGCCTCGTCGGGGAAGTGGCGATAGACGGTCGAGCGCCGAACGCCGGCTCGATCGGCGATCGCGCTGATCGAAGTGCGCGAGGGGCCGACCGTCCCGTGGAGCTCGACGGCGGTCTCGGTGATGCGCCTGCGGGTCTCCGCCTCGAGCTCCGCGCGGCGCCTCTTCTCGTAGTGCCTCGTTTCAACGGCCATGGGTGTCCAATGAATCTTGACAGATCGTGTGAAGCTGTGTTAGAAATTCACGCGACACCACTGTCCAATCAAAAAGGAGCCAGTCAGATGGAAGCAGCGACAGCAGCGAAGGTGCTCGGGCCGAAGGACGGCAAGGCCGGATTCCTCGGCAGCATCGGCGTCCGGTTCATGATCGACGGCGCGGACGCCGACGAGCGCTTCTCGCTCGTCGAGCACCCCATGTCGCCGCGCGCGCTTGCCGCGCCGCTCCACCGGCACACGCGCGAGGACGAGTACAGCTACGTGATCGAGGGTCGGATGGGTGCGCTGCTCGGCGACGAGGTCGTGTACGCCGAGGTCGGCGACCTCGTCTACAAGCCGCGCAACCAGTGGCACACGTTCTGGAACGCCGGCGACGTGCCTTGTCGCATCCTCGAGATCATCTCGCCCGCCGGCTTCGAGGACTTCTTCGAGGAGCTCTCCGACATGGGCGGCGTGGCGAACGTCGACCCCGAGGTTCTCACCGAGCTCAACGAGCGCTACGGCCTCGAGATGAACCCGGACTCGATCCCCGGACTGGTGGAGCGCTTCGGCGTCGTGTTCCCGGGGGAGCGGATCTAGCCGGCCAGCGCTGGCTCGCGCTCGGCCAGCACGGCGTCGAGCGCGGCCAGCACGCGGTCGGCCGTCTCGATCGACGCGTTCTGGCCCATCAGCCCGATGCGCCACATCGCCGGCGCCTCCGGACCGAGTCCGCCGCCGATCTCGACGCCGTGCTCGCGCAGTATCCGGGCCTGAACGGCCTCGCCGTCCATTCCCTCCGGCACGCGCACGGCAGTCAGCGGCCCGAGGCGGTGGTCCGGGTCGGCGAGGAGCTCGAGGCCGCGTGTCTCGACCGCGCCCTGGAGGTGCGCGGCGGCTTCGGCGTGCCTTTCCCAACGCTCCTCGAGCCCCTCGATGAGCACTTGTCGGAGTGCCTCGTGCAGTGCGTAGATGGCGAGGATCGGCGCGGTGTGGTGGTAGGTCGCGGGGCGGTCGATCCAGTACTTCTCCAGCAACAGCAGGTCGAACGAGAACGGCACCGGCGTGCGGCGCGAGCGCAGCCGATCGAGGGCGCGCTCGGAGACCGCGACGGGCGACATCCCGGGCGGCGCCGCGAGGCACTTCTGCGTGCACGCGTAGGCGAAGTCCACGCCCCAGGCCCCCACGTCGAGCTCCACGCCCGCCATCGACGTCACGCAGTCGGCCATCAGCAGCGTGTCGCTGTCGCGCAGCCGGCCGCCGAGCTCGGCGAGCGGGTGCTCTACCCCCGTGGAGGTCTCCGCATGTACGACGGCCATCATCCGCGCGCTCGGATGGCGGTCGAGAGCCTCGATTAGCGCGTCGTTCGTGACGCACTCGCCCCAGTCCGCCTCGACGGCAACGACGTCCGCGCCATGGCGGCGCGCGATCTCGCTGATCCGGCGCCCGAAGAACCCGCACTGCCCGACGATCACCGTGTCCCCTGGCTCGAGCAGGTTGGAGAGGCCCGTCTCCATGCCGGCTGTGCCCGTGCAATGGAGCGGCAGCACGAGCCCGTCGGGCATCCGGTAGACGCGCCGCAGCATGTCGACGACGTCCAGCAAGATGTCGTGGAGGTCGGGATCGAGGTGACCGAGCATCGGCCGCCTCATCGCGTCAAGTACCGCGGGAGCTACGTTCGTTGGGCCAGGGCCGCAGAGGAGTCGCTCGGGCGGCCGGAGCTGGGAAACGTCCATTCTGTAAGGGTGCCGGAAACTGACCTTGAGCACAAGCTAAGAGTTTTGCGTAACACATAAACAAATTTCTCTAAGAACTCTTGCCCGATCGCCCACTCGCCGTTCTACTCCCGGCATGACGCCGACCAAGACCCGTCTCCACCGCAGCGAGCTCGCCGTGCCGGGCAGCAACGTACGCATGCTCGAGAAGGCGCCCTCGCTCGGCGCGGACGTGGTGATGCTCGACCTCGAAGACGCCGTCGCGCCGGACGACAAGGAGCAGGCGCGAATCAACCTCGTGGACGCGCTGCGCGAGCAGGACTGGTCGCGCTGCTCGGTGTCGGTGCGGATCAACGGGCTCGACACGCATTGGTGCTATCGCGACATCGTCGACGTGGTCGAGCAGGCCGGCGAGCACGTTGACGCGATCGTGATCCCCAAGGTCGGCGGCGCGGGCGATGTGCACCTGGTGGCCACCCTCCTCACCCAGATCGAGGAGGCGATGGGGCTCGAGCGCAAGATCGGGCTCGCGGTCCTGATCGAGACCGCGCTCGGCATGGTGAACGTGGACGAGGTCGCTCAGGCCTGCCCCGACCGGATGGAGGCGATGATCTTCGGCGTCGCCGACTACGCCGCCTCGATCCAGAGCCACACGGCCTCGATCGGCGGGGTGGACGAGAACTACTCGGTGCTCACGGACCCGAACGGCTCGGACGAGCGCGACCGCCACTGGGGGGACCAGTGGCACTACCCGCTCGCGCGGATCGCCGTGACCTGCCGCGCCTACGGGCTGCGGCCGATCGACGGACCCTACGGCGACTTCACCGACGCCGAGGGCTACCTCGCCGCGGCGCGGCGCTCCGCCGTGCTCGGCTACGAGGGCAAGTGGGCGATCCACCCCTCGCAGATCCCGCTGGCGAACGAGGTCTACACGCCGGCGCCGCGGCTGGTGGAGCGCACGCGCCGGATCATCGAGGCGATGCGCGAGGCTGCGGCGGAGGGCAAGGGCGCGGTCTCGCTCGACGGCCGCCTGATCGACGCCGCCTCGATCCGGATGGCGGAGAACCTTCTGGCCAAGCTCGAGCAGATCGAGGCGCGCGATCCGGCGGGGACAGGCTTAAGCCTGTCCCCGTCCCGCGCAAGCCTGTCCGCGTCCCCGGCTGCCGAACCAGCCCAGGCCGCCTTGTAGCCATGGCTTCCGCCGACCGCCTGCTGCGGGCGCCGCACTCCGAGACGGCGACCGCCGCGGAGCTCCAGTCGGCATGCCGCTGCCCCGCTACGCGCATGCCCTGAACGCCGCCTACAAGCGCCACCTCGCCGCGCGGGGGAACGCGCAGCGGGTGGCGCTTCAGGCCGCGGACACAGGCGTGCACGAGCGCCTCGCGCGCCAGGCCCGCTCGTGGGGCGTGGAGCTGTCGGTCTAGGCCCGGCTCACCAGGCGCTGTCGGCGCCGGCGTACTGCAGCGAGCCCGGGGTGGTCAGCTTCTCGCCGGTCTCGAGCAGCGTCTTGAGGCCCGACAGGATCATCGGCCAGCCGCCGTAGAGCTCGGGGTGCGCGTCCTCGGGCAGCTGGTCGTGCGTCACCTGCAGCCGGCACGAGTCCTCGATCTGCTCGATCTCGTAGGTGACCCGCGACGTGCCCTGCGCCTTGACGTCGTCGCTCCACGTCGCCATGAAGGTCTGCACCAGGCGGCGCGGCGGGTCCACCTCGAGATTCTCGCCCTCGGCGATAACCCCTGGACCCGCTACGAGCGTCCACGGCGAGCCGTTCGTCCAGTCGGACTCGACCCCCGCTCCGAACGTGTACTGCTTGCGCATCTCGCCGTTGGTGATCGCCTCCCAGAGCCGCTCCGGCGTTGTCTTGATGTAGATCTCGAAAACCTTCTCCATTGTCCTGTCCTCCAGGGTTCTCTTGAGCCCGGCGAGCGATGCCGCCCAGGGCTCCGCGTACTTG
>JBKPME010000031.1:0-7453 GCA_046731915.1 Actinomycetota bacterium
CATCACGACCACCGTGACGCCGCTGCGGGCGATCTACAGGCGCGCGCGCCAGCTCGGAGAGGTGCAGACCAACCCCGTTTCCGGGATCTCTGTCCCGTCCGTGAATAGGCGCCAGGAGCGCTTCGCCACGGTCGAGCAGATCGAGGCGATGCTGGGCAAGCTGGACAAGGCAAAGGACCGGGCTGCGTGGGCGACCGCCATCTACGCCGGCCTCCGTCGCGGCGAACTGATGGCGCTCCGCCGCGAGGACGTGGACCTGGCCGCCGGGATCGTCCGCGTCGAGCGCGGCTGGGACAGCGAGGTCGGAGAGGTCGCCCCGAAGTCGAAGCAGGGTCGGCGGAAGGTGCCGATTCCCGCGGCCCTCCGCGATCACCTCGACGCCTATCTGGTGGACGGACCGACCGAGGGCCGCGTCTTCACCGGCCTGAGGGAGTGCTACAACCGCGGCCGCGATGCTGCGGTCGCCGCCAAGGTGGAGCCCGCGACCTTCCACGAGTGCCGCCATGGCTACGCGTCGCTCATGATCGCCGCCGGGGTGAACGTGAAGGCGCTGAGCACGTTCATGGGCCACGCGAACATCCGCATCACGCTCGACCAGTACGGGCACCTGCTCCCCGGCGCGGAGGACGAGGCGGCGGGCCTGCTCGACGCGTTCCTCGCGCGCGAGGTCGGCTCGGCTGCACCGCCGACTGCACCGCAGGCGCGCAAAGCCGTATCCAGCCTGTAATCGCCTCGATGTACTACATCTGAGAACGGTGGTGCTGTAGAGCAGTTCTGCGCTTGCCAGAGCCAAACTCGACCGCTGGGGAACCGCTCAGAACCGCTCCGACGGGCATCCGACTGCAGCGCAACTGCAGCGCGGCCGAACCGTGACACCCGACCTCGTGATGATGGGTGGGGACATCGTGAATACAGCCGACCCGCCAAGTAGGCGGGCGGGCCGCACCCCGAACGTGTTCGGTTAGGCGGCACCCCGGTTATCCGAGCTGGCCGTACCCGACCGGCTCGGCAGGCGGCACCCCGAGAACGAGGCGCGCGAACGAGGCCCATGGGAGCAAGTCGCGGCAGCAAGTCGAACCTCAAGCGGTCGGCATCTGACAGTCACCAGGAAGGTCAGATGACCAGTGCCGAGAAACGCACGCGCGCTCGCCAACGAGATCGAGGCGATCTGGGCCGCGGCCGACGCTGAGGGCCGTTCCCTCACCGCCGACGAGCGCCAGTACTTGGAAGGGCTTATCGATGAGGCGAAGTCTCAGGGCAGGCTAGAAAAGAAGATCCGCGCGATCGGCGGCGGCGCGATGCCGTCGTTCGCCGCGACGGACCCGAACGCGAGCCGGACCGGCGGCGGGCCGGGCGACGTGTTCGTCCGCTCGAAGGGCTACCAGGCGATCAAGGACGCGGACCACCGTCCGCAGCGTTACTCGTCGGGGCCGATCGAGGTTTCGAGCACCCCGTTGCTGATGAAGGGCACGCTGCTCGAGGCGGGCGCCGGCGGCCCCGGGGGCGGCCTCGTTCCGCCGTCCTATGACGCCGGGGTCGTCTCGAAGTTGTTCGAGCCGCTCGGTGTCGCCGACGTGTTCGGCAGTTCCCTCACGACCGGCAGCCAGATCCGGTACGTGGTCGAGGGCACCGCGACGAACGCGGCGGCGGGTGTGGCCAAGGGCGGCACGAAGCCCGAGTCCACGATCGCGCTGTCGGAGGTGGTCGAGCCGATCAAGAAGATCGCCACGGTCCTGCCGATCTCGGACGAGCTCCTAGAAGATGCCGCGTCGATTCAGTCGTATTTGAACGGCAGGCTGTCGCTGTTCGTGAGTCTCGAGGAGGAGCGGCAGCTGCTCCGCGGCGCAGGTACGAACGAGCTCGTCGGGATGTTCGGCCGCTCCGGCATCAATCAGTACACGAAGCTGGCCGCGGACGACAACGCGGTCGCGCTGGCGAAGGTGATCGCCAACACGGCCGGCTCCAGTTTCCTGGCGCCGGATACGATCATCATCCATCCGACCAACTGGCTGAACACGCGTCTGTTGCGTGACGGCACGGGCGGCACGATCGGCCAGTACTACGGCGGCGGGCCGTTCGGCGGCGCCTACGGGAACGGCGGCGCAGCCGGCATGTTCGGCCAGCGGTTGTGGAACACGCGCGTGGTGCTCAGCACCTACGTCGGTGCCGGGACGGCGCTGGTCGGCAACTTCGCGCAGGCGGCCCACATTTGGCGCCGGGGCGGCGTGTCCGTCGAGGCGACGAACAGCCATAGCGACTGGTTCCAGAAGAACCTGTCGATGTTGCGCGCCGAGGAGCGGCTCAGGCTCGGGGTGTACCGGCCGGTGGCGTTCACGGAGGTGCGCGGACTGGCGTAGGTCGCGCGTCAACAGCTTTGGCGCGTCATTTCCCTCCCCCTGGACGCGCTGGAGGTCAACGCGGGGACCCCTCCAGGGGGGCGGCCCAGCTCCGTGGCCGCCTCCCGGTCCCCGACACCAGACCCCGACAAAAGACAGGAGGACACCGATGCATTTCAACGAGGCACAGCGAGACATCATCGCCAACGCCTACCTGCTCGCCCGTGAGGGCTGCGGCCAGGCGCTGCAGCCCTGGGCCTACCCGGACGCCGTGGAGCTCGAGGAGGCCGGCTGGCTCGAACGCCGCACCGAACCGGAAGGGGCGTCGTCGTGGTGGTGGACGCAGCAGGCGGAGGGCGCGCTCGACCTGAACGCGCTCACCGACCCCCACCGGGGTCGCAGAACTGATGCGGGGGAAGGTCGAACACGACCACGGCCGCCCACGCAGGTCGCCAGGTGGCTCGCCACACACCCACCGTGTTTCTGCGCACCGCCCGTACCGGCTGATCGTCTCCGACGACCCGTGCAAGACGTTGGGGCAAGGCGAGGTGCGCTACTTCAAGCGGATCGTCGACGCCGCGAACGCGTTCGCCAAGGCCGAGCAGCCGTTCAAGCAACTCGTCTATGACGACGGCTGCGAGGCCCGGTTCCTGAACCGAAACGAACAGTGGATGTTGGAGTCGGTCTGCCGCGTCCTCGGCCTCGACGTCGAGGAGCGCGACTACCGGGCCGAGGGGACGGCGTAAATGCCCAGCGCCTCTGCCTCGAGCCCAGGTGCCCGAACCCAGCGACGGCACGCGGACGCTGCGACGAACACCACAAGGAAATCGAGCGCGAACGCTCACGCCGACGCCGCGAGGCGACGAAGGGCGTCTACAAAACGAAGCAGTGGGAGATGGTCCGCCGGTTCGTGCTGCGCCGCGACCCGATCTGCAAGGTCTGCGACAGCGCCCTCGCCACCGAGGTCGACCACATCGTGCCGCTCGCCGAGGGCGGCAACCCCTCCAACCCCGCTGGGCTCCAGGGCATCTGCTCCCCCTGCCACTGGGAGAAGACCGCACGGGAGAACGCCGGCAGCGGGAGGGCGGCGGCGTGACGGCTCGCCGCCCGGACGGGCCGGCCTACTCCCGCAGCCCGGCGGCTTCCAGGGCTTGGTGCGGGTCTCGGTAGGAGCGGAAGTGAATGACCTTGCCGTCTCGGAACGTGTAGCGGTAGGCGAGAGGACCCTCGAACTCGATGCCAGTGTGCCGAGCCGTCGCTCGGGCATGGTGAATCGAAACGAGTCGATCACCCGTGCCGACTATCCGCTCAAGCTCGATCGTGAGCGACTCGTAGGGCTCGATCCACCGTTCGGTCGCCCGCGCAACTCCCGCGTGCCCCCGATACGTCTCGCCGATGTGGTCGGGCAGGGTCCCGTCCTGGTACGTGACTTCGGGATCGAGCAACGACAGATCGCTGCTCTCAGGAGTCCAGCTCTCCCAAAACGCCCGGAGCCTTTCCACGTTCTCCTGCGACATCGCCCGCCCAGTATCCCGCGGGAGGGGAGGGTCGCCAGCCAGGATCCGCTTCCCGGAGGACGGTCCAGGTGGGTCAGCGCGAAAAAAACTCCAAAATCGCCGCTCAGGCCGGCGGAACGGCGGCTGGAGGGAAATCGCCGGGTGTTGGGGGCTGCGAGGGGAGTCGATTGCGGCCCGTTCGTGAGAAACGCGCTGCTATTGCCGGTGATCGTCGGCGGAGTGGCGGTTCCCCGCCATCAAGCCGTCGGTGATCCACCGCGGACCGGCGGCCAGCCCCCCTCGCGGGGCCGCCCCCGCAGGCGGAGCATGAGCGGCTCCGGACGATCAACCGCAATAGGAGAAGTCGATGACGTCGATCACGAGGCGCCTGCCCTCGCCCGCAATGATTGTGGCCTGCATCGCTCTTGTCGTCTCACTCGGCGGCGCGAGCTACGCCGCCGTGGCCCTGCCGAAAAACAGCGTCGGCAGCCAACAGCTTCGCAAGGCTTCCGTGAAGCCGTCCAAAGTCGCGCCGAGAACCGTCGCGCTGTTCAAGGGGCAGACCGGGCCGCCGGGGCCTAAGGGCGAAACCGGCGCGCAGGGCGACCCGGGCGCACAGGGTGAGACGGGACCGCCCGGCCCCTTCCCCGGCGAACTACCCAGCGGCAAGACCATACGTGGGGTCTACGCCATGATCGACAACGCCCCCGCCAGTGGCACAGCCCTGCGCGATGCCGTCTCGTTCGGGTTCTCGCTCCCGGCTGCGGTGGTCCCCTCGGTCCAAGCCCACTTCGTCGTATCCGGTGTTCCCAATCCGAACTGCCCCGGATCGTCACCCGCACCCAACGCCGCACCAGGGCACCTCTGCGTCTTCGAACAGGCCGGAGCCAACCACGCCGCCATGAACATCGACGTTCGGAGCTCCGGCGCCACGCTCACGACCTACTCGGGAGCCGCCGGCCTGGTTTCGAGCGGCGGCAGCTGGGCGGTGACCGCGCCCTGACGGACCCGTCTCCCAACCACACGCTCGAGCTCTCCGCAAGGCGAGCACCGAGCCGAGCCGCGGGGTCGAGAAGGTCTAGTTCTCCTCCGACGTCGCCTACTCCCGCAGCCCGGCCTAGGGCGCTGCGCAGACCACCCAGGCGGTGACGTCCTCGGGAAGACCAGGCTCTGCTTCGGCGGCAGCCGACCACGCGGTCGGCGTCTGACCGCCAGTTTGCGAGCCCACCGGCGCATAGAACGTGAGCCCTGTCCATGCTGGACCCTGGCCGACGACGATCCCATTGACGCTGTGAGCACCGCCGCCGGTCGCGACCTCGCCGGGCTGGCAATTCGCTGTGACGGTGTGATCGCCGTGTGCGACTCGAATCGTGACCTTCGTTGCGCCCGGGTCCCCCTTGGGGCCCTGCGGCCCCGCGGGGAGCTGCCCCTGCATGAAGTCGTTGGCCGTCAGGGTGAAGTCCTTCACCCTGGCGGAGTTGACCGCGTCCCGTGCGATGTCGGCGCGCTTGACCTCGCCATTCGCGATGTGCTTTGACTTCACGCTGTTCTTGCTCAGCGTGACACCGGCGTACGCGCTGCCGCCGAGCACGACAAACAGACTTACGGTCGAAACGACGTTTGCGTACGTGAGGTGCGGGCGCAGCTTCGATGCCATTGCGGGTCCTTTCGGGGTAACGCTCCTGCGCCGACGGTACCCCGAAAAGGGGACCGTCGCGAGCCTCGGCCTGCAAGCTCATGCGATTGCGCTATCCCTTCGCCAATGGCGAGCGCCGAGCTGAGCCGCACCGGCGGGCAACTTGCCGATCCTCATGGCAGCTTTGACATCTGATCGGCCTCGCGTTTCTGGATTCAGGGGCCGCGCACGTATCGGGACCTCAAGCCCTTTAGAAGCGGCGATCGGTTCCTCCCCGGCACTGGCGTTTCCTTGGTTTGTGGAATACGGTCGGCCAAACCTTTTTAAAGGCTGGGAGCGCCTCGAACCGAGAAGGGAGAACCATGAGAGCAAAGCGGATGACGGCGCTCGCGGCTACGGCCGCCGCGCTCGCACTAGCGGCTGCCCCCGGAGCCGCGTTCGCTGGCGGCGGATCAGGCGTCGGCGGCGGCGGTGGTGGCGGCGGTTTCCACGAACCTGGTTTTTCGGAAGGCTTTGGCGGCGGTTCGGGCGTCGGCGGCGGCGGATGCGGCGGTGGCGCTGGCTTCCCGGGCGGCGGCGGTGGCGCTGGCACGGGCGGCGGTCTTGGCGGCGGCGGTGGCGGAGGGGCACCAGGCACCGTCGTTTTCTGCGACTAGGAGTAGTCCAACGAGGCGGAGTCCTACAGGCCCGTCGCCGACGAGGCGGGCGGGCCCTGCCCGACAGACCCGGCTGGGTAAGAAACAGGCGCAAGCCTCGCCTAGTCTCCCGCCAAGGGCGAGCGCCGAGCTGAGCCGCCGCGTCGGGAAGGTCGTCGGCTGCCCGCCGCTGTGCGAGATGGCCGCAGATCAGCGGGGCGAATTCCAGGGTGCGCTGCTCGACGCCGACAGCTTCGAGGACTTGCCGGGGAGGTGGCAGGCGGCGGTTCTCGCAGCGGAGCAGAACCGGCCAACACTGCGGATCGTCAGGAGCGACTAGGCCGAGCACCCTGGACCAGTCATGGGCACAGGAGTCTCGCCCGCTCTGGGCGTCGTGCCAGGCGAGCGGTGTTGCGCCGCTATGACATCGCGGCTTCAGATGCGGCAGGCGAACTGCTGCGTGGATCGGGCGCTGTTCCCGTCCGAGCAAAAGCAGCTCATAAGACGAAGCCACACGGCTCGGGCTCTGCCGAGCCAGCAGTTGAGACGGCGAAGCCCGTCTACTGGTCGATGGTCTTCTGCTGCCCGCTCGACCGCACCTCAACGCGACGCGGTTTCGCCTGGGCGGCGACCGGCAGCCGCAGCGTCAGGACGCCATCCTCGTAGCTCGCCTCGATCGCCTCGGAGTCGATTTGTGTGCCAACTCGGAGGTCCCGGCTGAACCGCCCCTGCGGGCGCTCACTCACCAGGATCTCATCCTCCGCATGCTGGTCGAACCGACGCTCCGCGCTGATCGTCAGGTTCGAGCCCTCGACCGTGATGTCAATCGAACCTGGGTCGACGCCGGGCAGGTCGAGATGCACGAAGAAGTCGTCGTCGCGCTTGTAGGCGTCCATCGGGAAGCTGCGCGGTGAGCGGCCACCCGACAGAAGCTGTTGGGTGAGCTGATCGAACTCTCGAAATGAGTCATAGCTGATGGCCATACCTGCCTCCTCTCGGGTCGTTCAACATGTTGCCGGTACCCGGAGGCCCCCGGAGGAATGCCAGACGAAGTGGCAGAGCCGGACAGCCGCTGCGTGTGATCAGCGGCGACTAAGCCACGTCTGCAGCACACGGACCTCGCGGTCCAGGCCGTGGGTGTCGCACACCGCCGCGTGCGACTGGACGGCGGACTGCACGCCCGGCCCGGGTAGCGCGTTCAAGGCGGCGAGGGCCAGCTGCGCTTCGCCGCTCGAGAGCTGCTGCTCGCTGCACAGCCGTGCGTGCCAGCGGGGCACCGCCCGGTCGAACCTCGTCGGCTCGACCTCGCTCGCGAGATGGAGCAGTTCGAGCCCGTCCGCAAGCGGCACC
>JBKPME010000032.1:0-29426 GCA_046731915.1 Actinomycetota bacterium
GTAGAGCTCCACGGCGGCAGCCTCGGTGGCGCTCGCGGCCGCGAGGCGGTCACGGATGTCGGCCGCCGTCATGTGGTCGTAGCCGTCCCACGGCGGCTCCACGTGGAGCTCGGCGCCGGCGCCCTCCTCGGCACCCTCCTCCGCCGCCTCGGCCACGAGAACAGGCTCCTCGTCGATGTGGTCGGGGATCAGCTCGTCCGGCACGGCCGGCGGCTCGTCTATATCGGGAGCGACCTCCACATCCTCGGGACCGACCTCCACATCCGCCGGCGGGCTGTCTTCACTGACTTCCGCATGCGCGGGTGCCCGGTGCGGGGCGACGTCCGGCGGCGGGGCTTCGCGGTCGGGGTCGAGGAGATCCACCCCGATCCGGGCGGCCGAGGCCGCGCTCGAGAGCCCGAACTCCCAGACCCGCAGCGTGAGCCGCAGCGACGCGCGGGCGAGTGACAGCGGTGCAGTGATGAGTCCCACCTCGGAGCCGTACCCATCACCCGTCCGGGAAAACCGGCGCATCCGCCGGAGCTACTCGACGGCGAGCGTCAGCTTGCCGCGCAGCTCGTCCGGGCTGGCCGAGACGCTCCCGTTCAGGTCACCGAGCGGCCTCAACAGGAGCCCCGTGCCGAGCGCACCGAGATCGGGGATGTTGAGAGCCGAGCCGAACTCCTGCAGGAACGCAGCAGCGAGCCGCTCCCCGTCGGCGCCGACGACGACGGAGCCGCTCGCCCCCTGCACCGCAGCCGGCTCCGTGGTCGCCATCGCGCTCGCGCGGCGCGCGTCGCTCGCCACCACGAGCACCCCGTCCACGACGCCGAAGAAGACGCGCCCGCCGTCCGCTCGCGACAGCACGTAGAACCGCTCGCCGCCACTCGGCTTCGTGAGCGTCACCCTCCCGAAGCCCGCGCCCTGGGCGAAGCTCGGCAGGACATCCGCCACCTTCGCGAGCGTGCGCTCGAACGCCTGTGGATCCTTCAGCTCGGCACGCACACCGAAGCCCCCGTCGAGCGCGATGCTGGCCGAGAGGTTCCCGGTGAGCTGGCCGATCAGGTCGTCGTCGAGGCTCACCCCCAGCTGCTTGTCGATCGTCTGCTTCGCGCGCTGGTAATCGCCGAATCCGGCGGGATCGATCGCCTGGCCGGCGTTCTCCCCGAAGCGCACGATGTGCGCCAGATCGCGGATCCCGACCCCGATCTCACCGTCACGCTTGATGACCGGAGGAGCCTCGTCGCCGGGAGCGATCGGCAAGTCCTGGTCGGAGAGGTCGGCCTCGGTGCGAGCGCGAAAGTCCACGTCGATCGCATCGTCCTTCGCGGTCGCCGTGACGCCGAGCGTCCGCAGCGCGCCGATCCACTTGACCTTCCGAGCGTCGACCGTGCCGGGATCGCTCTTCAGCAGTTCCTCGAGATCGGTATAGACGCGCACGAGGGCGCTCTCCGGGAGTCCGTCGAACGCCTTGTTGAAGCTGTCCTCGTCGAAGTGCTCGTCGCCGTCGGCCCGGTCGAGCGCTCGCTTCAGCTCGCTCTCGTCGTTTGCAAAGACGACTTCGTCGCCCTCGACCGCCGTGAAGCTGTCGCCGTCCGAGTACAGCGTGGCGCCGGACGCCTCGCCCACCTTGCTGGGCTTCAGCTTGTCAATCAGGTCGTCGAGCGCCCCCTTGTCTTTCGCGTTCCCCGCGACTATGAAGGCGTTCGAGTCCGCTGTGATCGCCTCGGCGTTCGCGGCGCCCACCACGAGCGGGTTGCCGAGCACCGGCTTTATGTCGTCCTCGAAGCTCAGGCCGCCGCTCGAGCGCTCGAGCTGCTGGACCAGGCTCCCCTTGATCTGATCGCCGAACGGGAATTTGTCGAGCAGCGTGCCGAGCGCCTGGTACTGGTCGCCGCCGACGTCGGTGTCGAGTGCGACCGCGAAGGGCGTGTCCTTCGGCAGATAGGCGAGCGCCGAATCGAGCGCGCTGCCCGAGTCGTCTCCGCCTCCGCAGCCGGCCACCAAGAGGGCTGCAACCGGCAGCAGGATCGCGAGAAGACGTCGCATCGGCGGCGCAGGCTAGCGGGGCGCATCCTGATTACGGCGATGCCGGGCGGGGACATCCCCGCGCCGCTACGCCGGCTCGATCCGCCGCGGCTCGGCGGCCGCCGCTCCTGAACTACGGCATTGAGGGGGTGCGCTGAATTTCTGGCGCATAGGACCAGTTATTCAGCACACCCCCCGGGGGAGGCGCATCCTCAATGCCGTCGTTCGCCGGAACTCGGGCGCGCCTCGAGGGTCAGCGCATCCTGGAGAACAGGGTCGCGAACTCGCCGACGACCTCGGCGCCGCCGTTCGGCGCCGCGATCGTGAGCGTCGTCGCCTCCGCGCCGTGCTCGACACGGAAATCGAGGAAGGCGCAGCACTCGGACTCCGCGGCGGCCGCGGCCTCCACCCGCTTACGGATGTCCGCCTCTGGGCGGAAATGGAGCACGACCCGGCCCGGCGCCTCGGCGACGGACACGAGCCCGTCGCCGCCGAGCGCCTTCAGCTCATCCACACGCGCCGCGAAGTCGGCGCCGGAGAGGCTGCAGGCGATCGGCAGCGGCCGGCTCATGCCTCCACTGTACGCGGGCGACTACCCGATGCCCGCCTCGTCGCAGGCCGCCTTGTACTTGCCCGTGCAGATCTCGTCAACGCTCAGGAAGCCGTCCTTGATCACGGTGTCGTTGATGTTGTCCTTCGTCACCGCGATCGGAGACAGCAGTACCGACGGAATCTGCTTCGCGCCGTTGTCGACCTTGGCATTGACGGTCCCTGACGGAGCCTCCTTGCCCTCGGCCGCTGCCACCGCGAGCTCCGCCGAGGTCTCGGCCTGCTGCTTGATGGCGAGGTAGATCGTCGAGTACTGCTCGCCGGTCAGGATCCGCTGGATCGCAGCGGCCTCGGAGTCGCCGCCCGTGGTGGGCTTCGTCGAGGGGTCGATCCCGGCGCTCTTCATCGCCGCGATCATCCCTCCCGCCATGCCGTCGTTCGCCGAGTAGGCGCCCACGAAGCCGTTCTTGCCGAGCGCCGTGATCGACTGCTCCATCTGGAGCTGCGCCTTGTCCGGGCTCCAGTCCGGGGTGTCGAACTCCCTGGCGATCTTGATCCCGCTCTTGTCGAACACCTGGTGCGCGCCCTTCTTGTAGTCGCCCGCGCTGGGGTCGGTCGGCGCGCCGTTCACCATCACGATCGACTTGCCATTGGCCGAGCCGAGCTTGTCGAGCAGCGTCTGCGCCTGAATACGCCCCTGTTTGACGTTGTCGAAGGACACGTAGTAGGCGATGTCCTCATCCGGGATGAGCCGGTCATAGGCGATCACCGGGATGTCCTTCTGATTCGCACGCTGGACGATCGGCCCGACCGATGCGACGTCCACGGCGTCGAGCACGAGCACATTCGCGCCCTTCGTGATCGCCGCCTCGGCCTGCTGCTGCTGCTTGTTCGGGTCCTGGCTCGCGTTGGCGTAGATGAGCTTGCAGTCCGGGCAGAGCTCCTTGAGCTTGGCCGTGAACAGCGGCCGGTCCTTCTCCTCGTAACGCGTGGTCTTGGTCTCCGGGAGGAGGAGCGCGACCGTCTTGCCGCCGCCTCCTCCATCGCCGCCTCCGCCGCCACCACCGCCGTTGTCGTCGTCGTCGCCTCCACACGCCGCGAGCCCGAGCGCGAAGAGAAGCGCCACTGCAACCGCTGCGAGCGTGGACATCCTGGACCTGCTGTTCATTCCCTCTCCTTTCACTGCATGGGAGTGACCTTCGTGCATCCGCTCATGCCGCGACCTCGTCGAGCGCAAGCGCGATCGCGCCGCGCAGGGGGCCGTCGTGGATGAACTCCGCCGGGACGAGCTCGGGCGGAAACGGAGCCGCCAGCCGCAGCCTGCGGCCGAGCGCCTCGAGCACCGCGTCCGGCCGGCTCATCAACCCTCCCCCGACCGCGATTCGCGCGGGGTCGAGCAGGATCGCCATGTTCGCCACCTGCACCGCGAGAGCGTCGAGGGCGGCTTCGAGCAGCTCGCAGGCGCGGGGATCCGGATGCTCGAACACGTCGGCCGCGGTGAGCGGCGTCCCGAGCAGCTCGCTCGCGCGCTCGCCGATCGCGCGGCCGCCGGCGAACTCCTCCAGCGGGGCGTGGCCCTCGGCGGCGCCGGTCTCCTCGCCCGTGCCGCGCAGGCTGTAGCCGATCTCGCCGGCGGCGCCGTTGGCGCCGTGGAGCACCTCGCCGCCGGCGACGAGGGCCGCGGCGATGCCGGTGCCGAGGATCAGGAGAATCGCTGGATCGGCGCCGCGCAGACTCCCCCAGCGCAGCTCCGCCAGCGCGGCGGCCTTCACATCGGTGCCCACCGCGAGCAGCGCGGGCTGGAAGCGCTCGCGCAGCAACGCGGGCAGCTCGAGCTGCTGCCACCCCGGCACGTTCGGGGCAAGCTCCACGTGGTCCTCGTAGACGATCCCGGGGCTGACGGCGGACACCGCGACGCAGCGACCGCCGCCGTCCCGAGCAGCGGCGGTGAGGAGCTGCTCCGCGCGCGCCACGGCGCGATCGACAGCTTGGACGGCGCCCTGCCCGGCGTCCGTGTCGAGCCGGTCGGACTCCATGAGACGCCCGTCCAGCGTCGCGGTGGCAAGCGCGATCTTCGTGCCTCCAAAGTCGATGCCGAGCACGAAGTCGTGCTCGGGGGCGCCAGCGGTTTGGTCCGCCACGCGAATTAAGATACTTTCTTAACTATGTCCGGTCAAGACCGACCAGGCCGCGCCGCGGCGCCGGGCACCCCCCGCCTCCTTCGCGCGCACAACGAGCGGACGCTGCTCGAGCACCTGAGGGCCGCCGGCCCGTCGTCGCGACCGGACCTCGCGCGCATTGCCGGGTTGTCCAAGCCGACCGTCTCCCAGGCGCTCGCCAACCTCGAGGGCGCAGGGCTGGTGCGCCCCGTCGGGCCGGCGAGCCCTTCGCCGGGCCGAACGGCGATGCTGTACGAGGTCGACCCCACCGCCGGCTACGTCGTGGGCATCGACATCGGGCGGGCGTGGATCCGGATCGCGGCCGCCGACCTCGCGGGCGAGATCGTCGCACGTCGCGACGAGCGCAACCGCGCCCGGGGGGCCGGCACGCTCGTCAAGGCCGTCGGCGAGGTGGCGCACGACGTGGTCGCGGCCGCCGGCCTCACCTGGAAGCGCGTGGCGCATACGGTCGTCGGCGGTCCCGGCGTGTTCGACCCGGACAGCGACAGGCTGAGCTACGCGCCCAACGTGCCCGGCTGGGCCCGGCCCGGCGTGATGAGCTCGCTGCGTGAGGCGCTCCCGCCCACGGTCGCGCTCGACAACGACGCGAACCTCGCAGCCGTGGGCGAGCGCAGCTATGGCAGCGGGCGCGACGCAGGCACATTCGTCTACGTCTCGGTGGGCACCGGAATCGGCATGGGCGTGATCATCGACGGCGAGCTCTACCGCGGTGCCCACGGGGCAGCCGGCGAGGTGGGCTACCTGCCGCTGGGCGCCGACGAGGTCGAGCCGGACGGCCGCGACGCCCGGCGGCGCGGGATCCTTGAGGAGGCCGCCTCGGCGGACGCGGTCGTGCGGACCGCGAAGCGGCTCGGGATGGCGGGGGCGACCTCCGCCAAGCGCGTGTTCTCAGCCGCGCGAGCGGGCGACGAGCTCGCCCTGGCCGCCGTGGAGGCGGAGGCGAACCGGCTTGCCCTCGTGGTCGGCACGGTCGCCGCGATCGTCGATCCGGAGTTCGTGCTGCTGGGAGGCGGGATCGGCAGCAACATCGACCTGCTGCGGCCGCCGCTCGAGCGCCGTCTGGCCGAGCTGACCCCGCTGGCCCCGCCCATCGCCGAGGGCGAGCTGGGTCAGGACGCGATCGTTCTCGGAGCGGTCGCGAGCGCCCTCGACACGGCCCGGGACCTGGTCTTCCAACAGCGGGCGGGCTTTGCGATGACGGAAGGCCTCGGCGCCTGAGCCCGCGCGCGGTCTGAGTACGGTAGGCCGGAGGGTCAGCCGAGGTAGCGCTCCACTGTGCCTGCGTCCCGGAGCTCCGCCTCCTCCGGGTCGCGTCCGGCATCGCGCAGCGCGCGGCGCTGGCGCAGGTAGTCCCAGAGCCGGTCGAGCTCGACCCGCAGCTCTTCAAGTCGATTGGCATCGGCGGCAACGCCCTCGCCGCCCGCGGCGCCGGCCTCGCTCTCGTCGTGGCGCAGCGAGCGCTCCTCAGTCTCGAGCTGCTCGATGCGCGCACGCACCTGCTCATCACTTAGTGATTTGGCCATATGCCGACGTTAGTGGGAACCATCGCTCGGCGCTCGGTGTAACAGCCACGTGACCGTCTTTCGCCGGCTTCTCCTCGGTGGCCTCGTACTTGCGGTGTTCGCGCCGGCTTCACCCGCGGGCGCCGCGGGGCCGCCGCTCCCCTCGTCCGCCAGCGGCAAGGCGGGCGCAGTCGCTCCTCGCGGCGACGAGCGCCTGATTACTCGGCGCGAGGGGGAGGACACGCTGGTGACCGTCGTCCGGCGCGCGGGCGGGCGGGTGATTCGTTCACGACAAATCAGCGGTCACTGGCGAGTCGCACCGGTGGCGTTCGATGGAGCCACGACCGGCCTGTCCGCGAACGGGCGCGTCCTCGTGCTCGCGCGGCCGACCCGCGTCTTCCCGCCCACGAGCACCCGGCTCGCGGTGCTCGATGCGAGGGAGCTCGTGATTCGGCGCGAGCTCTCTCTGCACGGGTTCTTCACCCTGGACGCGATCTCCCCGGACGGCCACTGGCTCTACCTGATCCAGTACGGCAGCTCCCCGGACTTCCTCGACTACCGGGTTCGCGCGCTCGACACGCGGACCGGGCGCCTCGCCGCAAGCGATGTCGTCGATCCGCGCGACCCCGGCGAGCAGATGGGCGGGCTGCCGATGACGCGGACCATGAGCCAGGACGGCCGCTGGGCGTACACGCTCTACGGCGGCGGCGACGAGACCTTCATCCATGCGCTCGACACCGTGAGGGCGACGGCTGCCTGCATCGACCTCGAGATGCTGCCGCCGGAGAGCGATCTCTCCGGCTACAAGCTGCGACTGAGCCCGGACGGCAGCCGCGTGCGGCTGCGGGACGCGGTCGGCAGCCTCGTCGCCACCGTGGACGCGCGCACGTTCGCGGTGTCCGCGCCCTCAGAGCCACGGACCGAGCCCGCTACCGGGGCCCGGAGGGCGAGCACGCAGCCCGGGGACGGCGCCGGCTTCCCCTGGCTGTTCGCGATCTTGCTTGCTGCCCTAGTGGCCACGGCGACGCTTGCCGCAACCAGATGGCGTCAGGACGCCGGTTCGATTTGAAAGCCGTCGCGTCCCAGCAGGAAGGTGCCGGTCTCCGGTTCGACCACCCAGTCCGGAGGCGCCCCGCCGGCCGCGGCGAACTGCTTGAACAGCGCCGTGGCCTTGGAGCAAGAGAGGGCGCTGAACACGTCCACGTAGTAGGGGCCGGCCGGTATGACCAGCGAGCCGATCGTCGTGCCCGCGGCGAGCGTCACGGTGCCGGGACACGTGATCGCGTGATGCGGATGCACGCCACCGCCACCGCCCCCGCCGCTCCCGACAAACCTGACGGTGAACGAGGACCGGCCACGCGAGAACCGCTTCTGCGCGATATTCAGCCCCCAGCCGGGCGGCAGCGTTCCGGCATAGTCGTAGTCGAGGAAGAAGGCAAACTGCCGGCTGGCGGCCGCGCATGACATCCGGCGCGTCCTGATCGAGTAGCGGCCCGCGCGCAGTCGCAGCGCGCCGATCCGGTCGTTGTGCTCGACCGTGAACGTGCCGGGACATCGCCCGCCCCCGCCGCCGTTCGGCGGCGCCACCGTCCGCAGCGTGAACGACTGGTTCGTCCTGGGATTGACGAAGCCGAGCCCGGTCGGGGCGGTGGTCCAGCCGCCGGGCAGCGACCCGTCGAAGTCGTTCAGAAAACGGCGAAGCAGCGTCGCCGCGGTCGAGCATCCCAGCCCGGTCGGCTCCAGGAAGTAGGGGCCGCGCGGGATGGACATCGGCCCGACCCGGTCGTTGTGCAATACGGTGAAGCTGGCTGGGCATGGCGTGGCGGCGCTCGCCGCAGGACTGGCGAAGGCGGGGACCAGCGCGACACTGATCACCACGAGCAGCACGGAACCCGCCCGGCGAGACATACAGTGCGACTCTCGCATCACGCCTGTTGGGGGTCAAGCTGCCTCGCCGTCGCGCGGCTGACCGCCACGGAGCAGAGCACGAGGACCGCGGTCCCGGCGAGCTGCCAGCGACGCCCGAGCTGACGGGCGGACGCGAAGGGCCAGAGCATCGGGGTGGGTGCCGCCCGGTCGCCGGCGTCGTGCAGCAGATGCGAGACGAGCCCGCCGAACGTCGCCCACCCGTGAAACGGGCCGGCGGCCACGGCCACGATCCCGCCCGCGCCGACGGCCGTGAGCAGGCTGTGGCTCCGCGGCCGCGTGGCAAGCGACGTCGTCGCCCGGATCCGCAGCGACCGAGCCGCGACAGCGTGGTCGACGTCGATCACAAGCGCCGAGGCGACCGCAGTTGCTACGACCCGGCGCCCGGCCCGCGGGACAAGCGGCGCGACGACGGTCGCCGCGATGAGCGCATGCTGCAGCGGGTCGGTGTAGACCTGGAGCCGCGAGGGCCCTGCTCGCGTGGCCGCACGCGATCGCGGCGATCGGGCGACGGACCTCACCGGCCGTACTCGCGCAGTAGCTCGACTGCGGCAGTCTGTCCGCCGTGATGGGCCCAGCCTGCCGGCGTGCCGTTGTGGCGCGCGTCGCGGATCTCGGGGTCCGCGCCGGCGTCGAGCAGAGCTCGGATTGCGTCGACCTGGTTGCTCTGCGCGGCGAGGTGAAGCGCGGTCGCTCCCTCGCCATGGTCCGGGCCGCCGAAGGTGGTCCGCGCGTCTGGATCCGCGCCGAGAGCAAGCAGCCGTCGCAGGGAGCCGAGCTGCCCGTTCGCGGCCGCCCACGCGAGCGCGGTGCCGCGGTAGACGTCGGCGTCAAGCACCGCGCCGCGAGCGGCGAGCAGGTCGAGCGCGTCGGCGCGGTCGTTACGCGCAGCCCACGCAAGCGCCTCGTCGATCACCTCGTGGGGGGCGTCGGACGGCCGCCAGGCCGGAAAGCCGCTGTGCGGCCTGTAGAAGCTGCGATACCTGCCGGCGGCCGGCGCCGGGCGGCCCGGCGCCGGGACCAGCTCCTCGATCAGGTCGAGCCGACCCAGGCCAGCCGCGACGCGAAGGTTGCCGGGCGCGGTCCCGTGCTCCGCCAGCAGGTCCGCGGTCTCCCGGTTGCCCCAGAAGAGCGCGACCACGAGCGGCGTGCCGCCATCCCCCCGGCCCGACGCGTCGAGCGGCGCGCCGGCGTCCACAAGCATGCGGGCGAGCGCCGGCAGCCCGCTGTAGGCCGCCTGATGCAGCGCCGTCCAGCCGTGCGCGTTGCCGCGGGCAGGATCGGCGCCATGCTCGAGCAGCACCCGCACCAAGCGCTCCTCGCAGGTCGCCGCCGCGAGACCCAGCAGATCGTTGCCGTTGGTGCCGACGTCGGCGATAACGGACGGCGAGCGCTCGATCTGCCCGTGGAGCCCGGCCGGATCGTGCGCCTCGATTCTCTCGACGGCGAGCACGAAGGCGTCACCGCGCGCGTCCAGTTCCTCGACGTGCATGCACAGCTCCTCCCACGTCGCAAACCCGTGCTGGCGAGCGAGAACCTCCCGTGCGCCCTCGGCCGTCAGCGCCGCGCCCCACCGATGGAAGCGCTCGACCGCACCGGCGGTGCCGTCTTCGGCCGACGCGAGCAGCCCAAGCGCGCGATCCTCGTAATAGCCGACACCAGCGCGGTAGACCTTTTCGACCAGCTCAGAGGCACGCCGCCCGGCGCGGCTCACGGCGCCAACAGGGCGGTCTTCTGAACCAGCTGACGACGCGTCGTCTCCACTCGTCTCTCCTCCGCGATGCGAACTGGCGGGGATCCTCTCATCGCGAACGACTAGTCCTGCCGGCCAACCGGCGGGCTCAGGCGCGCGATCTGCCTCTGCGCCTGTCGTGACCGAGCCGGATCCTGGCGCGCTGTCGCCTGGGCCAGTATCCCCCACGCCACGACGTTGTCCGGCTCGCGCTGCACGCCCTTCTCGAGCAGGTCGATCCCCTCCCGGTAGCGGCCATGCCTCGCCAGAAGAAGGCCCTCAACGAGCAACGGGCGCGTAGTGAGATTCAGGAAGCGCGCCCGTTCCAGCGTTCGCTCCGCCTCTCGTACCTGAGCCGCGTTCTGCCCAGGCCGCTCGGCGAGCCGCTCGCCCCGCTCGCCGAGCACGACCGAGCGATAGCCCACAGCGAGCCACGCGATGGCGACAACCGCGATGAACGCAATGGTGACGCGGGCGGCGATGCGGGCAATGATTGCGGATGCGCGGCGATGCGCCGCGGCCGGGAGTGACGAGGGCGCAGCACTCGCCATCTGGCGAGCGAGGCGCCCGCCTGACGAAGGACCAGCGCCCGCTGCCGAGGCCGTCGCTAGGACGTAGCCCGAGGGCTAGCGGAACACGCGTACCGCGCTTCGGAAGGCGCGGTAGGCGGGCTTCGGGCTTCCGTCCAGCCGCAGGAGGCCGGTGTGCAGGCCCCACATGTCCTTGTAGTTCGGCGGGTAGGGCGGGGCGTCGCGCCAGGAGTAGTACACGACTCCCCGCAGCCGGAGGCGCCGCCTGTGCCGGCGCACGTACGCGAACGACCCCCTGATGCGCCGCGCCTGGCCACGGCTCCCGACGATGAAGCGGTGGCGCGGCCCGCGGTCTCCCCAGCCGAGCTCCGTCACCCAGATCCTGGCGCGGCGGTCGCCCCAGCCGTTCATCAGGTGGCGGGTGCCGCGGAGCAGCCGGCCCAGCTCGCGGTTGTTGCGTGCGTAGGAGTTGATCGCAAGCGTTGTAAACCAGCGCTTCGCACCGGCGCGGTAGAGCTGGCGGATGTAGCGCGGCAGCGGCACGGTGCCCTTCAGCTCGCTCGGTGGGAGACCGGCGGTCACGATCTCGGCACGCCGATGCACCCGCCTGATCGACTTGCCGACGATCCTCAGCATGCGCGCGTACGCCCGCGCGTGCGGCCGGCCGCACCAGTAGACGCGCAGGTTCGGCTCGTTCCAGATCTGCCACGACCTGATCGGCAGCTTCCGCACGCCGGGGTTCTGCCGCCAGAGCGAACCGCGTGGACCGTAGCGGCGGACGAGCGCCCGGGCGAACCTGGCCATACGCGCGGTTCGCCGCGGCGGGCAGAAGGCGTTGCCGCGCTGCCGGGCGTAGAAGCGGGGTGTGTTGAAGAGGACGGGCAGCACTCGGATGCCGTGGCTGGCGGCCGCGAGCACGAAGCCGTCGTACCAGCCGAGTTCGTAGCGTCGCGGGCTGCTCTCGATCATCGCCCAGTCGAACTTCTGGCGAATCAGCTCGACACCGCTCGCGCGCTGGGTGGCGAGCGTCTGCGCCCGGTAGGCGGGGCTCCCTGCGAGCACGTCCTCACTCGTCATGCCGACGAAGCCGGCCGGCGCGCGGGCGGCGGCCGACGTTGGTGCCACGAGCAGCGCAACGAGACCGGCTATGAAGAGTCGACGCACCCCCAAAGGGCTACCCGCCGGCGGAGCGGGCTGAACGTGCGCGCACCGCGCTTCGCGCGGAGATGCGATAGCTGCCGCTTGGCGGCCACTCCCGATCGCGCAGCAGCTTGTCCGAACGGCCCTCGAATTCAACCGACTTGCCGGTCTCCCGGGCAGGCCGAACCCGGGGGGACGTCTACACCTCGTCGCGCAGCTCTGGTGCCTCTTCCTGAGAGCGCGTGCTGCGGGAGAGCTAGCGGCGGCAGCCCCGCGGTAGCCGGCGGTCCAGCGTCACGACGCGCCCGTCGCGCGTCCAGATGCGCGCCCGCAGTGTCGAGGCTTGCCGGCGCCGCATCCGGACCCGCTCGAGGAATGCGCCCCTCACCTGGCCGCGGCAGCCGAGCATCGCCAGCCTCAGGCGCGGGGGACGGGTGCAGCTCGCGCCGGCGCACCTCTGTAGCGCCGCCAGGCGTTTGGCGAGGCGCGCCTCGATCCACTCGTAGCCCGGGTCGCCGTCCAAGCTGTCCAGCTGGTCCGGGTCGCGCCGGAGGTCGTACAGCTCGCGCTCGCCGTTGTCGTGCTCGGCGTACACGAAGCGGTCGTTCCGAAGCGCTTCGTACGCCACGGTCTGGAACCCGGGCGCGCCCTCCACGAGCAGCTCGCGCCCCCAGGCCAGGCCGCGGTCGCGCAGCAGCGGGAACAGCGAGCGTCCGTCCGGCACCCGTCCGGCCGGGACGGCGTCCGCCGCGTCGAGGATCGTCGGCGCCAAGTCCGCGTTCGTCACCAGCTGGCGGCGCCGCGCGCCCGCCGGGACGCCCGGTCCGCGGAGGATCAGCGGCACCCTGATCGAGGGCTCGTAGACCTTGACCTTGCCGAACGGGACGCGGTGCTCACCATGAAAGAACCCGTTGTCCGAGGTGAACACGATCAGCGTGCGGTTGAGCTCGCCCGCCTCGCGCAGCGCGCCCACCACCTGGACGATGCCCTCATCGACAGCGAGGAGCGACTCCAGCTCCTGCCGGTAGTTCTCCGTGATCGCGGCCACGCGCTTGGCAGTCAGGCGCGGAAGGCGGCGAATGAAGCTCGGCTTGTCGGACACGTTCACCTCGTCGAAGGCCGGGCTGTGGGGCAGGGGCTCACTGGCGAACCGGTCGCGGTGCCGCGGGGCTGGCATCGGCGTGAAGACGCCGGGCGGATCGTCGGTCTCGCGCGGCGAGCCGGAGTGCGGGGCCAGGAACGCGACCGAGAGGAAGAACGGCTGCTCGGACGGCGCCAGCCGCCGCACCGCGTCCACCGCGCGGGTCGAGTAGGCGTCGGTGGAGTACTCGCCGTAGGTACGGACGACCCCGTTCTCGTTCAGCTCGTAGTTCGTGAAGTCGTAGGTGGAGGGATCGACGGACGTGTACCACTCGTTCCAGCCCGGCGGCACCTCGGTCGGCGGCGAGTCCTGCCCGTAGCCGTTCATGAACTTCCCGATGTGGACGGTGTGGTAGCCGGCCCGCTGCAGCCATACCGGCAGCCATTCGTGCTTGTCGAGCCGCCCGTAGCCCCCATCCGGGGGGCGGTTGCCAATCACACCGTGGTTGTGGGTGTACTGGCCCGTGTAGAGCGTGGCGCGCGACGGGCAGCAGAGCGGGTTCGAGACGAACGAGCGGTCGAAGGTCGTCCCGGCCCCGGCCAGCTCCGCCTGCGCGCCAGCCATCACGCGCATCGACTCGACCGTCTGGTCGTCGGTGAGCAGCACCACGACGTTGGGTCGCGACTGCGACTGGGACGGCCCGTGCGCCGCGCCGCATGCACTCAGCGGAAGGAGGAGGAGCAGGAATGCGCCCGCGGCACTCCGCAAGGACTCAGCGGCAGGCGCGCAGCCTACGGTCGAGGGTGTAGATCCGCCCGTCGCGAAGCTCCGCCTGCACACCCAGAACGTAGCGCGCCGACGAGGTCGCGGCGCCCAACCACCACTCCGGCTTCGCAGACGGCTGACTAGCGCGCGCCTTGTCCTCCAGAGCATCCCAGAGCCTAATGTCGCCTCTCGGCTGGCGGCTGCGGCCGGCCACCCGCCGTCGCGAAACCGCACCAGCGGCCGTCAGACACTCGATGACCACGCTGCTTTCGCGAGAGGCTCCAGGACGGGCACACCCGCCAAGGCCGTAGATTGCGAGGGCGCAGCACTCGCCATCTGGCGAGCGAGGCGCCCGCCTGACAAGGACGCAGGGAGCGACGCGTGCTCCGCACGCGAGCGACCGAGGACGCAGTCAGGCGATGCGCCGCAGCCGCCAGATGGCGAGGGCCAGAATCGAACTGGCGACACCACGATTTTCAGTCGTGTGCTCTACCAACTGAGCTACCTCGCCGAGTAGCGACACGATGGTATCTAGCGTTTGGTGACGTCATGGATGCGCACGCGCGACATGAGATGCACGCCGGCCACGACATGGACGTCAACCGGATGGCGCTCAGCGCGACGCTGCACTGCCTCACCGGCTGTGCACTCGGCGAGGTCGTCGGCGTCATCATCGGGACCGCGCTCGGCTGGTCGAACGAGGCGACGATCGTGCTCGCGATCGTCCTCGCCTTCGTCTTCGGCTACTCGCTGACCAGCTGGCCGCTGCTCCGGGCCGGCCTCGCGCTCGCTGCGGTGATCCCGATCGCGTTCGCCTCGGACACGCTCTCGATCGCGGTGATGGAGCTCGTCGACAACGCGATCATCCTCGTCATCCCGGGCGCGATGGACGCCGGGCTCGACGACGTGCTGTTCTGGGGCTCGCTCTCGTTCGCCCTCTTCAGTGCCGGCTTCTGCGCCTATCCGGTCAACCGCTGGCTGCTTCAGCGCGGAAAGGGGCACGCGGCGGTCCACGCCACCGGCATCCACGGCGGCCCCTCGCCGACGTTGGTCGGGGTCATCGCCGCCGCGGCGGGCCTGTTTGGAGCGATTGTGCTGGTCGCGGACGCGCTAAACGGCTAAACCAGCCCCTCCGCCTTGTACTCGCGGAGGAAGCCCTCGAAGAGGCGCCGGTGCCCCTCCTCGTCGTGGAGGATCTGGATCACCATGTCCTGCGTCACGGGGTCGCGGCCCTCGCAGAACTCGATGATGCGGTTGTAGTGCTCGATCGCGCCCGTCTCGGCCTCGATCACGCCCTTGATGACGTGAACGATGTCGACCTGGTCGTCGGGCGGTTGGAGATAGTTCTGCTCGGCATGGAAGTCGAGCGAGCCCGGGACGACGCCGTAGAGCTCCTTGATGCGCTGGCCGAACTGGCGCGCGTGGCCGAGCTCCTCCTGGACGTCCTCCTCGAGCGACTCGATGATCTCCTGTGCGCGCACGCCGTCGGGGTTGATCGAGTTCGAGATGTAGCTCACGACCGTCTCGATCTCCATCCAGTACGCCCTCGTGAGCAGCTCGATCAGCTGGTCCCGATCGTCCTTGTGGTCCTCGCTGAGAATGCCGTGCGTGGGCGTTGTTCCGGTATCTGTCCCCATGAGGCCAGGCTACCCTGCGCGCGGTGCCGGAAACAGTCGAGATCGAGCAGATCGAGCGCCCGCCGAAGCGTGTCTGGGACCGCATCTTGGCGGAGCCAGACCGCGCACCCGAGTACATCGCGCTTGCGGCCGCCGAGCGCTTCGGGCCCCAGGCCGCGGAGTGGGTCCAGATCGCCGGTCCCGGCCACACACCCGAGCAGCTGGCGCGCGTCGCGTTCAAGAAGCACGTGCGCCTCGCGCGGCTCGAGGGCGGCGCGCTCGGCATCGGCGGAGTGGTCACGGCGGCGCCCGATCTCGTGGCGCTGCTTTGGATCCAGAGCCGGATGGTCTTCTACATCGCCGCCGCGTACGGCTATGACCCGAACCACCCAATGCGCCCGGCGGAGTACCTGGCGCTTCAGGGCCTGTACGACACGCCGGCGGCGGCGCGTGAGGCGCTCGACGGCGTCGGCAAGCGAATGGCGCAGGCCATGGCCGAGCAGGCGCTGCTCGGGCGCAACACCGAGGCCCTGCACCTTCGACTGGCGAAGTACGTGGCGCAGCGAGTGGCTCGCCGCTATGCGGGCAGGCTGGTTCCGTTCATCGGCGCACCTATTGGCGCGATGCGAAACGGCAGCGTGACGAAGCAGCTGGGCGAGCGCGCGCTCGGCTACTACGCGCGGCCGTAGACCGGAATCGCGCCACCGGTCACGACGGCGGCCTCATCCGAGACGAGGAAACGCACGACCCTCGCGATCTCGGACGGCTGGACCCACTTGGAGTAGTCCGCGTCGGGCTGGTCCGCGCGGTTGGCCGGCGTGTCGATCACGCTCGGCAGGATCGCGTTGGCCCGAATGCCCTTCGAGCGGTAGTCGGCGTCGAGCGCCCGGACGAATGCCAGCACCGCGGCCTTGGCCGTGATGTAGCCCGCGGCGCCCGGGAAGGGCCGCAGCGCCGGCCGTGCCGACACCGCGACGAACGGGCCGCCGCCGCGCTCGATCAGGCGCGGCATCGCGGCCCGGGCGAGGTTGAAGGCGGGCGTGAGGTTCAGCCGCATCATGCGGTCGAACTCCTCCAAGGTCGTCTCGTGCACCAGCGGCCCTGAGGCGAAGCCGCCGACGAGGTCGACCACTCCGTCCAGGTCCGGGACCGACGCCACCGCCTGATCGGCAGCGTCCGGATCGAGCAGGTCGGCCCGGATGAAATAGGCGCTGTCCCCGAACTCGGCCCGTCCCCGTTCCAGCTCGCGGTCGACGATCCAGGTGACCGTGCAGTGGTGCCCTGCGTCGAGCAGCTCGCGGACCACAGCGCTCCCCAGGGCGCCGGTGCCACCGGCTACTAGGACAGCCATGCCGCGCAGGCTAAACCGTCCGAGTCCGGCCTTACCTTGGCAATCCCAATGGAGCAGACGACCTTGACCCCGACTCGGTGCTTCGTACGCGACCTGGCCGACGGCCAGGAGCTAAACGAGGTCTTCGTTGTCCGCGCTCACACGAGGCGCCAGCGACGCAACGGCGAGCCCTTCCTGAAGCTCCAGCTGGGTGACATGACGGGGGCCGTCGAGGCGGTGATCTGGGACGAGGTCGAGGCGCTCGCGCCGATCTGCCCGGCCGGATCGATCGTGCGCGTGCTCGGCCGCTACTCGGTGGACGAGCGCTACGGGGCGGGCGTCACGGTGAAGCGGATGCGCGTCGCCGCCGAGCACGAGTACGAGCTCGGCGACCTGACCGAGGCGCCGCCGGTGCCCTACGAGCAGATGGCGGCCGAGCTCGACGAGCTGGTCGAGACGGTCCAGCGCCCCCACCTGCGCGCGCTGCTCGCGCGCCTGATCGACCGTACGACCGAGACCGGTGCCTCCTACCACTCCGCGCCGGCGGCGAAGTACTACCACCAGGCCTACCGCCACGGGCTGCTGGAGCATTGCCTGTCGGTGGCCCAGGGCGTGAGCGTCCTGGCGAGCGGGCCCTTCCGCGGCGGTGTCGACCGCGACCTGGCGGTCACCGGTGCTCTTCTGCACGACATCGGCAAGATCGAGGTCTACTCGACGGTCAACGGGGCGATCGAGCTCACCGACCACGGCAAGCTGCTCGGCGAAATCCCGCTCGGCTACTACAAGGTGCGGCGCGAGATCGAGCGGATCGAGGGCTTCCCGCCCGCCGAGGCCGAGGGCCTCCTGCACATCATCCTGAGCCACCACGGCAAGCTCGAGCACGGCAGCCCGGTCGTCCCGTGCACTCGCGAGGCCACGCTCGTGCACTTCGTGGACAACCTCGGCGGCAACCTCGGCAGCTTCGACCGCATAGAGCGGACGCTCGCCGACGGCGCCAGCTGGTCCGACTACGACCGCGGCATCTCTACGTCGGCCTTCTTCGGCCCGCGCGAGAAGGCGCGCCGCGAAGAGGCGGCGTAGCCTAAGCCGGCCCCGTCGAAGGAGCCGTCGTGCTTCGCACGCCGTTCTGCGAGCTGCTCGACATCGAAGCCCCGATCCTGCAGGCCGCGATCTGGCCGGCCACCTCACCCGAACTGGTCGCCGCGGTGTCGGAGGCGGGCGCGATCGGAACTATCGCCGGGATCTTCAGCACGGCCGATTCCATCACCGAGCAGATCGAGCGCGTCCGCGCGGTCACCGACCGCCCGTTCGTCGTGAACCACGTCGTACCGACCCTGGACGATGACGCGTTCCAGGCGACGCTCGAAGCGCGTCCCGCGGCGGTGTCGCTCGCACTCGGCGATCCGGGCGGATTGGTCGAGCGGGCGCATGCCGCCGGCGCGAAGGTGATACAGCAGGTCCACAACGTCGAGCAGGCGCGCGAGGCCGCGGCGCTCGGTGTCGACGTGGTGATCGCGCAGGGCAGCGAGGCCGGCGGCCAGGGGATGGCCGGCGGGCCGGGCCTCATGGCGCTCGTCCCGCAGGTGGTCGACTCTGTGGCGCCTACTCCGGTGCTCGCCGCGGGCGGGATCGCCGACGGCCGCGGGCTGGCCGCGGCGCTCGTGCTGGGCGCGGCCGGAGCTAACGTCGGCACGCGCTTCCTGGCGTCAGAGGAGGCGTCCACCCACGAGAGCTGGAAGCGCCGGATCGTCGAGGCCGAGTCGGAGCAAACGGTGCGCTTCGAGACGTGGGGCGCCATCATGCCGCCGCCGCCGCCGGGCGCCTACGAGGTCGTGCCGCGAGTGATCCGCACCGAGTTCGTGGGCGAGTGGGAATCGCGCGCGGGGGACGCCGCCGCCGAGGCCGAGCGGCTACGGGGGGAGATCATGGACGCCGTCACCGGCGGGCGGATGCACGAGCTGGTGCCGTTCAGCGGTCAGAGCGTAGGGCTCATCAGGGACGTGCGACCAGCCGCCAAGATCGTGAAGAGCCTGGTTGCCGAGGCCGAGCGGGCCTTAGAGTGCAGCTAACGTCCGTCACGTCGTAAGGAGGCACCATGGCGTTCGATCCAAAGCGCACCGCCGTAGTCCTGATCGAGTTCCAGAACGACTTCGCCTCGGAGGGCGGCGCCCTCCACGGGGCGGTTCAGGACGTAATGCAGAGCACCGGCATGCTCGACAACGCGCGCCGGCTAGTGGAAGCCGCCCGCGCCGCCGGGGCCACGGTCGTCCATGCGCCGATCACCTTCGTCCCCGGCTACGGAGAGATCTCACAGCACCCCTATGGGATCCTGAAGGGCGTCGTCGATTCCACCGCGTTCGTGAAGGGCGAATGGGGCGCGAACATCGTCGACGCGCTCGCACCGCAGGAAGGTGACGTGGTCGTCGAGGGCAAGCGCGGTCTCGACACCTTCGCCACCACGAACCTCGACTTCATCCTCCGCGCCCGCGGAATCGAGACGATCGCGCTCGGCGGCTTCCTGACCAACTGCTGCGTGGAGTCCACGATGCGCACCGGCTACGAGAAGGGCTACAAAGTCATCACGCTGTCGGACTGCGTCGCGGCCACATCAGCCGAGGAGCATGAGAACGCGATCAAGTTCGACTACCCGATGTTCTCCGACGTGATGACGTCGGGCGCGTTCACGGAGGAGCTGCAGGGCGCTATGGCGGCGCACTAGTCACCCGGGTTATTGTCTGCACAACAACCTCCGGAGGTGTGAGATGGCCACTGTGATCGGTGCGTCCACGGGCTGGTGGATCGGGCTCGTGCTCGGCATCGTGGTCATCGCCGTAGCGGCGGCGATCGTCATAACCATCGTGCTGCTCGCACGCGGGATCGCGGGGCAGGCCCGAGGGGCGGTCGAGGGCGTCGAGGTGGTGCGCGCGCAGACCGACGAGCTTGCGGGCATCGACCGGATCAACGACTCCGGAGTGAGGATCCTGCGCTCGGCGCGCGCGCTGCGAAAGGTGGCGGTCGGCAAATGACGACACTCGCGGTCTCCGCCAACACGCTCTGGGCGGTCTCGCTCGGCATCGGCCTCGTTGCGGCGCTGATCGTCGCGTTCCTGCTCCTCGTGCTCGTTAGGACCGTCGACGACATCGACACGTCGGTCGCGGGCCTTCTCGAGGTGGCCGGCAAGGTCGCCGGTAACACAGCCAACATCCCGAAGCTCGAGGCCACGGCCCCGGTGCTCGGCCTGATCGGGGAGGAAGCCGTGGTCCAAGACCGCTACATGAGCGCCCTGACCGACGGGTACGGCGAGTCATGAGCGAGACCGACACGCTCGTCCTTCTGAGCGTCCTGCTCGCCGTCGTCGCGGTGGCCGTGGTCGCGGTGGCGCTGATCCGGATCCGGGCCGGCCTCGAGTCGGCCTCGAAGGGACTCGCGACTCTGGCCGACGCTCTCGAGACCGTGGAAACCGAGCATCTGCGCCCGCTCGAGCCGGCCGTCAAGGCCATCAACGCCCAGTTCGACGTCATCGTCGGCGCCATGCCCGGCATCGCCGCCAAGGCCGCGGTTGTTGCGGAGAGGAGGCCGCGATGACCCTCTGGTGGATAGGCGACGTACTCCTGCTCGTGGTAGTCCTGCCCGTGGTCGTGTATCTCCTCAAGGGCGTGCTGGACGCGGCGCGCAGCATCGTGCCGAGCGTCAACCGGGTTGCCGCGGCGGCGCAGGCCGGGTCGAAGGACCTGGACGCCGTCCCGCTGTTGCTCACCACCCAGTCACAGGTAAAGCAAACGGTCGAGGTGGTCGCCGGCTACGGCGGCTCCCTCGACGAGATCGTCGACGACGCGGACTGAGGGGGAGCGATGCCTGCAGCAGGAGTGGTGCTCATCGTCGCGGTTGTGCTGATCGTCCTCGCGCTCGTCTACTACCTGGTCTCGACGATCGTCGCTCTGCGTCAGATCACGACCGGCCTCGACGCGGCGACCGCGGGCGTCGGTGAGATCGCTGAGAAGAGCGAGCCAATCGAGGCCGTGGTGAGGGACATCAACAACAACCTCGACGCGGGGGTGGACCTGCTCGAGGGACTGCTCGTCAAGAAGGCGGGCCTGGTGGACGCGATGGGGCTGGTCGAGGGGCTCTATCCGGGCGCGGCGGCCGCCGGCCTGCGGAACTTCCCGGACAGCAGGACGGTGACGCCCCCGCGGATCGCGGAGGTGTACACCAAGGGGACGCTCACACTGGCGCGGCTTGGGCGTGAGGCGCCGATCGCGGCCGCCAGCCCGAGCGGACCGGTGCTCCGCAATACCGAGGGCGGAAGCCTCGATGCTCGCTCGCTCTATCCGGAGACGCGCCAGACGCACCCGGAGAAGATGCCGCGCTCCCCTGTCATAGGCACAAACGCCCCTGTCCAGTATCAGCCGAGCGAACAGCGCGGCGGAACGACGCCCGGGGAGGCTGAAGTGAGTGAGAAAGGGCCGTGGGCCGAGACCGCCACCGAGGGCATCGTCCCGGCCGAGCTCGGAGGGTCCGACGCGCCGCGAGAGATGCTGGCGGACGACCCGGAGCTCGCCAGCACGTCCCTCGGAGAGACGACCGGATCGGACACCCCGGCGACCGAGAGCGGCATCGACCCGAGCGGCGGCGACGAGGCCGACGCCACGTCCGACGCGGGGCCGGCGGTGCCGGAGGGAGCGGAGCCGGACCTGAAGGACGCCGCCGCGGCACCGCGTCAAGTCGACGCCGACTCCGCAGACACCGAAGACGGCTCGGCCACTTAGACGACAGGAGACAGCCCTTGCAGACGCCGGCCTCATTCGAATACGAACGCGCGACCAGCGTCGAGGGCGCCATCGAGGCGCTTCAGCGGCTCGGCTCCGAGGCGCGCATCATCGCCGGGGGGCACAGCCTGCTGCCGATGATGAAGCTCCGGCTGGCCAACCCCGAGCACCTGGTCGACATCAACGACCTGCACGAGCTCGCGTACATCCGCGAGGAGGGCGACGAGGTGCGGATAGGGGCGCTCACGCGCCACGCGGACCTGCTCAAGTCCGAGCTGCTGGCGCTCCGCTTTCCCGTCTTTCGTGACGCCGAGCAGGTGATCGCCGACCCCGTCGTACGCAACCGAGGGACGATCGGCGGCTCGCTCTGCCAGGCCGACGCCGCCGAGGATCTGTCCGCGGTCTGCTCCGCCCTAGGCGCGCAGGCCGTCATCCGCGGCCCGGGCGGCGAGCGTATCGTCGGGATGGACGAGTTCTACATCGGGCCGTTCACCACGGCGGTGGGCGACGGCGAGCTGCTCACAGAGGTGAGGCTCGCGCTGCGCCCGGGCGCCGGCAGTGCGCACGAGAAGGTCGAACGCCGCGCGGGCGACTGGGCTATCGCGGCGGCGTCCGCCGCACTCTGGGTGGACAACGGCACGATCACGGACGCCGGCGTGGCGCTCAGCGCGGTCGGCCCCACCACCATCCAGGTGGCCCGCGCCAAGGAGCTGCTGCGCGGCACGCCGCCCTCGGTAGAGCTGTTCGAAGAGGCCGGTCAGATGGCCTCGGAGGACTGCGCGCCGCTGCCGGACGGCCGCGGGCCGGTCGACTACAAGCGCCACCTCGCGGGCGTGCTCACCAAACGCGCCCTGCGCCGTGCCGCGGCCCGCGCACAGCACCAGGAGGCCTGACCATGCAGGTGACCATCACCATCAACAGCGAGCAGGTGTCGCGCGACGTCGAGCCGCGCCAGCTGCTCATCCACTTCATCCGGGACACGCCCGAGCTGACGGGCACGCACTGGGGCTGCGACACGTCCAACTGCGGCGCGTGCGTCGTGCTCATGGATGGCCAGCCCATCAAGTCGTGCACGACCCTCGCGGCGATGTGCGAGGGGCACGAGATCCGTACGGTGGAGTCGCTCGAGGTGGACGGCGTGCTGGACCCGCTCCAGCAGGGCTTCCACGAGAAGCACGCGCTCCACTGCGGCTTCTGCACCCCGGGGATGCTGATGACGACCCGCGCCCTGCTCGATGAGAACCCGAAGCCGACCGAGGACGAGATCCGCATCGCGATCTCGGGCGGGATCTGTCGCTGCACGGGCTACAAGAACATCGTCGCCGCCGTTCAGTGGGCGGCCGAGCACGAAGCCGCCACACGGCAGGAGGTATGAGGATGGCCACCGTGGAGAACCTGCCAAGCGCGACACAGGAGCGGCCGATCGGCTTCGGACGCCTGAAGCGCAAGGAGGACGCCCGCTTCATCCGCGGCAAGGGCATCTACCTGGACGACATCCGGCTTCCCGGGATGGTGCACGGCGCGATGCTGCGCAGCCCGTACGCGCACGCGCGCATCGTCTCGATCGACACAGCGAGGGCGCTCGCCCACCCGGGCGTGGCGGCGGTAGTGACCGCGAAGGACCTGGAGACCCTCGGCCTCGCCTGGATGCCGACAATCTCATACGACACACAGGCGGTGCTCGCGGGCGACAAGGTCCGCTTTCAGGGCCAGGAGGTCGCGTTCGTGATCGCGGTCGACGAGTACACGGCGCGCGACGCGCTCCAGCTGATCGACGTGGAGTACGAGCCGCTGCCCGCGATCGTGAACGCGCGCAAGGCGCTCGACGCGGACGCACCGCTGATCCGCGACGACAAGACCGGCCAGACCGACAATCTCGCCAGCCCGACCTGGGAGGCGGGCGACGAGGACGCCAGCGACCGCGCGTTCGCGGAGGCCGACACGGTGGTGACGCGCGACATCATCTACCCGCGCTGCCACCCGGCGCCGCTCGAGACCTGCGGGATGATCGCCGACTTCAACCCGCAGACCGGTCAGCTCAACATCTACAACGGCAACCAGGCGCCGCACGCGCACCGGACCGTGTACGCGCAGGTCGCCGGGCTCGCCGAGCACATGATCCGCATTGAGTGCAACGACATCGGCGGCGGCTTCGGCAACAAGGTGCCCGTCTACCCCGGCTACGTGTGCGCCATCGCCGGCTCGATCGTGGCCGGCGTGCCGGTCAAGTGGGTCGAGGACCGCTCGGAGAACCTGATGTCCACCGGCTTCGCGCGCGACTACGTGATGCACGCGGAGATGTGCTCGAAGGACGGCAAGCTCACGGGCTTGCGCGTGGACGTGATCGCCGACCACGGCGCCTTCGACAGCACCGCGCAGCCGACGAAGTTCCCGGCCGGCTTCTTCCACATCGTCTGCGGCTCATACGACCTCGAGGCCGCACACGTAAAGGTCAAGGCGGTGTACACGAACAAGGCGCCGGGCGGCGTGGCCTACCGCTGCTCGTTCCGGATCACCGAGGCCGTCTACCTGGTCGAGCGCATGGTGGACGCGCTCGCGCTGGAGATGGGCGTCGACCCGATCGAGCTGCGGATGCAGAGCTTCATCGCCCCCGAGCAGTTCCCGTACGAGACGACCACCGGCTGGACCTTCGACTCCGGCAACTACGCGGAGACGATGAATGTCGCGATGGAGATCGCCGGCTACGACGAGCTGCGGCGCGAGCAGGCCGAGAAACGGGCGCGCGGGGAGCTGATGGGAATCGGCGTCGCCTTCTTCACCGAGGGTGTCGGCGCCGGGCCGCGCAAGCACATGGACATCCTGGGCCTGGCGATGAACGACGGGGCCGACCTCCGCGTGCACCCGTCGGGCAAGGCGATGGTCAGCATCTCGGCCCAGACGCAGGGACAGGGCCACGAAACCACATTCGCCCAGATCGTGGCCGAGGAGCTCGGCATCCCGCCGGAGGACGTCCAGGTCCGTCACGGCGATACGGACAGGTCGCCCTACGGGCTCGGCACCTACGGCAGCCGCTCGACCCCCGTGTCGGGGGCAGCCGTGGCGGTCGTCTCGCGCAAGGTGCGCGACAGGGCGCGGCTGATCGCGGCGACGATGCTCGAGACGAGGCCCGAGGACCTCGCCTGGGAGAAGGGCCGCTGGTTCGTGAAGGGCGACCCCGAGAAGGGGGCCACGATCGGCGACATCGCGCTGCGCGCATACAGCGGCGAGCCGCTCCCGGAGGGAATGGAGGGCGGTCTCGACGCCCAGGTGATCTACGACCCGCCCAACCTCACCTACCCCTACGGCGCCTACATCGCGGTCGTCGACGTGGACCCCGAGACCGCCGAGGTCAAGGTCCGGCGCTTCATAGCCGTCGACGACTGCGGCGTGCGGATCAATCCGATGATCGTGGACGGCCAGATTCACGGCGGGCTTGCCGAGGGAATCGGCATCGCGCTCATGGAGGTGCTCACCTTCGACGAGGAGGGCAACTGCCTGAACGGGTCGTTCATGGACTACCTGATCCCGACCGCGCTCGAATGCCCCGACTTCGAGCTCGGTGAGACAGTCACGCCCTGCCCGCACCATCCGCTCGGCGCCAAGGGCGTCGGCGAGTCACCGAACGTCGGTTCGCCCCCGGCTATCGTCAATGCCGTGATCGACGCGCTCCACGAGTCGCACGGAGTCACGCACATCGACATGCCCTGCACGCCGGCGCGAGTCTGGGCCGCGATGCAGGGAAACCCCGAGCCGCCGCAGTGATCCGCGACGAGCTCAACCGGAGGGCACAGAAGCTCGCCGCGGAGCGGTCGCCGTTCGTCGTCGCGACGGTGGTGCGCGTGCAGCGGCCGGCGAGCGTGAAGCCCGGCGCCGTGGGGCTGGTGCTCGCCGACGGGACGATCGAGGGCTTCATCGGCGGAGTCTGCGCGCAGCACAGCGTGCGGCTGCATTCGCTCGAGGCACTCGAAAGCGGCATGCCGCTGCTCCTGCGGATCCTCCCCGACGGCCCCGACGAGATCACCCGCGAGGAGGGGCTCGTCACGGTGACGAACGCCTGCCTGTCGGGCGGCGCGCTCGAGATCTTCCTCGAGCCGGTCCTGCCCGCGCCGCGCGTGCTGGTGGCGGGCAGCTCGCCGATCGTCGCCGAGCTGCGCAAGCTGGGCGCGGCGGTGGGCTTCGAGATCGTCGCGGCGGAGGACATCCCTGACGGAACGCTCAGCCCTGAGCCGGGCGACCTCGCGCTGGTCGTGGCGGCTCACGGGAACGACGAGCTCGCAACCCTGCGCGCGGGGCTCGAGGCGGGTGTCCGCTACGTGGGACTCGTCGCGAGCCGGAGTCGCGGCGGGGCCGTGGTCGAGGAGCTGCGGGCTGCGGGCGTTCCGGACGACCTGCTGGCCGCGCTCGAGACGCCGGCCGGGCTCGACATCGGCGCCCGCACGCCCGCGGAGGTCGCGCTGTCGATCGTCGCGCGGATCGTCGAGCTGCGGCGGAGCGGTCCGGACCCGGAGCAGGCGCACGCTCCCGTCACCGCGACCGACCCGATCTGCGGCATGACCGTCGTGGTCGGGGCGGACACACCCTCCCTGGAACACGACGGCGGAAACGTCTACTTCTGCTCCGCGGGTTGCATGCGAGCGTTCGAGGAGCGGCGTGAGCCCGCGCGAAGCGACGGGTGAGGCGGCGGACGAGCTCCGCCACCTCGTACCCGACGTAGAGACCCTCGCCCACCGGCTCGCCGGCGTCGACTACCTCGTCGACGAGGGCCTCGCCACCTCGATCTACCTGAGCCTCCGGCTGCCGCAGCCGCTCCTCCTCGAGGGCGAGGCGGGCGTCGGCAAGACCGAGGCGGGGAGGTCGCTGGCCGCGGTGCTCGACACGCCGCTGATCCGGCTCCAGTGCTACGACGGGATCGACGCGGCGGAGGCTCTGTACGAGTGGAACTACCCGCGCCAGCTGCTCAGCATCCGGCTGGCGGACAGCCGGCGGGAAAACCTCTCGGAGGAGGACCTGTTCGCGCCCGACTACCTGATCCGCCGCCCGCTGCTGCGCGCGCTCGAGCACCCGGGGCCGCGCCCGGCGGTGCTCCTGATCGACGAGATCGACCGCGCGGACGACGACTTCGAGGCCTTCCTGCTCGAGCTGCTTGCCGACGCCGCGGTGACGATCCCTGAGATCGGGACGATCCGCGCGACCCACCCGCCGGCGATCGTGCTGACCTCGAACCGCACGCGCGACCTGCACGACGCCGTCAAGCGGCGCTGCCTCTACCAGTGGATCGACTATCCGACGCCGGAGCGTGAGGTCGAGATCGTGCGGCGGCGCGTGAAGGGCGCGTCGGAGACGCTCGCCGTACAGGTCGCGGACGCGGTGGCGCGCATCCGCGGGAGCGACGTGCAGAAGCCTCCCGGCGTGGCCGAGGCCATTGACTGGGTGGCGGCGCTGGATCTGCTCGGGGTGGAGGAGCTCGACGAGGCGGCGGTCGACCGGACGCTCGGATCGGTGCTCAAGTACAGCGAGGACCAGGAGCTGGTCCGAGCCGCGGGGCTCGAGCACCTGGTGTCGCGATGACGGGCTCAGACTTCACGGTCCGAACGCTCCACCTCGACCTGCCGCCGCTCGCGGTCGCCTTCACCCGTCGCCTGCACGACGCCGGCGTCCCGACGACCGCAGAGCGTGCCGCGCGCTTCGCCCAGGCACTCGAGCTCGTCCGGCCGGTGTCGAGGCGACGGCTCTACTGGACCGCGCGCGGCGTCCTCGTGACCGACCAAGCCCAGGTCCGGGCCTTCGACTCGGTGTTCGCGTCGGTGTTCGGCGTGCGTGGGCCGGCCGCCGAGTTCGAGCCGGACGAGCTGGACACCATCGCCACGCCCTCGCCGCGGAGTCCCGGCGGCGAGGCCCGCGACACCAAGGGCATCGTGGCGGGCGGCGACCCGTCGTCTGCGCCGTCCGCCGAGAGCGGGGACAGGCTTAAGCCTGTCCCCGAGGTCCCGGTGCCGGTCGCGGCGAGCGACGAGGAGGTGCTGCGCTCGAAGCACTTCGACGCGCTCGCCCCAGGAGAGCTCTCCCAGCTGTACCGGCTGATGGAGCACCTCGAGGTCGCGACCCCGAGGAGGCGGACGCGCCGGGGCGAGCGCCACCGTCGCGGCGAGCGCATGGACATGCGGCGCACGCTGCGCGGCAGCATCCGGACCGCGGGCGATCCGATCCGCCTCAGGCGGCGGCGACGACGCGTCGCCCCGCGCCGCATGGTGCTGCTGTGTGACATCTCCGGCTCGATGGAGCCGTACGCGCGCGCGTATCTCCAGTTTCTGACCTGCGCCGCGGGGAGCGGGCCGAACGCGGAGGCATTCGTTTTCGCCACCCGGCTGACCCGCCTCACCCGAGCGCTCCGCTCGCGCAGCCCGGAGCGCGCGATCCAGCGCGCGGCGGCGGCCGCGCCCGACTGGTCGAGCGGAACCCGGATCGGCGACGCGCTGAAGGAGTTCAACGACCGCCACGGCCGGCGGGGCATGGCGCGCGGCGCGCTGGTCGTGATCCTGTCCGACGGCTGGGAGCGCGGCGACCCGGCGCTCGTCGCGCGCGAGATGGAGCGGCTGTCGCGGCTCGCCCACCGCATCGTGTGGGTCAACCCGCGCGCGGGAGCAGAGGGATTCTCGCCGCGCGCGGGCGGTATGGCGGCGGCGCTTCCTTACTGCGACGCGCTCGTGAGCGGCCACAGCCTGGACGCGCTCGATGAGGTCATCGAGGCGATCGGCGCCGACTTCGATGGGGTCAGGCTTAAGCCTGACCCCATCTCCAGGCTTAAGCCTGACCCCATCCCCAAGCCCGAGGACGAGCCCTGGCCGAGCGCCACCCCGGTCCAGGGCAGCTCGGTGGCGATGCCCAGCGGCTACGGGCCGAGCCGCGGCAGGACGACACCGGGCTGGGGGCCCGATGGACGCGAGTGACACGCAGGGGAAGAAGTGCATCTATCCCGGCTGCGAGCGGCCGGCCGTGCCGGCGCATCCGCTCGGCGGTCCGCAGCCGAGCTTCTGCGACCTGGAGGAGCACAACGCGCTGACCGCCCATCAGGAGCGCCAGCGCCTCGAGCAAGAGGAGAAGGAGGGGAACCACGATGGCTGACGAGGCCTACCGCGCGGTCTTCCTGCGCGTACACCCGACCGGCAAGATGGTGCTCAGCCTCACGACCGAGCCCGACGGCAACGAGGGGCATTACGCCGAGCTCGTCGCCGAAGAGCTCGGCGTACCGCCGCTCGACGTCAAGGTGGTGCCGGCGGACACGGACCGCTTCGGTGTGGGTCACGGCTTCAACACGAGCCCCTCGGCGGGGACAGAGGCAGCGGTCACGAGCGCGGCGGAGAAGATCCGCGACAAGGCGCAGCTCCTCGCCGGCGTGGCGCTCGGAGCCTCGCCCGACAGCCTCGCGTGGCGGGGCGGCGCCTTCGCGGCGGCCGGCGACGGCTCGGACGCGAAGACGATCGCGGACCTCGCCCTGTACGCGCACGGCACCGGCGCACTCCCGCCGGGGGTCGAGGGCGGGCTCGACGCCCAGACCGTCTACCGCGACTAGCCGGCGTGCGGCTCGGTCTCGACTGCGACCTCCACCTCGTCGGAGACCTTCAGCGTCCCGAAGAGCGCCGTGTACGGCCGCATCCCCCAGTCGGTCTGCTTCACGATCGCACGGGCCGTGAGCCGGCCCTCGTCGCGGGTCTCGACCTTGAAGCCGATCGGGTGGCGACCGCCGGCCAGCTCGAGTTCGCCGGTCACGGCACGGGGAGCGCCGTCGGCGCCGAGCTCCACGGCCGTGGAGCGGAACTCGATCGGCGTGCCCTTCAGGACCTCTTCGTCGATCGTCTGCACGATGCCGGCCCTGTCGTCGTCATCCAGCGGCTGGTTTCCGCCAGTGCCCTCGAGCACGCGGAGCGAGCTCGAGTCGGCCGTGAGACTCAGCCCCGTGCTCGCCGCATCTTCGCCCAGCTCGAGCGTCGCGGACCACGAGGTCACCTCGAGGAGCAGGTCATGCCCGGCCTTCGAGGCGGCGCCCCTCCGCGTCGTGCTCACGGTCAGACGGGCGTTCTCGGGCCCGAAACTGTAGGTGCCGGACTCCATCGACATGCGCGAACCCTAGGACAAGGAGAGACTCCGAATGGTTGAGCTGGACCACTCGTTCACCAGCGGCAAGCCGATCGACGAGACCTGGGACGCGATCCTCGACCTCGAGCGCCTGATCCCGTGCGTCGAGGGCGGCACGGTGCTCGAACGGACCGGCCCGGAGTCGGCGAGGGCCGAGATCAAGGTGAAG
>JBKPME010000033.1:0-16643 GCA_046731915.1 Actinomycetota bacterium
GTCGAAGCGGAGCCCGCTCCGCAGGCGCGACTTGCGCTCGCGCAGAGGAAGCGGGCGCAGGTCCTCTCCGCCGAGCCGGGCGAGGTCGAAGAGGTAGAGGAACACCGGCACGCGCTTGCGGTGGCGCTGCTGGAGCCGCTCGAAGCTCGTGATGCCGTCGCGGAACGCCACCAGCTCCCCGTCCGCGATGAAGTCCGCGGCCGGCTCGCGCTCGAGCGCCGCCGCGATCTCCGGGAACTGGTCGTTCATCCGGCGTGCTGTGCGCGACATCAGGCTCACGCCGGATCCGTCCCGGATCGCGAGGCAGCGGATCCCGTCGAGCTTCCGCTCGAAGATCCAGTCCGGGTCGGAGAACGGCGTATCCGACAGCACCGCCTTCATCGGCTCGATCACTCGCCGAGCTCCTCGATGGTGCGGCCGCTCACCACGGATTCGGGCCGCTCGGACACCGGGTCGCCGCCGTCGGCCTCCCCGTCGCGCCGTTTCACCAGCAACCAGCGGCGGCCCTCGATCCTCCGCAGCGACCAGCCGCCGTGCAGCTTGTCGCCATCGAGCCGGAACGAGGCATGCCCCGCCTCGAGCGCGTCCTCCATCGACTCCTCGCGCAGGTTGTCGTATGTGCCGCGGTCCCAGACGATCACCGGCCCGGCACCGTACTCGCCCTCCGGGATCAACCCCTCGAAGTCGCCCCAGGAGAGCGAGTGGTCGTCCACCGCCATCGCCAGGCGCTTGTCGCGCGGATCCATCGACGGGCCTTTGGGCACGGCCCACGACTTGAACGTGCCGGCGACCTCGAGCCGGAAGTCGAAGTGCATGCTCGTCGCGTGGTGCTGCTGGATCACGTAGCGAGGCATTCACGCCCCGCCTCCCCGCCTGAGCGGCTCGATAGTCAGCGGCCCCTCGTGACGGGTTTCCACCTGAAGCGTCGAGTGAGTGATCCTGAAGCGGTCGCTCAGGAGCTCCGCGAGCTCGCGGCGGTGGGCCTGCGTGTCGCATGCCGCGCCGACCGTCACGTGGGCCGAGATCGCCGGGAAGCCCGATGTGACCTCCCAGACGTGCAGGTCGTGCACCTCGACGACATGGTTCTGCGCGGCGAGCGCCCTGCCGATCTCCTCCGGATCGAGGTCGCGCGGCGACGCCTCGAACAGCACCCGCCCCGAGTCGCGCAGGAGCGCGAAGCCTGAGCGCAGCATCAGCGCCGCCACGAAGAGCGCCGCGATGCCGTCCGCGCGCGAGAACCCCGTGGCCAGCACCACCGCGCCCGCGATCGCGGTGGCGATGAACGCGAACAGGTCGGTGAGAACGTGCTGGAAGGCGCCCTCGACATTGAGACTGCGCCGCTCGGAGCCGGCGAGCACCATCGTGGCGGCCAGGTTCACCGCAACCCCGGCGAGCGCGACGACGAGCACCACGCCGCCGTCTACGTCGGGCGGGTCCACGAGACGCCCGATGGCCGCGATCACGATCACCACGGCCAGCGCGACGAGCGTGGCGCCGTTCAGCTGCGCTGACAGGATCTCCGCTCGCCTGAAGCCGAACGTGAAGCCGCCGTGCGCCGGCCGCCGTGCGAGCTGCGCCGCGAACAGCGCGAGCCCAATCGCGCCGGCGTCGGTGAGCATGTGGCCGGCGTCCGAGAGCAGCGCGAGCGAGTCGGCCAGGATTCCCGCCACCACCTCGGCGGCCATCAGCCCGAGGATCAGCGCGAGAGCCAGCGTCAGGCGGCGACGATCGTCCGTGTGGACGTGGGTGTGGCCGTGGTCGTGCATGGCCAGTTTGTGGTGAGCATAGGTGGGTAGGTCCGCCCCGAGCTATGCGGGTCGTGGTCGTAGGGGCGAGCGGGAACGTCGGGACGAGCCTCCTGCGCTCGCTCGCCGCCGAGCCGGCAGTTGAGTCGGTGCTCGGCATTGCGCGGCGAGTGCCGAAGCAATCGTTTCCGAAAACCGAGTGGCGCAAGGCCGACGTCGCGCGCTCTCCGCTGCGACCGCTGTTCCAGGATGCCGACGCCGTCGTCCACCTGGCGTGGCTGATCCAGCCCGGCCGCGACAAGCAGCAGCTGTACGAGGTGAACGTCGAGGGCAGCCGGCGCGTGTTCATGGCGGCTGCCGCCGCGGGCGTGCCCGCGCTCGTCTACGCCTCCTCGATCGGCGCCTACGCCCCGGGTCCGAAGGACCGCGGCGTGGACGAGAGCTGGCCGACCACCGGCATCCAGAGCTCGTTCTACGCGCGGCACAAAGCTGAGGTCGAGCGCCTGCTCGACCGCTTCGAGGACGAGCACCCGCGCACGCGAGTGGTGCGGCTGCGCCCCGGCCTGATCTTCAAGCGCGAGGCGGCGTCCGGCATCCGGCGGCTATTCGCGGGCCCGCTGCTGCCCAGCTTTCTGTTGCAGCGCCGGCTGATCCCGGTGGTGCCGGCGCACGCGCGACTGGTGTTCCAGGCCGTGCACTCCTACGACGCCGGCGAGGCGTACCGGCTGGCGCTCGTGAACGACGGGGCTCGCGGCGCCTTCAACATCGCCGCCAATCCCGTTCTCGACCCGGACGTGCTCGCGCGGGCGCTCGGCGCGCGCACCGTGCGCGCCCCCCGCGCGCTTCTGCGCGGCGGCGCGGCGCTCACGTACGGATTGCGCCTCCAGCCCAGCGAGCCCGGATGGGTGGACATGGCCTTCGCCGTGCCCGTGATGGACACGACGCGCGCTCGAGAGGAGCTCGGCTGGCAGCCGAAGCGGAGCTCATCGGAGGCGCTGCTCGACCTGCTCGACGGGATGCGGGAGGGCGCCGGGCTCGAGACGCCGCCGCTCGAGCCGGGCGGAGCCGGACCGCTCCGAGTGCGCGAGTTCGCAAGCGGCGTCGGCCGGCGCTAGCCGGCTTCGACGCGGTCGCGGGCGCCCTCCACGTCGGAGCTCTCCGCGCAGTGGGCGCAGCAGTACATCGAGCCGTTCGCCTCGATCCCGTGGCCGATGATGCGGATCCCGCAGTGGGCGCAGGTGGGTGCCAGGGCGTGGATCGCGCATTCGAAGCTGTCGAAGGTGTGGGTCTCGCCTCCGCGCGTGACCTCGAGGGTCTTGTCGTACTCGTTGCCGCAAACCTCGCACTGCGCCATGCCGTCTCCTCCGTCGGGTATCCGGGGCATACCCGGGACGCGGCGCGCTAAGGCGATGTGGGCGTTTGCGGTACCGGCTCGCCCGGCGGGCTCTCAGTGGGCGGCGTTGCCGGTGCGGTGTCCGTCGGCGGCTGCTCCGCGGGCGCGGGCTCGCTCGTGGTCGGCTGCTGCTCGCTCGGCCGGTTCTGCTGCTGGTCCGGCGACTGCTCCTGTTGCGGCTGGCGCTTCTGTTGCTCCTTCTGCTGCGTGGCGTCGTTCTGGTTCGAGGCGCTGTCCTTGCTGCCACCGAAGAACGTGCTGCGGGTCGAACCCTTGCCGACCGAGCCGCCGCTCACCAGGTCGACCGTCGTGATCGCCGCGATCGCGATCGCGAACGCGGCGGCTGCAGTCGCCGCCACCACCCGCCACGGAATCCGCCCCGACAGGATCGGGCCGCCGCGGTCCGGCTCGGCCACGCCTCGCGTGGTCTGCCGGTAGACGCGCACCGGGCCCGCGCTGCCCGTGACGGCGGCGCCCTCGCCGCGGGTCGTGGTCTTCGCTCGCGGACTTGGCGCGCTCGCCTCGCGGTCGGCCGTCCAGGCACGAGCAACCCGCTCCGTCGGCCGGTGCAGCAGCTCTGAGATCAGCGCCACGAGGACAGGGGTGAGCGCCGCGGCGATCCATGTGCCGGCGATCCAGAGCTGCGAGGTAACGGCGGCCGCCGTAGCCGATGCGACGCTGGCGATGGTCACCGTCCGCGTGCTGAGGCGGCGCTCCTCCTCGCGCTCACTCGAGTGAGTTGCGGGAGGCATGCGAACGGGCCAGGGTAGCGAGTTAGGCTGGCGAGCGTGCCAGGGCCGGAGACTCGCGAGGCGGATGTCGTGGTGGTGGGTGCCGGCCTCGCCGGACTCGCTGCTGCGCGCACGCTCACCGCGCGCGGGGCGTCCGTAGTCGTGCTCGAGGCGCGCGACCGTGTCGGCGGGCGACTCCTCAACCACGAGCTCGGCGCCGACAAGGTGGTCGAGGTGGGCGGCCAGTGGATCGGGCCCACGCAGGACCGGCTGGCGGCGCTCGCGCGGGAGCTCGGGGTGGAGACCTTCCCCACGTACACCGAGGGCCACAACCTGCTCGAGTACGCGGGCAGCGTCCGGCGCTACACGGGCACGATCCCGCGCATCAACCCGGCCGTGCTCGTGGACGTCGAGCAGGCCCAGCGCCGCCTCAACCGGCTCGCGCGGAAGGTGCCGCTCGACGCGCCCTGGGAGGCCCCGAACGCGGCGAAGCTCGACGGCCAGACGGCAGCGACCTGGATGAGCCGCAACATGGCCACAAAGTCCGGTCGCATGCTGCTCGAGCTCGGCATCGAGGCCGTCTGGGCGGCGCAGCCGGAGGACATGTCGCTGCTCCACGTGCTCTTCTACATCCACTCCGCGGGCAGCCTGGAGATGCTCTTCGACACGGAGGGCGGCGCACAGCAGGACCGCTTCGTGGGCGGGTCGCAGCTGGTCCCGCTGCGGATGGCGGAGGAGCTCGGCGAGGAGCGGCTCTTGCTCGGCGCCCCCGTGCGGCGCATCGAGCACGCCGCGGAGGGCGGCGTGACCGTGGACGCCGACGGCACGGTCGCGCGCGGCCGCCGTGCGATCGTCGCGATCGCGCCCACGCTGGCGGGGCGGATCGCGTACGACCCGCCGCTGCCCGGCTATCGCGACCAGCTGACGCAGCGGATGCCGCTCGGGACCGTCGCCAAGTGCATGGCCGTCTACGCGGACCCGTTCTGGCGCTCGGAGGGGCTGTCGGGCCAGGGGGCGAGCGACCGCGGCCCGGTGCGGCTGACGTTCGACAACTCGCCCCCCGACGGCTCGCCCGGCGTCCTGCTCGGCTTCCTCGAGGGCCGCCACGCGCGCGAGCTCGGCCGCGTCCGCGCCGAGGAGCGCCGCACCGCGGTGATCGACTGCTTCGCGCGCATGTTCGGCCCGCGCGCCGCGAGCCCGGACGACTATGTCGAGCGTCTCTGGGCCGAGGAGGAGTGGACGCGCGGCTGCTACGGCTGCCACATGCCGACCGGCGCCTGGACGGCCTACGGCCCCGCCCTCCATGCGCCGATCGGGCCGCTGCACTGGGCCGGCGCCGAGTACGCGCAGGTCTGGAACGGCTACATGGACGGCGCGGTGCGCTCCGGCGAGGCGGCCGCTGTGGACGTGGTTGAGCTCCTGTAGCCGGGTACCAGCGCGGCATGGGAAAACTTGACGGCAAGAAGGTTGCGTTCCTGGCAACGGACGGGGTGGAGCAGGTCGAGCTGACCGAGCCCTGGAAGAAGGTCGAAGACGAGGGCGGCACGCCCGAGCTGGTCTCTCTCGAAAGCGGCGAGATCCAGGGCTTCAACCACTTCGACAAGGGCGACACCTTCCAGATCGACAGGACGGTCGAGGAGGCGAGCGAGGGCGACTACGACGGGCTCGTGCTGCCGGGCGGCGTCGCCAACCCGGACTTCCTCCGCACGAACGAGGCCGCGGTGGGCTTCGTGCGCTCCTTCTTCGAGGCGCATAAGCCGGTGGCGGTCATCTGCCACGGGCCCTGGACGCTCGTGGAGGCGGACGTGGTCCGCGACAGGAAGATCACCTCGTGGCCGAGCCTGCGGACCGACATCCGGAATGCGGGCGGCAACTGGGTCGACGAGGAGGTCGTGGTGGACAACGGCCTCGTGTCGAGCCGCAAGCCCGATGACCTCCCGGCGTTCTGCGACAAGATGGCCGAGGAGATCTGCGAGGGGCGCCACGCAGAGCAGCGCGCCGGCGCGGCCCGTTAAGCGCTCGTTGAGGGCTGAGCGCATGTCCGCCAGTCGGACTAAATCGCCAGTCGAGCGGGTAGTGCAAACGTGAACGTGCCCGAGGAGGAGAGATCTCCATGTTGAAGATTCCGCGGCTGCTTGCCGCACTAGCAGCCATGCTCATGTTCGCGATCGCCGGGTGCGGGAGCGACGACGACGACGGAGGCGGGGCGTCGGAGGCGGAGAAGGCCACCCAGGCGAAGGCCTCGGGCGACGTGACCTGGTGCATCGGCAAGGACACCACCGGCGCGTTCGGCACGGTCATCGACAACTTCAACAAGGCGAACCCGAAGGCGAACGCGAAGCTCCTGGAGCTGCCCGAGGACGCGGGCGAGCAGCGCCGGCTTCAGATCCAGCGCCTGCGCGCCAAGTCCACCGAGTGCGACGTGCTCGGGATGGACGTGATCTGGACCGTTGAGTACTCCGGCCAGGGCTGGCTGAAGGACGTCACCGACTACATGTCCCAGAACGGCGACAGGTTCATCAAGTCGACGGTGGACACCACCGAGTTCGATGGCAAGAACTGGGCCGTCCCATTCAACTCCAACGCGGGCTTCATCTTCTACCGGACCGACGAGGTCGACTCGGCGCCGAAGGACTGGGAGACGCTCTACCAGGAGGCTCAGAAGGGCAATGGTGTCGTCTATCAGGGCTTCCGCTATGAGGGCCTGACCGTCAACTTCCTCGAGTTGCTCTACAGCGACGGCGGCACCATCGTCTCCGATGACGGCAAGTCCGCGACCGCCGACTCGCAGGAGGTCAAGGACGTCCTCAAGTTCATGTCCGACGGCATCAAGAACGGCGCGGCGCCGAAGGCGGTGACGACCTACAAGGAGGAGGAGTCGCGGCGCGCGTTCGAGTCTGGCAACGCCACCTTCATGCGCAACTGGCCGTACGCATACGCGCTCGGCAAGGACTCGACGATCGCGGACAAGTTCGACATCGCGACCTTCCCGGGCTTCGCGGGCAAGAAGCCCGCGGGCGTTGTCGGCGGCTACAACCTCGGCATCTCGGCCTACTCGAAGAATCCGGAGGGCTCGCTGGCCTTCATCGACTTCGCCACGAAGCCGGACCAGCAGAAGATCATGGCGACCGAGGCCTCGCTGCCGCCGACGGTGAGCGACGTCTACGACGACCCGGCGGTCAAGAAGGCAATGCCGTTCGCCGACCAGTTGCGCTCCGCCATCGAGCAGGCGAAGGCGAGGCCGCCGTCGCCGGTCTATCCGCAGATCAGCGAGGCGGTCTACAACAACGTCTACGCAGCACTTCAGGGAGATATGTCGCCCGATGAGGCGGCGAGCAAGATGAACGACGAGATCCAGAAGGCACTCGAGACGTTCTAGCCGCATGGAAGCCGCAACGGCGAGACTCGGGCGGCGCGGGAAGCGCCGGAAGCAGAAGAGCTACGGCAGCGAGGAGCGGCGGCTAGCCACGCTGCTCCTCTCGCCGGCGTTGATCGTCATCGCGCTGGTGGCGGCGTACCCGATCGGGTACGCCGTCTGGCTGTCACTCACCGAGTACAGCCTCCGCGTGCCCGGCAAGTGGCGGTTCGCCGGGTTCGACAACTACACGGAGGCGTTCGGCTCGACCGAGTTCTGGGACGCCGTGAAGAACACGTTCATCTTCACAGGGCTCTCGGTGTCGCTCGAGCTCGTGATCGGTCTCGGGATGGCGCTGGCGATGCACGCGGCGTTCAAGGGCCGAGGCCTTCTGCGGACCGTTGTCCTGGTCCCGTGGGCCGTGCTCACGGTCGTGAGCGCGATCACGTGGCGGACGCTCTTCGAGCCGAATCTCGGCCTCGCGCCGACGGTCCTCGGCAAGCTCGGGATCGCGGAGAACGTCGTGTGGCTCGGCCAGTCCGGCTACGCGATGGCGGTGATGGTCCTCGCGGACGTATGGAAGACCGCGCCGTTCATGGCGTTGCTGCTGCTCGCGGGGCTGCAGGTGATCCCAGACGACGTGTACGACGCGGCGAAGGTCGACGGCGCGACGACGTGGCAGCGCTTCCGGCGCATCACGCTGCCGCTGCTCGTACCGGCGATCCTCGTGGCATTGATCTTCCGCACGCTCGACGCGCTGCGGATCTTCGACCTCCCGTTCGTCCTCACGGGCGGCACGAACGGCACGTCGACGCTGTCGCTGATTGCGCAGCAGGAGCTCACGACGAACAACCTAATCGGCTACGGCTCGGCTCTTGCCGTGCTCACGTTCGTGATCGTGATGGCGGTCTCGTTCATCTACATCCGGACCGTGGGCGGAAACATCCGATCCCTGGCGGAGGACTAGCGATGGAGGCGTCTGGCGGAGTCGTAACCCCCGGCACCGACGTCCGGGAGCGCGAGGAGGCGCGCGTCGCCGAGCGTCGGGGCCCGCGGCGCAACTGGGTGCGGCCAGTGCTCATGTCGCTCGTCGTGATCGCGATCATCATTTTCTGCCTGTTCCCCTTCTACTGGCTGGTCAACGTGTCGCTGAAGACGGGGCCTGATCTCGCGCAGTCGGATCTCTTCCCGCCGTCCCCGACGCTCGACAACTACGACTCGATCTTCAGGAACGGCGACTTCACGTCGGCGCTGCGCAACAGCGTCATCGTCACCAGCATCACGACGGTCCTGGCCCTGATCGTGGGCTCGTTCGCGGCCTATGCGCTGGCGCGCCTGCGCTTCCCGAACAAGTTCCTGCTGCTCGCGGTGATCCTGTCGATCTCGACCTTCCCGCCGATCGCGATCGCGGCGCCGATCTTCAAGCTCTGGACGGACATCGGGTTCTACGACACCTACATCGGCCTGATCCTGCCGTACCTCACGTTCGCGCTTCCGCTCGCGATCTACATCCTCACCTCCTTCTTCAAGGAGATCCCGAAGTCGCTGGAGGAGGCGGCGCTGGTCGACGGCGCGACCTACTTCCAGGCGTTCCGCAAGGTCGTCCTGCCGCTGGCGGCCCCGGGCCTCGTGACCGCCGGGCTCCTGACGGCCTTCTTCGTCTGGAACGAGTTCCTGCTCGCGCAGACGCTCACGAGCTCGCCCAAGGCGTTCACGGTCCCGGTCGCCGTCGCGAACTTCACCGGCAGCCAGAAGTTCGAGATCCCGCTCGGAACCATCAGCGCCGCCTCGGTGGTGATAACGGTCCCGCTCGTGGCGGCGGTGATCATCTTCCAGAAGCGCATCGTGGCCGGCATGACGGCCGGCGCCGTCAAGGGCTGAGCCTCGCCCCATGAAGAGGTCACTCCGCGCCGGGCACCGCCCGGCGCTCACGCAAGGCTGGTGGCAGGACGCCGTCATCTACCAGATCTACCCGCGCTCGTTCCAGGACTCGAACGGCGACGGCGTGGGCGACCTGCGCGGCGTAGAGCAGCGGCTCGACCACCTCGCCTGGCTGGGCGTGGAGGCGCTCTGGCTGTCGCCGATCTACCCGTCGCCGATGCACGACTTCGGCTACGACGTGTCCGACTACAAGGCGGTCGATCCGGTCTTCGGGACGCTCGAGGACTTCGACCGCCTGGTGGCCGCGGCGCGTGAGCGCGGGCTGCGCGTCCTGCTCGACGTCGTGCCCTGCCACACCTCGATCGAGCATCCCTGGTTCGGCGAGCATCCCGACTGGTACATCTGGTCGGACGAGCCGAATAACTGGCTGTCCGCGTTCGGGGGGTCGGCCTGGAGCAGCCTGAACGGCCGCTTCTACCTGCACTCCTTCTATCCAGAGCAGCCCGACCTCGACTGGCGCAACCCCGAGGTCATCGCGGCGATGCAGGACGCGCTCGCGTTCTGGATCGACCGCGGCGCGGCAGGCTATCGCGTCGACGCGATCGACAGGCTGCTGAAAGACCCCGAGCTCCGCGACGACCCGCCCGCCGCCGAGGCCTTCGGCCTCCCCCTGAGCGAGGCGGAGACGAAGCTCGCGCTGACCAACTCGCGCAACGCGCCGGACACGGGCAAGGCGCTGGCGCGCATCCGCGAGGCGGTCGGCGAGCACCTGCTGGTGGGCGAGGTCTACCTGCCGAGCGCGAAGTGGCAGCCCTACCTGGACCACCTGGACAGGGCCTTCGCGTTCGAGCTGCTCCACTCGCCCTGGGAGGCGGAGCGGCTGCGGGGGGCGATCGAGGCAACCACCTCGCGGCCCGGCGCGGCCTGGGTGCTCTCGAACCACGACTTCGGGCGGCTGGTCACGCGCTTCGGGGCCGAGAACACGCGCTCCGCCGCGCTCGTGCTGCTCACGCTCCCGGGTCCGGCGTTCCTATACCAGGGCGACGAGATCGGGCTCGCCGACGGCCCCGGCGGGGAACGCGTCTACGACCGGGCGGGACGCGACCGCTTCAGGCACCCGATGCAGTGGGACGCCTCGCCGACCGGCGGCTTCACGACCGGCGACGCCTGGCTGCCGCCAGTGGACCCCGAGACGACCAACGTCGAGGCGCAGCGCGACGACCCGCGCTCGATGCTGTCGCTCGTCCGCGATCTCCTCACGCTGCGGAAGCTGCTGGGGGAGGAGCTCGAGCTCCTCGACGCCGGCCCCGGTGTGCTCGCCTACCGCCGCGGCGAGCACACCGTTGCCGTCAACACGACGGCGGAGTCGCTGCCCGCACCCCTGGGCAGCGACACGGTGCTCGAGACCGAGCCGGGCGCGCGGCGAGACGGCGCGCTCGCACCTCATTCTGGCGCGGTAACGGCGGGATTGTCCCGCACGGAAAGGGGGTAGAAACCCAGCGATATGGCCGACATCAAGCTGGAGAACGTCACGAAGCGGTTCCCCGACGGCTACGAGGCCGTCCGGGACATGGACCTCGACATCAAGGACGGCGAGTTCATGATCCTTGTCGGGCCGTCGGGATGCGGCAAGTCGACCGCGCTGCGGATGATCGCCGGGTTGGAGGACATCACGGACGGCGAGCTCAAGATCGATGGCAACGTGGTGAACGAGCTGTCGCCGAAGGATCGCGACATCGCCATGGTGTTCCAGAACTACGCCCTCTACCCGCACATGAGCGTGCGCGACAACATGGGCTTCGCCCTCCGCCTGCGCGGCCTCGACAAGGAGGAGGTCAACAGCAAGGTCGAGGAGGCCGGGCGCGTGCTCGATCTCGAGGCCCACCTCGACAGGAAGCCCTCGCAGCTTTCCGGCGGCCAGCGCCAGCGCGTGGCGATGGGGCGCGCGATCGTGCGCGATCCCGTCGCGTTCCTGATGGACGAGCCGCTCTCGAACCTGGATGCGAAGTTGCGCGTCCAGATGCGCACGGTGGTCGCGCGCCTCCAGCAGCGACTCGGAACGACCACGATCTACGTGACGCACGACCAGACGGAGGCGCTGACGCTCGGCGACCGCGTCGCGGTGATGCGCTCCGGGGTGGTCCAGCAGGTGGGCGCGCCGATGGAGCTCTACAACGAGCCGGTGAACCTGTTCGTGGCCGGCTTCATCGGGTCGCCCGCGATGAACTTCATGCCCGCGACCGTGGAGGGCGATACCGTCAAGCTGCCCTTCGGCGACGTGCGTCTCCCACCGGAGCTCCACGAGCGGGTGCGCGAGGCCCATGGGCGCCAGCTGATCGCCGGCATCCGGCCGGAGAACTTCGAGGACGCGAAGCTCGTGGGCGAGGCCCAGGATCGCGGCACGCCCTTCAAGGCGCAGATCGAGGTGCTCGAGTCGCTCGGCTCTGAGCTGTACGCGCACTTCACGGTCGGCTCGGACGCGACGATCGACTCCCAGGAGTTGCGCGAGCTCGCTCAGGATGCGGGCGGCGGCGAGATCCCGATGGAGGGCGAGGAGGGCAGCATCGTGGCCCGGCTCGACCCGTCGAGCGGAGTCAGCCAGGGCCAGGAGGCTGAGCTGTGGGTGGACGCCACCCGGCTACAGCTGTTCGACCCCGAGGACGGGCGCAACCTGATGGTGGACGCCAATGTGCCGGCGGTCGGCCCGGGCGCCAGGGGCGGCCAGGACGCGACCGGCGACCGGGTGCCCGAGCAGGTCGAAGAGCCGAGCTAGCGCAACTCGCGCCGAAGCTGCCTGACCATCGTGTCGTCTTCCTGACCGGGGCTCGCCAGGTCCCGGCGTATCGCGTCGATCACTGCGTCGTCCCACTCGTGCGTGCGCAGGATCAGGTAGCGGAGGTGCGCGACCTTCATGTAGGCCTCGGTGTCGGTGACGCCCTTCGGGATGAGCTGTGCGGCGCCGAGCATCTCCACCACGGGCTGGTACTCCTCGCGGAACCACGCCTCAGCGACCTCGTGGCGTGACATCTCGGTCCGGCGCGCCTGGATGACCCGGAAGCCCCAGGCCTCGACGGCCTCCGCCAGCGCGGCGTAGCGCCACTCGTCGCTCAGGTGGATCCGCCCGCGCTGCTCGGGCGGCAGCGGCACGCGCTCGAAGAAGAGGCGCTGATGGCTCTTCAGCGGCAGGTCGCGGAGGCGGATCGCGCGGTCGGCACCCACCTGGGTCACCACCTCGGTGACATACGCGCTGATGTCGGTTTGCCCGAAGGCGCGGGCCACCGAGACGCGATGATGCCCGTCCTTGACGAAGTGCACGTCGCCGATGCGGTAGACATCGATCGGCGGCATCGCCTGGCCCTTCCGCTGGGCTAGGTTGATCCGCTGCCATCGCTCTCGGACTCGCGGTGAGGTCGGCCGGAAGGCGCGGTCGAACTCACGCGAGCGGTCGACGGTCCCGACGATCGAGTCCAGGGTGATCAGCTGCTCTCCGAGCCGGCGCTCACCGATTCGCCCAAGGGCCTGCACCACTTCCTCGAACGGGAGGATGTGGTTCACGTCGTCGGCGCGGCGGAGCCGGGCGGCCAGCCGCGCGAGCGCACGCCGGCGGCGCGCCCGGCCGAAGTCGAACTCGGCGTCCGCGCGGGGGAGGCCTGTGTCCCGGGGCGTCACTCCACCAGTGTTACAAGGCGGTGGCGGGCAGTTGTGTTCGCGGAGTTGTCGGCCGCGATGGCCGTTACCCGGGCCCGCGGAGCGCGCCCAGCCCGTACGTCGCGGCGGGTCCGCCGTGGCACGCGGGCGATGAGGGTGGTGAAGCCGCGGGGCTCCGGCTCGCGTGCCGCGACGCGGACCGTGCGCGTTCCGATCGCGGAGGTGGCGCCGGCCAGGCAATCGTGGTCGGGGCAGCGCACCTGGATGATGATGCCGCCGGTGGTGAGCGGATGTTGGCTGCGCGCGATCCGGGCTTCCAGGCGCGGCGCGGTTGTGTCCACGCTGGTGGGCGGGGCGCATTTGCTCGCGATGAGCGCCCGCGCCTCGTCGAGGTGGGGCTGGTAGCCGGAGCGGTTCTCGGGCGCCGGGCGCTCGACGTCGGCGATCCAGCTGCCGTAGGAGGCCGGGTCCTTCGTGGGGTCGGCGCGCCCCTCGGCCACGCGGCGCTGGCGGACCAGGCCGGCCGTGTCCAGGAACCACCTCACCTGAAGGTCCGGGTTGCTCGGGAAGCCACGGTAGTCGCCGGCGTTCAGCGACTCGTGCATGCCGAAGAAGCCCTGGTAGCTCTCGCCCTTCAGGTTCCGGAGCCCGCTCTCGGCGATCGCGGCCATGACCGGGAGCTCGTGCGGCATGCCGCGGTCCGCGGCCGCGCGTGCCATCCAGCGAGCGATGTGCTCCTTGGCCGCCTCGTCGCCGGGGTAGACGGCTGGGCAGGGCTCGCTGAAGTCGGGGGCGGGCATGCCGCCGCTCTGCGCCCATGCGTTCGGGACCACGAGCCACGCCAGTGCCGCGACTACCGGAAGGAGTAGGCGCACCCGGCGCATACTCGCATCAGCCGACGACGAGGCGGAATGCTCCTCTCACCGCCCTGAAGCGGGCGTCGCCCTCGGTCACGAGCTCTCCGTCAACGTTGAAGCGCGTGCAGTCCGGCACCCGGACCTCTACCTCTTCGCAGTGCTTGTGGTACGCGTGCGGGTGCCTCGTCAGGTCGCCGCGCCGCAGGTGATACGCGAGGCTGACCAGCCCGGGGCGCGGCCCGGCCTCGACCGCGATCACCTCGAGGTCGCCGTCGCCCGGATCGGCCTCCTCGACGGTCGCGCCCGCTCCGAAGGCGCCGGAGGCCGCGACGGTCACCTGCCACGCCTCGCCGGCGAGCAGCTCCTCACCGTCGCACTCCACGAGGCATGTGAGTGGCTTCGTGCTGAGGCCCGCCATCACCGCGCCCGCCGCGTACGCCAGCGGGCCCAGGCGCTTCTTCCAGGACCGCGCCCGCTCGGCCGCGGGGGCGGGGAGGCCGGCGTTCGCGACGTTCACGAACGGGCGCGTGCCGTTCATCCAGCCGAGCTCCAGCGAGCGGAGCTGCCTGCCTTGAACGGCCAGCCGGCACGCGCCGGTGAGGGTGTCGGGCAGGTCCATCCGCCGGGCGAAGTCGTTCGCGGTCCCGGCCGGGATCACGGCCAGCGGGATGCCGGCCGCCCCCGCGGCGGCGGCCACGGGCGCGATGCTGCCGTCGCCGCCTGCGACGACCACCCGCTCCGCTCCGGAGGCGACCGCCTCGCCTGCCTCGTCGATGTCGAAGCTCCTGACCTCCGCGCCGAACGAGCGCAGGCGCTCGGCGACGACCGCCGGGTCGCTGTCCCCCGACCGCTCGTTCGCCACGAGCGCGACCGTCCTGGTCGCCTCTGTCAAGCGTTCGCGCGCCTTCCCTGACGCCCCGCTTCGTGCCATGCTCCTCGCCCCAATGGGTGCCCATCAGCGCGTGTTCGTAACCCGGCAGTTGCCCGGCGGCGCGCTGGACCGGCTCAGCGCCGAGCACGACGTCGAGGTCTGGCCGGGGCGCCTGCCGCCTCCGCGGGCGGAGCTGTTCGCGCGGGCGCCGAAGCTCGACGGGCTCCTGTCGTTGCTGACCGACCCCGTCGACGCCGAGCTGATCGAGGCCGCGCGGAGTCTGCGCGCGATCTCGAACTACGCGGTCGGGGTGGACAACGTGGACGTCGAAGCGGCCACCGCGCGAGGCATACCCGTGGGGAACACGCCGGACGTCCTTACCGAGTCGACCGCGGACCTTGCGCTCGCCCTGATGCTCGGCATCGCGCGGCGGCTGGCGGAGGGCGAGGCGTTCGTGAAGGCAGGGGAGTGGGTGACCTGGGAGCCGGGGCTGATGCTGGGCCGCGACCTCCACGGCGCGACGGTCGGGGTCGTTGGCTACGGCCGCATCGGGCAGGCGGTCGGGCGGCGCCTTGAGGGCTTCGGCTGCGAGCTGCTCACGACGAGCCGGAGCGCGGGGGTGCCGCTGGAGGAGCTGCTCGAGCGCTCGGACTTCGTGACGCTCCACTGCCCGCTTACGCCCCAGACGCGCGGGCTCATCGGCGCGGACGCGCTCCGGCGCATGAAGCCCACGGCGTATCTGGTGAACACCGCCCGCGGCCCGGTGGTGGACACCGATGCGCTGGCGGGCGGGCTCCGCGCCGGCGAGATCGCGGGCGCGGCGCTCGACGTGACCGATCCCGAGCCGCTGCCCGGCGAGCATCCGCTGCTCGGCGCGCCCAACCTCCTCGTTGTGCCGCACATCGCCTCGGCAACGCACGACACGCGCGGGAAGATGGCCGACATGGCCGTGGACAACCTGTTGGCCGGTCTTGCGGGCGAGCCGATGCCGCACTCCGTGAACACGGCCGAGTTGGCGGCTCGCGCTACTCCCCAAGCACCTTGATGATCATCCGCTTGTTACGCCGGCCGTCGAACTCGCAGTAGAAGATCTGCTGCCAGGGGCCGAGGTCGAGCCGGCCGTCGGTGACCGGCACGATCACCTGATGGTGCACGAGCAGGTTCTTCAGGTGAGCGTCGCCGTTGTCCTCGCCGCCGCGATGATGGCGGTAGTCGCCGGGGTCCGGCAGCAGCTCGCGCGCAACGTCGTTGGCGGGCTCCTTCCAGCTCGGCGGCGCCACCTTGTCGAGCCACTCGAGCGTGTCCTCGTGCAGCCCCGGCTCGTCGTCGTTGATCCAGACGGCAGCCGTGATGTGCATCGCGCCCACCAGGACGAGGCCCTCGGCGATGGCGGCCTCGTCCACGGCCGCCTGGACCTCCTCGGTGATCCGAATGAACTCGCGGCGGCGCTCCGTGTTGAACGTCTTATGGATCGTGTGAGACTTCATCTCTCGAAATGAACCTCGGTCTCGAAGGCAGGGTCTGTGTCGTCACTGGCGGCACGCGCGGCATCGGGGCCGCCACGGTGCGCATGCTCGCGCAGGAGGGCGCCCGCGTGCTGTCCGTCGCCCGCAGTGGCGCCGACATCGAGCTCGATGTGACCGCGCCGGATGCGGGCGAGCGGCTGCTCTCGGCCTGTCGCGAGCCGCCCTGGGCGCTCGTCAACAGCGCCGGCACGAGCCGGGCGCGCGCGCTCGACGACCTGACGGACGCCGACTGGCAGGAGCAGTGGGAGCTGCACGTGATGGCGCCGATGCGCCTGATGCGGGCGCTCGCCCCGGTGATGGCCGACGCGGGCGGCGGCCGCATCGTGAACGTGAGCTCGTCCTCGGGCAGGCGGCCGTCCGGGCGGCTCGACCCGAGCTACTCGGTAACCAAGGCGGCGCAGCTGTCGCTGAGCCGAGTGTTCGCCGACGCGTTTGCCTCGAAGGGGGTGCTCGTGAACGCCGTCGCCCCGGGAGCAATCGAGGGAGAGCTGTGGAAGGAGGAGGGCGGCCTCGCGGACCAGATCGCGACGCGCACGGGTCAGACGCGCGACGAGGTGCTCGAGGCGACGCGCTCGAGCCCGCCGCTCGGCCGGATGGGCACCGACGACGAGATCGCCGCGGTGATCGCCTTTCTGT
>JBKPME010000034.1:0-23223 GCA_046731915.1 Actinomycetota bacterium
GTCCAGGGACCACGCGAGCGGGAAGACGCCCTCCAGGCTCACGCGCCCGTAGGTGGGCTTGAGGCCCACTACGCCGCACAGCGCGGACGGCGCGCGGATCGACCCCGCCGTGTCCGTACCGAGCGCGATCGGAACCAGTCCCGCGGCCACGGCCACCGCCGAGCCCCCGCTGGAGCCCCCGGAGATGTGGTCGAGCGCCCATGGGTTGCGCGTGCTGCCCATCGCGGGGTTGATCGACGTCAGCCCCCACGCGAACTCGTGCGTCTGCGTCTTTCCAACGAGGATGCCGCCCGCACGCCGAACGGCGGCGACCGCCGCCGCGTCCCGGTCGGGGATGTGCTGCGCGAACATCGCGGACCCGTACGTGGTGACCACGCCCGCGCTGTCGAGCAGGTCCTTCGCGGCGAAGGGCACCCCGAGCAGCGGTGGCACCTCCTCACGCCTGGCGTAGCGCCGCTCGGCGTCCTGCGCCTCGTCGCGCGCCCGCTCGATGCAGAGCGCCATGAAGGCGCCGAGCGCCGGATTGGCGCGCGCGATCTCCGCCGCCGTCGCGTCGATTACCTCCACCGGTGAGAACTCGAGCACGCGATAGCCGGCGACCAGCTCGTGGGCGGTCAGGCCGGGGTGGCTCACTCAGACCGCGAGGTAGCCGCCGTCCATGACGAGAGCTCGCGCTTGGCCAGTTCCAGCAGCGTCATGTCGGTCTGAGGTCAGCCATGACAGCGAGCGATGGGCCTCGAACCCGCGACCTTTGGCTTGGGGCAGCCAACGCTCTACCAACTTGAGCTACGTCCGCGTCGCCGGTCCTCCCGGACCGCGCGGGGCGGATTCTAGCCCTCGTCTATGGTTCTGCTCGGCCATACGAGATCCTCGCGGCCATGCTTCATCCGCCCAGTTCCCGCCGCCTCCGCGTAGGGATCGGAGGCCTCACCCGTCGGTTAGCTGGGCGGTCTTAAATCGGCGTGATCTCGTGGTTCGCCTGGATGATGTTGTCGGGGTCGTACGCCGACTTGACCCTGCGCAGCCGCCGGTAGACCTCCTCGCTGAACATCTGGCCGGTCTTCCCCGAGCGCTCGGTGAAGTTCATGAACCGGCCGCCGTCCCACGGTTCCAGAGTCGCCTGAACATCGTCGAGTCGCGCCAAGACGGCCTGCTTCATTCCCGGGTCTGCCGCCATCCCAACCGCGAACAGCGCATACGAGGCGTCGATGCCGGCGAGGGCGCCGTGCTCAGGCTCAGCTCGGCCGGCGGCGCCGCCCAGATGGCGGACCTCGATTGAGAGCAGCGGCGACTCCGTTCCCGGGCCCGCTGCGCTCACCAAGGCGCCGATCGCGCCGGCGGGAAAGTCGCTGAGCAACATTCCGTCGCCCGCACCCGGCACCGGCTCGGGTGGATCCATGTGCAGCGCTGCGAGTCCCGGCGGCGGGATCATCGCGAACGTGTCCATCTCAGGGCCGAGGGCACGCAGCGGGGCCAGCTGCTCGGAGCCGCCGGCCTCATCGCCGAGCCAGGCTGCTTCCACCACGACGAACGAGCGCCCGCGCAGCGGCTGGGGGATCTGCTCGAGCGGCGGCAGGTTCAACAGGCGTCCCAGCGAGGTCATCTCCTCCGGCACGCCGGCGGCCCACCCGCTCCAGGCCTCCAGCACTTCGGCCGCCCGCTCCTGAGGCCAGAACAGCACGCCCGCATACAGCTCCCGAACCGGGAACAGCTCGAGCTCGAGCTCAGTGACGACACCGAAGCTTCCGCCGCCGCCGCGAAGCGCCCAGAACAGGTCGGCCTCGCTGGCCGCGTCAGCCCGCACCCGGCCGCCGTCCGCGGTAACGACGTCGGCGCCCCGGATGCTGTTGGCGGCCAACCCGTATCGGCGAACCATCCAGCTCGCCCCGCCTGCCAGCGCATACCCCGTCACGCACACATCGGGCGCCGACCCCGACAATCCGGCGAGCCCATGCTCGGCGGCGGGACCGACGACGTGCTGCCACTGCGAGCCTGCCTGAACGCCCGCCCGCCGGCGCTCAGGGTCGATCCTGACCGCGTTCAGACGCGACATGTCGGCAAGCACACTCTCTTCGAGCGACCCGCGCGGTGCGGCGCTGTGGCCGGTGCCCTGCGGTGCCACGCGAAGGCCGTGCTCGCGCGCGACCTCGATCACCGCCGCCACATCTTGCGTCGACTGCGGTATCGCCACGGCAGCCGGATGCTGGTCGACGCTCAGGTTCCAAGCTCGTCGCGCCTGGTCCCACCGGGCATCCTGCGGCCCAACTACTCGCTCTCCCAGCCGAGACGTGAGATGTTCGACAGCGGTCCCGAGTTCCTTCGCGGACAGTGAGTGGGTGCTCATGGGGGCTCCTGGTGGATCGGGTGAGCGCAAGCGTAACCCTGGCCTTCAAGCCGACAGCGGTGGCCTCGCTAGGCGCGATCATTCAGACTCACCGGCATGGACTGCGCACTCCGGAAGTCGATCGTCGCGGCCTTTGCCGTGGTTTCCGCCCTGGCCCTGAGCGCCGCCCCGTCAGCCGGCGCCGCCGCGCCGGCGGCCTCGGGGCAGCTTCTCGTCGGGTTCGAGAAGGGCGTCTCGAAGGACCGCCAGGGGCGCCTGCTCTCGGTGGCCGGCGGGCGGCTCGCACAGCGCTTCGGAGCGATCCGGGGCGGGCGTCTGGCGTTGGTGCGGCCGCGCTCTGGGGCCGCCACCGATGCGTTGCGGAAGCGGCTGCGCCGGACGGACGGCGTGGCCTACGCGGAGCCGGATTTCTTCCAGTTCACCTCTCAGGAAACGACGCCGGACGATCCCCTCTACGCGCTCGACTACGCCCTCGTCGACAGCCCGGCCGACCACGACATCGACGCGCCCGCCGCGTGGGCGACGCGCACGGGCTGCGCGAAGGTGGCGATCCTCGACACCGGCATCGACACCGACCATCCCGACTTGGCGCCGAACGTCTACAAGAGCTCCGACAAGCCGAACAACGGCAAGGACGACGACAAGAACGGCTACGTGGACGACACCTACGGCTGGAATGTGATCAAGGGAAAGGGGTCGGGCGAGGACGACAACGGGCACGGGACACACGTCAGCGGCATCGTCGCCGGGCGCGGGAACAACGCGAACGGGAGCTCGGGTGTGTGCTGGTCGGCGAAGCTGGTGGCCGTGAAGTTCATGAACTCGAAGGGCAAGGGCTCCACTTCGGACGCGATCGCCGGGATCGACTACGCGGTGAAGAACGGCGCGAAGATCGTGAACTGCTCGTTCGGCTCGAGCTCCAAGTCGAGCTCCCTGCACGACGCGGTCGATTACGCGCAGGACCACAACGTGCTGCTCGTCGTGGCGGCCGGGAACGACAGCGAGAACATCGATAAGAACCCGATCTACCCGGCCTCCTTCACGGACTCGAACATCCTCGCGGTCGCGGCCTCGACCGACGACGACACGCTCGCCTCGTTCTCCAACTACGGCTCGGAGGCGGTCGACGTCGCGGCGCCCGGTGACAGCATCTTCTCGACCTACCTGGGCGGCGGCTACAAGTACCTCTCCGGCACCTCGATGGCGGCGCCGTACGCCGCCGGAACCGCGGCGATGCTGCGCAAGCAGGAGTCCGACGCCACCTACGGAAACCTCCGCTACGCGATCCGCCACAAGGTCGACAAGCCGCCCGCCCTCACGGGCAAGGTGGCCTACGACGGGCGGCTGAACGTACAGAAGGCACTCGCCGCCATACCCGGGCTCGTCGACTGAGTCGGCTCGGCACGGCCGCGAGCCGGAACCGCGACCGTGGACCGAGCTTCCGGTAGGCCGCTACGCGGTGGTCACGCTCTCCCCACCGGTTCCGGCTTGCGTGCCGGAGCGGCGCTGGGAGCCGGCTCTTCGTCGAAGTACCCCGAGCCCTCGATGCTGATGTGCGGCAGAATCCGGTCGAGCCAGCGTGGCAACCAGATCGTCTTCCTGCCTGCGACTGTGATCAGCGCGGGCACGAACAAGCACACCACGAGCGCGTCGATCGCGACCGCCGTCGCCAGGCCGAGGCCGAACTGCTTGATCGTCGGGTCGCCGTTCAGGACGAAGCTGCCGAACACGCAGAACATGACGGCCGCCGCCGCCCCGATGATGCGCCCCGAGTAGCCGAGCCCTTCGATCACAGTCGCGCGGGCGCCCTTGCCCTCCTTGAAGTGCTCCTGGATCTGGGTCAACAGGAACACCTGGTAGTCGGTCGAGAGGCCGAACAGGATCGCGAACATGATCAGCGGCACGAAGCTCACGACGGGTATCGAACCGTCGAGTCCGATCAGGCTCGAGGCAAAGCCTTCCTGGAAGACGAGCGTCAGCACGCCGTAGGCCGCGCCGACCGAGATCAGATTCATCACGGCGGCCTGGGCGGGCAGTATGAGCGACCGGAAGCCCACAAGCAGCACCAGGAAGCTGAGCGCGGCGACGACCAGGATGACCAGAGGCAGCTTGTTGGTGATCTTGTCAGCGAGGTCGACGTACGCGGCTGTCGTGCCGCCCACGAAGGCCGTCATGCCCTGACCCTTGGTCGCGTTCGGGATCGTCGTGTCCCTCAGGCGCGAGACCAGGTTCTCGGTGTCGAGGTCGGAGGGCGAAGTCGTGGGAATCAGGTTGTAGACAGCCGCGGTCCCCTTCTTGTTGACGAGCGGCTCCGACACCGACTTGACGCCCTTCGCCTTCGCGAGGTCCTTCTTCAGGGTCTGGAGGCGTGGGTCGGTTGCCGGATTCTCGGCCTTCTTCTTCTTGTTGGCGAGCTCCTGGGACTGCTGCTGCGTCTGCTGCTGCGCCTCCTGCTGCGCCTGCTGCTGGGTCGCGCCCTCGGCGAGCGCCTCCTGCTCGATCTGCTGCTGCTGCTGCTGGAGCTGCTTCTCGTCCTGATTGATCGTGTTGAGGTTCTTCTGGTCAGGCTTGGCGGGCTGGCTGAGCCGGGCGGAGATCAGGAAGGGCCCGTTCGTCCCCGCCCCGAAGCCCTGATCGATGAGGTCGTAAGCCTGGCGCGCGGTCGTGTCGGTCGGCTCTGCCCCGACGTCCTCCTGGCCCAGGCGCATCGACAGCGTGGGGATCGAAAGCGCGAGCAGGACGGCCAGCACCCCAATCATCACGGGCCAGCGGTGATTCGCGATTCCGGTCGCGATCCTCGTCCAGAGCGGCGACTGCACCTCGGCGGCACGACCCTTGCGCCACGGCAGCGTGAGCGCCGAGGCGTGCGACCCGACCACCGCGAACAGGGCCGGGAGCAGGGTGAGCGCCCCGAGGATGGCGAAGAACACCGCGATCGCCGAGGTGTAGCCCAGGGTCGTGACCAGCGGGATGTCCGCGACCACGAGGGCCAGCAGCGAGACCGCGACGGTGCTGCCCGCGAACAGGACCGCGCCGCCGGCGGTCGCTATCGCGCGACCGATCGACTCGTGCACCTCCATGCCCTCGGCGACCTGGGTGCGGTGCTTGGTCACGATGAAGAGCGAGTAGTCGATCCCGACCGCGAGCCCGATCATCGTGGCGAGCGTGGGCGCGGTGGTGGGGATGTCGGCGAGGTGGCTGAGCAGGGTCACGACGCTCAGGCCGCACAGCAGGCCCAGCACCGCGGTCACGATCGGCAGCCCCATCGCCACGGCCGAGCCGAAGACGAGCAGCAGGATCAAACACGCCGCCAGGATCCCGATCTTGTCGCTGGCCCCCGTGTCCGGCTTCGAGAGCTCCTGTCCGACGTAGCCGCCGACGGCCACTTGGAGCCCGGCCTTCTTGGCCGGGTTGCCGGCGTCGAGCACCGCCTGTGCCTCGTCGTCGGTGAGCGAGCCCTGGCCGACGTTCAGCGCCACCGATATGTAGCCGATCTGCTTGTTCTTGCTGAGCGCGCTCGAGCCTTCGTTGCTCAGGGGGCTGATGGCGGAGCTCACTGTCGGCAACTTCTTGAGGTTGCTGACCGTCGACTTGATCGCGTTCGAGTACTTCGAGTCGGTCAGCTTGCCGCTGTCTGTGGCGACGACGAGCGGGTTCGTCCCGTAGGCCTGGGTCGGGAAGCGCGCGCTCAGGAGGTTGGTGGCGCTCTGGCTCCCGGTGCCGGGCAGGGTCACGTTGTTGGTCGTGTCCGAGCCGGCCTCGCGGGCGGCGATCACAAGCGCCACGATCATCACGAGCCACAGCGCCAGCACCACAAAGCGCCAGCGCGCGCACGCGCGGCCGAGTCCGTAGAGCATGCGAGTCATCCGAACCTCCTAGCGTCGATGCGACGAGGAGAGCGCGTCGTGTGCCAACGGTACGCCGGGTGAACGAGGCATGCAAGCCTAGGCGAGACCTTAAGCGGACCTGTCATGACCAGCGCCTTCCTCTCCGCAAGCGGCTTCGCTGCGGTCGTGTTGGGGACGATGGCAATCCTCCGCGTGTCACGGACCGCGTACAAGAGGGGGACCCCCCCTGTTTTCCCTACGGTTTCCGGAGGCGCGCTTCCCGAAGTTGTTAGCCGATCGCCTCAGGAAGCTGAAAGCGAGAGCGGATCCCGAGCTTCTGGTAGGCGCTGCTGAGGTGGCGCTCGACGGTCTTCTCCGTTACGAACAGGGCTTGCGCGACCTCACGGTTCGTGTGCCCCTCAACCACCTGGCGGCACACGCGCCACTCCGCCGCTGTCAGCGCGCCCGGCCCAGTGAGCTCAGCCCTCGCGCGACGCCCGGGGCCGGTGTGCAGCTCGGCCCGTGCGCGCTCGGCCAACGCGGTCGCGCCGCACTCGTCTGCCAGCTCGATCGCCCTCCGGTCGGCGTCTCGCCCTTCGCGCCGCCGCCCGGCGCGGCCCCATTCTTGGCCGAGGTTGGCGAGCGCATGAGCCAACTCCAGCCGCGCAGCGCTGCCTTCGAGGGTCGAGACCGCTTCCTCGAGCAACGCCAGCCCCTCGTCTCCACCGATCGCCAGTCCGGCGCTGCGCAGCGCCAGTCCCAACGCCCCGGGCGCACCGACGCGCCGCGCCACGGCCAGCTGCTCCCGCGCAAGCCTCGCGGCCGTCTGGGACTCGCCCAGCGAAGCGAGCGCCGGCGCCGCGTACGCCTTCCAGTCGCTCGGCCACAGCAGACCATACGGCTCGAGCCGCTCGCCACACCACATGAGGTCGGCGACGCCCTCGCGCACGTGACCCTGGGCGATCCGCAGACGCCCGCGCGCGACCAGGTACCGGTCGACGTAAAGGCGATCCTCGCTGATACCGAGCGCCTCGCCCGTCTCCGCCAGCTCGGCCGCGGTTTCAAGAGCTCCACGCTCCACGTGAACGACAATCGCCACCGCGAGGAGCTGCAGCAGAATGAAATGCTGCTCCTCTACCAGCAGCAGTCCGGTCTCGGCCTCGATTTCTGCGTCGTGAAGCGAACCCCGCCCGAGCGCCATCACGGCGCGCCGGCCGTGGATGAGGCCCTGTCTCGTGGCGTGGCCCTCACGGCGGGCGGCTTCCAGCGCCATGTCGAGCAGTCGAAGCGCCTGGCCGTACTCCTCCCCGAGCTCCAGCGTCACCAGCGCCATGAACATGGCGTTCCTCGCAGCTCCGGCCGGCAGGCCGGCCGCGAGCGCCTCCTGCACCTCCTCCACCGCCGCAGCCGCTGAGCCTCCCTGAAGGAGCTGCTCCTGGGACGTGTGGATTCTCGCTATCGCCTCGAACCCGGGATGGCCTGCCGCCTGCTCCCGAAAGCGCTGCAGGTGCCCGGCGACCCCCGCGCGCAGGCGCGGCACGGCTGACGCGACCATCAAGAGCTCGGACCCCAGCTCGAGCGAGCGCTCGAGGTCGAGCGGGCGAAGGTCGTCGGCAAGCGAAGCCAATGCATCTACCGCGGCCTCTGCCGAGCGACCGCCCGACACGATCGCGCAGCGCCCGAACGTGGACGCCGCCTCCGCTCGAGTCATCGCTTCGGCCTCCGACGTCAGCGCCGACTGCAGATGCTCTTCGGCTGCAGCGAACTGCATCGTCGCCAGCTCATAGCTACCGAGCTCGGTCAAGATCTCTGCGCGCTCCTGCTCTCCCGGCGATTCGGCAAGCGCTCGGCGCAGGCGGTCAGCCGCTGCGCCCGGAGCGCCGCGCCGCGCCGCAAGGCCGGCGGCCGACCTGAGCAGCTCGACCCTGTCTTGATCGCCCACCGCGGCGGTCAACAGCAGATGGGCGGTCACGCGCTCCGGCGACGCACGATCTTCCGCCAGCGCGTCGGCCGCCGCGCCGTGCCGCGCCTGGCGCTCGCCGGGCGCGAGATCCTCATACAGGGCCGCGCGCACGATCGGATGAACAAACCCCAGGCGCTCGACACCGGCGAAGATGTCGGCCCGGACGAGATCATCCGCAGCCGTGCGGGCGGCGTCCTCACTAAGACCCGACACCCGCGCGGCGAGTTCCACCGCGCAGTCGTCTCCAAGCACGGCCACGGCTCTCGCGAGCTCGGTCGCCGCAGGGCCGAGCGTTGCAAGCCGATGCAGCACAAAACGGCTCACAGCCGCCGGACCGACCGCCTGCACCTCGCTCGCCGCGCCCGCCGACGGCGCGACCCCAGCCGCGCCCAAGGCGCCGAGCAGCTCCCGTAGGAACAGCGGGTTGCCGCCGGTCGCTCGATGACACGCTCGGCAAAACTCTTCGGCCGCCTCCGCGCCCAGGCGCTCCCGCGCCAGAGCCACCGAGGCGGACTGGCTCAGCGGTCGCAGCTGCAGCACACCCGCCTCGGGACGCGACGCCACCTGCGCCCATAGGGACCCCCCGTCGACCGCCGCTGGATCCGGTGGCCGTCCAGCCAGAAGCATCGCGACCCGGAGCCCCTCAATGCGTGGCGCCAGGTAGGCCAGGAACCGGAGCGAGTCCCGATCGACCCACTGGCAATCGTCGACCGAGACGAATAGCGGGGCGCGATCGGCGAGATTGACGACCAGCCAGTACAGGCTGTGGAGGGCCTCGAAGCCGACATCGGCACCGGCCGACTGCCGCTCATCCGGCTCAAACAAGCGCGTGGCGGGCTCGGCGGCACCCGAGAATAGATCGGCGCGCCCTGGAGCGTCGCCGATCTTAGGCTCCAGCAGCTGGCGAACGATGCCGAACGCAAACGGCTGCTCGAGCTCCGAGCCCCTCGCCTCGAGCGGTGTGACACCAGCCCGCACGGCCTGTGCGCGCGCCTCGCGTACGAGCTCGGTCTTGCCAACGCCGGCAGTCCCCTCGACCAGGAGCAGCGTTCCTGCTCCCGCGCGGGCCTGCTCAAGGCCTTCGCGCAGCGCCCCAAGCTCCCGTTCGCGCTCGCGCAGAGAACGGGCCTTAGCGGAGGACACGGCACGACGATACAGCGCGGCCGGGCAGACAGCAGAGACGAAACCCGGGGGGAAACACTCGGGGTTCCTCCCTTGCGGACGCGTCTTCGCGCCGACATCGTGCTAAGCGGTGGGCGCAAACGAGCTCAACAAGCGAAAGGTCAGGCTGTTCGTGGAGGCAGTCTGGAACGAGGGACGTCTGGAGCTGATCGAGGAACTCGTGGCCGACGACTACATCGGTCGTGTCCCGCGCATCGAGAGAGCGATCCACGGGCCCGAGGGTGTGCGCCGGTTGGTGTCATGCGGCCGTCGCGCCAACCCAGATCTGTACATCAAGATCGACGACCAGATCGCGGAGGACGACCGCGTCGCGACACGCTGGCGCGCGACGACCGCCCCCACCGACGGCGCCCCCTGCTACGCGGGCATCTCGATCATTCGGCTCCTCGCCGGAAAGCAAGTCGACTCACACACCGAGTACACGGTCGTCACCCCCACCGCGACGTCCAAGCCGACCGAGGACGCCGAGGCCATCGCGCCCGGAGCGAGCGGCGCGCCGCCACGTGCTTGAGATACTCGCGACGTGGCGAGGGCGGCGGTCGATCTGTATTGGTTGCCGCTAGGCGCGGGCGGGCACTTCGTCAGGTTCAACGGTCGTGTCTACGAGGCGATCGCGGCACGCATCGAAGGGCGTCCGGCGTGCGACCTGTACCACTCGGCGCTGCAACTCGAAGTTCCCGAGGGGAGGTTCGTCATCGAGCAGGCTCCGGTCCACGACTGGAGCGGCAAGGAACGAGGTGTCGTCGCCGAGGGGCCGGTCGGAAGCCGGTGGGCGAGCCGGTTCCGGATCTTTCGCTATGAGATCCGTGTGTGGCGTGGTGGACACATCCCGGACGCCGCGGAGGCCGTGGACAGCCCACGCCGACTCACCAGCGAGGTTGATCGTGCGCGGCGCGTACTCGAGGTAATCGCCCAGGTTCCAACTCTCGTGTGGGGTCGCGATGAGCTTGCGACCGGCGAGATGTGGAACTCGAACTCGGTAATCGCCTGGGCGCTTTCGCGTAGCGGGATCGAGGCCGAGTCGATCCGGCCTCCCGCGGGTGGGCGCGCGCCCGGCTGGCATGCGGGCCTGATCGCGGCCAACAGGCCCTAGGACGGCTCCGGCCCGGACCTGCTCCGGGGCTCTACCTGACGAAGCAGCTCGTCGCGCTTCGCCCGCAGGTCCCTTGCGATCGCCTCGAGCTCCTCGGCGGTCGGCGGGTCCCGCGCTCCGCTGATTGCCGAATAGATGCCGCCGTATGTCGTGACGACGCGCTTCCACAGCCGCTCGTCGCGCATCAGCTCCGAGAACGTCGCCTTGTTGGCGTCCCAGTCGCCGATAGTCAGGTCGCTCCAGTCCCGCGACGGAGGCTCGTCGTGCCGGTGGCCGCTCACGCGCTCTCGGTTGTCGTCCAGCTCTGATGCCAGGAGCGCGATCACGCCGCACAGGCGCTTCTTCTCGCGCCGCGCCTCGAGCCGAGTGGATACAAGCCAAGTGCCCCAGGTGCCGAGCACGGCGCCGACTACCACACCAATGAGCCCGGCGGGCGGCCTCCGAATCCATCCCGCGAGGAGCTTACGTGAGCCGCTGGTGGCCCGTTCGGCGGTGGATGAGCGCCAGCGTCGCGCCGGCCGCGAGCAGCATCAGGCCGAGCATGGCGCCGGCGCCGATGGGCGTTGTTGACCCGAGAGGTTCACCGGGTCGCGGCGAACGACAGCACTGAGGAAGAGGAACTGTCCTGGATAGAGCACCGATACGGTGCCTTAAGCAGGATTGTTGCCGGAGCCAGGGGGACCCTGTGCCGGGCAGCGTGGTTCCGCCTACCGTCGGCTGGTTGCGCCGGGAGGTCGCCGGCGACCTGCGCGCGGCCGCTCAGCCGGCGTAGGCGAATCGATCGGGGTGGGGGCCGTTCCGTCCGGCCTCGCCCCGGTCGAGTGCGGTGATCCGCTCCATGTCCTCGGACTCGAGCTCGAAGTCGAACAGCTCGAAGTTCTCCCTCATGCGCTCGGACGTCGTGGACTTCGGGAAGACGATGTTGCCGCGCTGGATGTGCCAGCGCAGCACCACCTGCGCGGGGGTGCGCACGAGCCCCTCCGCGATGTCGACGATCACCGGGTCGCGAAGGACCTCGCCCTGCTTGAGCGGTGACCACGCCTCGGTTGCGATCCCGTGCGCCTCGTCGTATGAGCGCACCTCCTCGTTCAAGAGGTAGGGGTGGAGCTCGATCTGGTTCACCACCGGGACGACGTCCGTCTCGGCCGCCAGCCGCTCGAGGTGCTCGACCTGGAAGTTCGAGACCCCGATCGAGCGAGCGCGCCCATCCGCCTTGAACTCCTCGAGCACCTTCCAGGTGGACACGTAGTCGCCGTCGTAGAGCGTCGGCAGCGGCCAGTGGATCAGGAACAGGTCGACGTAGTCGAAGCCGAGCTCGGACAGCGTCCGGTCGAAGGCCCGCTGCGCGTCGCCCGGCCGGTGGTCGCCGTTGTGCAGCTTGCTCGTGACGAAGACCTCGCTCCGGTCAAGTCCCGACGCCCTGACCGCCTCGCCCACCTCCTTCTCGTTGCCGTACATCTCGGCCGTGTCGATGTGGCGATAGCCGATGTCGAGCGCGAGCCGGACCGCCTCGGCCGTCTCCTCAGGCGGGATCTGAAAGACGCCGAAGCCGAGCTGCGGGATCGAGGGGCCGTCGTTCAGCTGGATCGAGGGAACATCGCTCATTCCGCTGAAGCTAGAGCACCGGCCCGGCCGAGCAGTACCTCACGCTCGCGTTGGTTTCTCGTCAGCGAGGCAGCAAGCTCGAATTCGGCCTTGGACTCGCTCGTGCGGCCCAGCTTTTCGAGCAGATCGCCGCGCACCGCGGGCAGCAGGTGATAGCCGTCGAGAGCTCCTCGGACCACCAGCTCGTCAACGATCTCGAGGCCGGCCTTCGGGCCGGCTGCCATTGCGATTGCGACCGCACGGTTCAGCTCGACCACGGGCGACTGGGTCAGCTCGGCCAGCGCGTCGTAGAGGGCTACGATGCGGTCCCAGTCGGTTTCCTCGTTCGTGCGCGCGCGTGCATGGCATGCCGCGATCGCCGCCTGGAGGGTGTACGGGCCGAGCGCCCCGCTGAGCTCCTCGGCGCGCTCGAGCGAGCTCAACCCGCGCCTGATCAGGAGCCGGTCCCACCTCGCGCGGTCCTGGTCGCGGAGCAGCACGGGCTCGCCGGACGGCCCCAGCCGCGCACGCGCCCGCGAGGCCTGAATCTCCATCAGCGCCAGCAACCCGTGCACCTCGGGCTCCTCGGGCGCGAGGCCGGCCAGGATGCGCCCGAGCCGGAGCGCCTCCTGGAGCAGCGCGGGGCGGATCCAGTCGTCGCCCGCGGTGGCCGCGTAGCCCTCGTTGAAGATCAGATAGATCACCTCGAGCACCGAGGCGAGCCGGGCGCCGAGGTCCTCGCGTGGGGGGAGCTCGAACGGGACCTGGGCCGCCGCGAGCGTGCGCTTCGCGCGCACGATCCGCTGCGCGACCGTCGGCTCGGCCACAAGGAATGCGCGCGCGATCTCGTCGGTGGTGAGCCCGCCGAGGAGACGCAGCGTGAGCGCCGTCCGCGCCTCCTTCGAGAGCACGGGATGGCCGGTGAGGAACATCAGCCGCAGGAGGTCGTCCCGGACGTAGTCGTCGAGCGCGGCGTCGAGATCGGCGCCCCCGCGCTCGCGCTCCAGCTCGCGCGCGAGCTCCTCGCGCTTTCGCTCGAGCGTCGCACCCCGGCGAAGCGCGTCGATGGCGCGGTGCTTGGCCGTGGCCATCAGCCAGGCGCCCGGGTTGTCCGGGACGCCTGACTCGGGCCACTGCTCCAGCGCCGCGACGAGCGCGTCCTGCGCCAGCTCCTCGGCCATGCCGACGTCGCGCACGATCCGCGTGAGCCCGGCGATCAGCTTCGCCGACTCGATCCGCCAGACGGCCTCGACGGCGCGGTGTGGGTCTCGCTCGGGCGCTACGACTGCTCCTGCATCTGGGTGCGGAGCCGATCCTCCTGCTCGCGGAGCTCCGGCGTGAGGTTGTCGCCGAAGTCGTCCGCCTCGAACACCGGGCGCAGCTCGAGCACGCTCTCGGCGCCCGTGGGGTTCGGGCAGCGCTTCGCCCACTCGATGGCCTCATCCAAGTCGCGCACCTGCCAGATCCAGTAGCCGGCGATCAGCTCCTTGGTCTCCGTGAACGGGCCGTCGATCACGCTGCGCTGGTCACCCGAGAACTGGATCCGGGCGCCCTTCGAGCTGGGGTGAAGGCCCTCGCCATCGAGCATGATGCCCGCCTTGACGAGTTCCTCGTTGTACTCGCCCATTGCCGCGAGCAGCTCCGTGCTCGGTAGCACCCCCGACTCGCTTTCCTCATTCGCCTTGACCAGAACCATGACTCGCATTTGGTGCTCCTCCATTCGGGATCTCACGAAGACGTCGAACGAGGTCCAACGAAATCGACACGTTAGGGTGAATTCGTGCGCGAGCCGTTCGTCTTCCTCGGCGTCATAGCGCTTCTGACCATCACTCCGGGGGCCGACATGGCGATGGTCGCGCGCAGCGTCTTCATGCGCGGGCGGCCTGCAGCGTTCGCGACGACGCTCGGAATCGGCGCGGGCTGCTTCATCTGGGCACTCGCGTCGGCGGCCGGGGTGGCGGCGGTGCTCGCCGCCTCTGAGACCGCATACGACGCGCTGCGGCTCGTCGGCGCCGCCTACCTCGTCTGGCTGGGCGTGCAGAGCCTGCTCGCCGTCCGGCGCGGGTACCAGCGCGAGCCGCCGCGGGGCGGCGCGGGGCGGGCGGCGTCCTCGTCATTCCGGCAGGGACTCCTCACAAACCTCTTCAACCCGAAGATCGCGCTCTTCTACACGACCTTCCTGCCTCAGTTCATCGGTCCGGGCGACCCGGTGCTGGTGCTCTCGCTGGCCATGGCCGGCGTCCACATCCTGCTCGGCATCGTGTGGCTCTCGGCGTACGCGTGGCTGCTCGACCGCGCGGTCGAGGCGCTGAAGGGTTCGCGCGTGCGCCGCGCGCTCGACGCGCTGACCGGCACCGTCCTGGTAGCGCTCGGGATCCGCGTGGCGGCCGACTAGCGGCGGGCGGCCGCCGGCTCCGGCCAGCCGTCGACGAAGATGTCGAGCGCGAGGTCGGCGTCCGGCTTGCCCGCGTACCCGTCGAGGTCTGCCACCCCGGCCTCCCCGAGCACCTCGTCGTCGATGAAGACGTTGCCGGTGCACTCGCGCGGGTCGCGCCTCAGGACCTCGTAGGCGGCGTCACCGACGATCTCGGGCATGCGCGCGCGCGCCATCGCCTCGTCGCCGCCCAGCAGGTTCTGCACGGCGGCCGTGGCGATGATCGTCCGCGGCCAGAGGCAGTTGGCGGCGACCCCGGCCTCCGCCTCGTCGGCTGCCACGCCGAGCGTGATCATCGTCATGCCCATCTTCGAGAGCGTGTAGGCGCTGTGGCCTTTGAGCCAGCGCGGGTCGGCCGAGAGCGGCGGCGACAGCGTCAGCACGTGCGCGTGGGCCGACTCGCGGAGGTGGGGCAGGCATGCCCGCGTGACCACGAACGTCCCGCGCGCGTTGATCTGCTGCATCAGGTCGAAGCGCTTCACCTCGAGGTCGCGCATCGGCGCGAGGTTGATCGCGCTCGCGTTGTTCACCACGAGGTCGATGCCGCCGAACCTCTCGACCGTCTGGGCCACGGCGGCCTCGACGGCCTGGGCGTCGCGGATGTCGCCGACGATCGGCAGCGCCTCCCCGCCGGCCGCCTCGATCTCCTCGGCAGCGGTGTAGATGGTGCCCGGGAGCCTCGGATGCGGCTCCGCGGTCTTCGCCATGAGCGCGACCCTCACGCCGTCGCGGGCGGCGCGCGTGGCGATCGCCAGGCCGATCCCCCGGCTGCCACCCGACATGAACATGACGCGGTCCTTCAGCGAGTCGGCCATGGCGCGGCAGCCTACGACAGGAGCGGCAAGACGTCTTCCGCGAACTGGTCGAGGAAGCGCGGCTGGTCTTCCCCGGGCGCGTGGAGGAGGAGCTCGTCGAAGCCGAGGTCGGCGTAGCGGCGGATGCCTCCGGCGATCTCTTCGGGGTCGTCCGAGACGATGAAGCGGGTGGGGGCGCGCTCGGCGTTTGCGTCCCCGAGGCGCTCCATCTCGATCGGGTCCTCGATGCCCTCCTTCTGCTCGGGCGTGAGCGCCAGCGCGGCCCACCAGCTGCAGGCCTTGGTCGCGAACTCCAGGTCGCGGTCGTACGACACCTTCACCTCGATCATGTGGCGGATCGCGCCGGGATCGCGGCCCGCGGCCTCGGCGCCCTCCGCCACGCCGGCGAGCAGCTTGTCGTAGAGCTCCGGATCCTTCCCGCTCGTGCAGATGAAGCCGTCACCGAGCCGTCCGGCCAGCTTCGCGGCGAGCGGCCCGGAGGCGGCCACGTATATCGGCACGGGGTCGTCGGGCTTGTCGTAGATGGTGGCCTTCGAGGTGCGGTACCACTCGCCCTCGAAGCCCACCCGCTCGCCGGTCCACAGCTCCCGGATCAGCCTGATCGCCTCGGTCAGCCGCAGCCGCCGCTCCTTGCGTCCCGGGAAGGCTCGGCCCGTCGCAGGCGTCTCGTTCATCGCCTCGCCGGTGCCGACGCCCAGGAAGACGCGGCCCGGCGCCATCACACCCAGTGTGGCGAAGGCCTGCGCGATTATCGACGGGTGGTAGCGCAGCGTGGGGGTGAGGACGCTCGTGCCGAGCAGCGCGCTCTCCGTGGCGACGGTGGCCGCCCCGAGCCAGGCGAGCGCGTTGGGCCCGTGGCCGCCGTGATGGCGCCAGGGCTGGAAGTGATCGGAGATCGCGACGATCTCGAGTCCGATTCGCTCGGCGTGGCGTGTGTACTCGAGCAGCTCGACCGGCGCGAACTGCTCCGCCGATGCCTTGTAGCCCAGCCTCACGCCGCCGCGAACAGCGGGTAGTGCTTGCGGATGCCGTAAAGCGTGTCACGCTCGGCCGCCGGCCGCCCCGCCGCGTGCGCCGCGCCGATCAGGTCGGCCGGCTCGAGCTTCACGCCGTGATACGAGCCCGCCAGGCGGCTGATCGACTCCTCCATGAGCGTGCCGCCCAGGTCGTTCACGCCCCAGTCGAGCGCCTCGGTGGCGGCGTCGAGGCCCATCTTCACCCAGCTCGCCTGGAGGCTCGGGATGGTCCGGCCGAGCGCGAGGCGGAAGGCGGCCGTGTGCCTCAGGTTGTCCTCTCGCGAGATCTCCTCGATTCCGTGCGTGCGGCCGAGCAGGGTGTGGAACGGGATGAACGAGAGCGGCACGAATTCGGTGAAGCCGCCGGTGCGCTCCTGGAGCTCACGGACGACGCGCATGTGCTCGGCCAGCTCCCAGGGCTCCTCTATGTGGCCGAACATCACGGTTACCGTGCTCCGTACGCCGGCCGCATGCGCCGCCTCGATGATCTCGACCCAGCGCGCCACCGGCAGCTTGTTGGGCGAGATGCGCTGGCGCACGCCGTCGTGGAGCACCTCGGCCGCGGTGCCCGGTGTCGACCCGAGCCCGGCCTCCCTCAGGCGGCCGAAGACCTCGCCCAGGGGCCGGTCCCCCGCCATGAAGTGGACCTCCATCGGGGAGTACGCGTGGAGGTGGATGTGGGGCGCCTCCTCCTTCGCGATCACGAGCCAGCGCTCGTAGTCGTCGATCGTCCAGTCCGGGTGGATGCCCGACTGCATGCAGATCTCCGTGGCACCGAACGCGACCGCCTCGCGCACGCGGCGGCGGAACTCGTCCTCGGAGTGCTCGTACGCGTCCGGCGAGCGGCGCCCCTGGCCGAAGCCGCAGAAGGCGCAGCCGACGATGCACACGTTCGAGACGTTGATGTTGCGGTTGACCACGAAGGTGACCGTGTCACCGGCGAGCTCGGCGCGCAGGGCATCGGCGGCCTGGCGCATGTCCTCGACGGCGTCGCGCCGCGTCTCCGCGAACAGCGCCGTCAGCTCGTCCTCCGAGAGCCGCCCGCCGCCCGCCGCCCGCTCGATCGCCGCGGGCACCAGCTCCCGCCTGACATGACGCTCCTCGCGGCGGCCCGACCCGCTGCGCGGGATGAAGGACCAGTACTTCAGCTTGATCACGTCGAGCACGCCCTGCTCGAGCCAGTCAGCGCTCATGTACTGCGGATACACGCACAGCCGCTCGGCAAGCGCTTGGCCGCGCGGTGCGAGCCGCTTGCGCATCTCGTGAACCGAGGGGAAGGGGTGCTCCGGTGAGATGTGATCGCCGTTCGCCGACAGCCCGCCGAGGTCGGTGGCGCCCTCGTCCACCAGCGGAAGCCACCAGTCGGACAAGTTCGGCGGGATCTGGATCCCCACGTCCGGCATCAGGCGGCGACACTCGCGTACGAGCGTGCGCATGTGGTCCAGCGTGACCTCCGTGGCCCACGATGGAAGCTCCAGCGGCGCACCCGTCGAACCCGACTGCTGTGCCTTCTCGGCGATCTGGGCGGGCTCCTCGCCGTAGTAGCGCCGGTGCGGCACGAAGTTCTGGAGGATCACCTCTTGGAGGTGGCCGTAGTCGGCGTGCATGGCAGCCAGCGCCTCGAGCGCCTCGACGCGGTCCGCCTCGGTCTCGCCGATCCCCACCAGGATCCCGCTGGTGAACGGAATCCGCAGCTCGCCGGCGGCGCGGATCGTCTCGAGCCGGAGCCCCGGCTCCTTGGTCGGCGATCCCTGATGGGCGACCAGATCCGGGCGCATCGACTCGAGCATCAGGCCTTGCGACGCGGTGACCTCGCGCAGTCGCGCCAGCTCGTCGCGGGACACGGCGCCCAGGTTCGTGTGCGGCAGGATCCCGCGCTCGAGCGCGCGCTCGCAGCACCAGGCCACGTAGGCCACGAAGTCGTCGAAGCCGAGCGCCCGGAGTCGCCCGCGCACGCCGGGGTGATGAGCGGGATCGTCGCCGGTCAGGACGAGCAGCTCCTTCACGCGCCGGCGTGCCGCGCCGTCGAGCAGGCGCTCGACCTCGTCGGGCTCGTGCAGATGCGCGCGGTGCGTGGCAAAGGCGCAGTACTTGCAGTACGAGACGCAGGTGCGCGAGAGCGAGAGCGTCAGGTTCCGGGAGAAGGTGACGCGGCGCGGGGCCACGCCTTCTCACGCTACAGGACGGCTCTGGCGACCCGGCTACCCCTCGAAGGCGAACGCGAAGTAGCTCGCGTAGCCCTCGTCCCCGCCCAGCGCCTTCAGCTGGTTGCGTGCGGCGTCGAGCGCGTTGTCGTAGCGCGATCCCCAATGCGCGCGGGCCGCCTTGGCCTGGCGGCGGGAGACGTAGCGGACGAAGTCGTTGTAGATCTTGCCGGCGTAGTAGTCGCCGCTCACGCCGTAGCTGCCGCCGATCTTGAACTCGCGGACCTTCTTCATGAGCGTGTTGAAGGTCGCGCAGCTGCCGAACGGGTACGCGGACTGGTCGAAGGCGAGCCGCCTGCGCTGCGCGTCGATCCCGGCCTGGAGCACGGGGTCGGACAGGGGCGTGTCGAAGCGGCGCAAGAAGTGCTCGAAGTGCGGCGTATACACCTCCACCCACGCGCCCTCGATCGCGGTCTGGCGCAGGTTCTTCCAGAGCGCCTTCGCGCCGCGTGCGTAGGCGTTCCGCTGCGACGCGTCCTTCACGCTCCGGATGCGCGCCCAGCCGGCCCCCCTATAGCGACAGGCGGCGAGCGCGCCCTCGGCCGCGCGCTCGTGAGCGTTCACCTGTCCCTCGGAGCCGCGCTTCAGCTTGGCGAGCTCGACGACCGCCGCCTCGATCCGCGTCACGTCCGCGGGCTTCTGCGCGACCTGGGCCGACGCCGGAGCGGCTAGCGCGACGACGGCAGCGCTGAAGGCGATGGCGACGCGACGTGTCATCCCTCCGAAGATCGGCCACGAGGACCGACCCTTTAGGTTGAGCGTGTGCTCTTCCGGCAGGACGTTCTGCGCCGCATCGGCGAGGGGGAGGTCACGCTCGCGTTCCGTCGCTGGCGGCGTCCGTCGGTGAAGGCCGGCGGCACTCTGCGCACGCGCGCGGGCGTGCTCGCGATCGACTCGGTCGAGGTGGTCGAGGAGAATGAGGTGACCGAACCGGACGCCCGCCGCGCCGGGGCGGAGAGCCGCGAGGCGGTCCTTCAGGAGGGCCCGCAGGAGCGCCCGCTCTATCGCATCGAGTTCAGGCTGGCGGGCCCCGACCCGCGGATCGCGCTGCGCGAGCGCGCGGACATCTCGCCCGGCGAGCGGGCGGAGATCGACGCGCGCCTGAGCCGCCTCGACGCGGCGAGCAGGCACGGGCCCTGGACCCGCAAGGTGCTCGAGCTGATCGCCGCGCAACCTGGCACGCGGGCCCCCGACCTGGCTGCCTCCCTCGGCCGCGAGACCGCTCCTTTCAAGGCCGACGTGCGCAAGCTGAAGGAGCTCGGCCTCACGGAGAGCCTCCAGGTCGGCTACCGGCTCTCGCCGCGCGGGCGCGCCTACTACGGGTACAGCGGCGCCGCGCGGAAGCGGTCGCGCAGCAGGTAGTAGACGGGCTTCTTCTCGCCCTCGTAGGTGATCAGGCCCTTCTGGTGGCGCGTGTTCGGCTCGTACTGCGGCGCCCGCCGGCCCGCGCCGCCCTGCCAGCCGGGGAAAATCTCGAATTCGCGGAGCGTCCAGTAGATCGCGCCGGAGAGCACGGGTGAGCGATCGATGACGTCGATCGTGCGCTGCGCGTGGAAGGTCTGGAAGGGATAGCCGCCCTTCAGGTCGAGTGGCGCGTCCGCCAGCTCCGGCCGCCCCTCGGCGCCCCACTCGGTCATCACGATCGCCTTCGCCGGGTAGAGGTCGCGCAGCTCGTAGAGGTACGGCTCGAGCAGGCTGAAGTCGTCGACCCAGCGGTACCAGCCGAAGTACTGGTTCAGCCCGATCATGTCGAACGGGTGGTAGGTGAACTGCTCGGCGTAGCCGGGGCGGCCCTTGATGTCGAGCGAGATCGGCAGCGTTGGGTCGGCGTCATGCGCCTCAGCCTGGGCGGCTAGCAGGAACTTCTTCGTCGCCGGCTTCCGGTCCGGCGTGAAGCTCAGCTCGTTTGCCACCGAGTGGGTGAGCACAGACGGGTGACTGCGCGCCGCCGTGACGGTCTTGCGCACCGTGACCAGCGCGCGCCTGCGCTCGTTTGGCAGGCGCAGGAGCTGCGCTCCGGAGTCGCGCTGCCAGATCGGCGCCTGGCTCCAGACCATGATCCCGGCGCGGTCGAAGCGCGACAGCAGGCGGTCGTTCATCAGATAGTGCGCGCGCGTGATGTTGGCGCCGAGGTCCTTCAGGTCCGCCACGATCCGGTCCATATCCGCGCTTGTGAGGGCCGCGCCGGAGCCGGGCATGTCCTCGTGGATCGACGCGCCGCGGAACTGGATGCGGCGGTTGTTGAGATACAGGTGGGCGTGCTTCACCTCGACGGAGCGAAGCCCGATCCGGCGCCGCTCGCGCTGTACCACACGCCTGCCCTCGCGCAGCGTGAAGGCCGCGCTGTAGAGCTGCGGATTGTCAGGCGACCACAGCTGGGGTGCCGGCACCGGCATCGAGAGCTGCACGCGCCGGCTCTTTGAGCGCTGGGCGGGCAGCCGGAAGGTGTGCTCGGTCGTGCGTCCGCCGGGGGCGCGGAGCTCAACCTGCAGCGACGGCTTGATCATGCTCACGCCGCGCCGCTCGAGCATGCCGTCGAGCAGCAGGTCGGCGCGGCAGCCGCGCGCCGCGCCCCTGCAGCGCACTTTCGACATCGTGCCGAGGTCCGCGATGTGGGCGGGGCCCGCGGGCACGAGCGTCACGGGCCGCACGATCCCGTTCCAGTTCCACCACGCCTCGGGCATCTTCGGGTTCTTCCTGCCGTCGACGATCACCACGAGCTCGTTGGCCCGGCCGGACCGCAGGCCACGGGCGGGGACGGTGAACGGCGTGTAGGGGTCGACGCTGCGGCCGACCCGCCGACCGTTCAGGTACACGGCCGCGTTCCGGCGCACCTCGTCGAATCGGATCAGCCAGCTGAAGCCGTTCGGGGTCGGCGGGCCCGGGAACGTGACGCGGTAGCGGCGCACCGTCCCGGGATAGAGCGACGGCAGCGCGTGTGTGTCGAAGACGCTCGGCACGCGCGTGCGGCGCCACTGGCCGGGCGCCTGGGCCGAGCGGCCGGCGGGCGTGGGCTGTCCGGGCGGGGTGTCCCCCCCTGGGGCCGTCTCCTCGGGCGGCACGGGCTGGGGCGGCGCCGGTGCGGCCGGCTCGACGCGCACCTCCCAGCCGCTCGAAAGCGTGCGCTCCGACGGCACCGCGCTCTGCGCGGCCGCGGGGGACGGCATCGCGAGGGCCACAAGGGCCGTTATGACAGCAGCGGCGCGCGGCATCGACGGACCACCGTAGCTTTTCGCACCGGTTCCGTCTGACAAGGTTCGCCCGTGCCGCCGATCGCAGCAGGGGTGGAGTTCCTCGAGGCGCCTCTGGCCGTCTTCGGCGTGATGCTGGTCGTCGGGGCGCTGATCTCGGGGCTTGCCGGGCGGACGTTCCTCTCGCTCACGGCGGTCTTCGTCGTGGCCGGCTTCGTCGTCGGCGAGGGCGGCGCCGAGCTGATCGAGTTCGATCCGACCTCGGGATTCGTTCAGGGCCTGACCGTGGTCGCGCTCGTGTTGATCCTGTTCCGCGACGGTCTCGAGGTGGAGGAGGAAATGCTGCACGAGGCGTGGCACCTTCCGCTCCGGAAGCTGGTCCTGGCGATGCCGATCACCGCCGCGCTGGTCGCGCTCGCCACCCATGCGCTCACGGACCTCGGCTGGACCGAGTCCTTCCTGGTCGGGGCGCTTCTCTCGCCGACCGACCCGGTCCTCTCGTCGACGATCGTCAACAACCCGAATGTCCCGCGACTGATCCGGCACTCGCTGAACCTCGAGTCGGGCCTCAACGACGGCCTGGCGCTGCCCGCCGTGCTCGCCCTGACCGCGTCCGCCGCGGGCGACGACGACTTCACGTGGTGGCAATTCGTGCTTCAGGACCTGGGGGTGGGCCTCGCGACCGGTGTCGTTGTTGCCTTCCTGGCATCGAAGTTGATGCCCGGCGGCCGGGCGCTGGGTCATGAGATCAGCAGGCATCAGAAGGCGCTGTACGCGCTCGGGATCGCGTTCACCGCCTACGGTGTTGCGACGCTGCCGCCGGAGGGCAATGGGTTCGTCGCGGTCTTCGCCGCGGCGGTGGCGTTCGGCATCTGGCGGCCGGACATCGCGGAGTGTTTCGAGACGCAGTCGGAGGACGTCGTCGAGCTCGTGAAGCTCGGCGTCTTCCTCGTGTTCGGAGCGATCATCACGCTCGACGTGTTGTTCGGGGATGGCTGGGCGGCGGTCGGTGTCGTCGCGTTCACCCTGCTCGTCGCCCGGCCAGTCGCCGTGTTCGTGGCGTTGGCCGGCAGCCGCCAGGTCGACATCGCCGAAAAGGCGTTCATGTCGTGGTTCGGCCCCAAGGGCGTGGCCACAATGGCGTTCGCGCTGCTCGTGCTCGGGTCAGGGGCGCCCGAGGCGGAGCGCGTGGCCAACATCGCCGCCCTCTGCGTGCTCGTCTCGATCATTGCCCACGGCCTGACCGACCATGCGGGGTCGGAGTGGATTGCGAAAAAAGAGGTGACACAGACCGCCCCATCCGGGTAGTAAGTTGTCACGGCCCCTGGCAGGGGGTGCAAGAGCAAACTTCACGAGTGGGGGCTTCATGAACTTCGTGCGTTCACGGCTGGGTCTTGTGATCGCAGCAACGGGGACCAGCGCGCTGCTCGCGTTCCCCGTCGTCGCCGCCGGGCAGGTCCCGGACGCGGGCGACCTGGTGGGCGATGTCACGGGCCAGCTTCCGAGCGTCCCCATACAGCCCGCGTCTGCGCCGACCGCTGCTCCCGCGCCGGTGCCCGCGGTGCCGGTG
>JBKPME010000035.1:0-9187 GCA_046731915.1 Actinomycetota bacterium
GTCCGGCACCGCGGCGGTGTCTTCATCGTGACGAGCGGGGCGCCCCAGGACGAGCTGGTCGCCCGCTGCCTGGCACTTCCCGGCGTGAGCGTCGTACAGCGGGCGGTGCGCTGCGAGCGCGACCCGGCCGCCGCGGCTGACACCGCGGTCGCGCTTCTCGGTGGCCGCCCGGCCCGCAGCTTCGCGATCCGCACAACGCGGCGCGACAAGCGCTTTCCGCTCCGCTCCGTCGAGCTCTCACGCGTGATCGGCGAGGCGGTGCGCGTGCGGCTGGGCCTCGAGGTCGACCTCTCGAACCCGGACATCGCGGCATATGTGGAGGTCGACCATAAGGAGCTGCTCGTGTCGGTGGAGCGCCTGCGCGGCGCAGGCGGGCTGCCGGTCGGGTCGAGCGGTCGCGCGCTCGTGCTCCTCTCGGGCGGCCTCGACTCGCCGGTGGCCGCGTACCGGATGATGAAGCGCGGTCTTCGCTGCGACTTCGTTCACTTCAGCGGCCGGCCCTTCACCGGGCCCGAGTCGGTCTACAAGGCCTACGCCCTGGCCGGCAGGCTCGACCGCTTCCAGGGCGACTCGCGCCTGTTCGTCGTCTGGTTCGGCACCGCTCAGCGCCGGCTTGCCACCGCGGGCGCGGGACGGCTCCAGGTGCTCTCACAGCGGCGGCTGATGGTGAAGGTTGCCTCAGCGCTCGGCAGGCGCGAGGGCGCGGAGGCGCTCGTGACGGGCGACTCGCTCGGCCAGGTCGCGTCCCAGACGCTGCCGAACCTGGCGGTCGTGGAGGAGGCGGCCGAGCTGCCGCTGCTGCGCCCGCTGATCGACCGCGACAAGCAGGAGATCGTCGAGATCGCGAAGGTGCTCGGGACCTACGAGATCTCCATCCTGCCCGACGAGGACTGCTGCCAGCTCTTCTCCTCGAAGCTCGCCGTCACACGCGGCCAACCGGACGACCTGCGCCAGATCGAGCGGACGGCGGATATCGAGGACATGGTCGAGACCCTGGTGCAGTCCGCCGAACTGCACCACCCTCGCCTCGAGCCGGCCACGCCCGCGCTCGCCGGGGCCTGAGGCGGGCTATCGTCTGCCTGTGAGCCCCGATAGCTCAGCCGGATAGAGCGACTCCCTCCTAAGGAGTAGGCCGCAGGTTCGAATCCTGCTCGGGGCGTCAGGCGCGAGTTCCGCAGCGGAGGGTTGGTTCGAGTACGTCTGCGGCACTCGGCCGGTGTGCGCTACCCGCTTCCAGGCCAGGCGCCTGGTGCCTCTTGGTGCCGATTCAGCTGGTAGTACCGATAGAAGAGCAGGCCCCGCCGGTCCCGCCCGCGGGGTCAGCTTAGGGCGCCGGACGCCACCGTATCGGCGATGGCGGGTCGAGCTCGTCCGGTGCCTCGATCTCGACCATTCGCAGCCGCATGCGGTGGAGCAGCTCGTCACGGTGGGGAGACTGGGGAGTCCGCGCAACCCGTCGGGCCAGCAGCCGTAGCTGTAGCACCCGTTTCTCCGCTGGAAGTGCCATCTAGCCCCAACGGTGGCGACCGAAGCTCGCGCACTCCATACCACCGTTGCGTGATCTCACCGCGGGCCGCGTTGAGCAGCCCAGAAAGGACCGTCGCACATCCATGGCGGCCGAGCTCCACACGCAATTGGATCGTGGTCAACGCCCATGCAATGCTTAGGCGATGAGTCAGGACGAGGGATTGTTGCTAAGCGAGGCCGCTCGCGCGATCGGCGTCAGCCAGGACACGCTTCGGCGCTGGGATCGAGCCGGGAAGATCCGTACGCGGCGGGATTCTGCGAACCGGCGGCGAGTGCCGAGGCGAGAGGTCGAGCGGCTCGCCGGGCATCCGAGCCGTCACAGGGCAGGTGACACACTCTCCGCACGCAACCGCTTTCCGGGCATAGTCCGCTCGGTCGAGGTGGATGGCGTCATGGCCCTGGTCGAGATCGAGACTGGCCCCTTCCTCGTGACGGCCGCGGTCACGCGTGACGCGGTCGAGGAGCTTGGGCTGAGTCCCGGCGTTCCGGCCACGGCGGCGGTGAAGGCGACATCGGTGATGGTGGAGAGGGGCGTCGTGTGAAGCGGTTCTGGCGCGCGGTGCTGCTGATCGCTTGCGTGGCGACGGCGGTGGGCTGTGGCGATGACGATGACAGCGGCGGTGGAAGCTCGGACAGCCCGACGAGGCTGGTCGTGTCGGCTGCCGCGTCGATGACCGAGGCGCTCGAGGAGTGCGCGCCGAAGTTCGGCGAGGCGGAGAACGCTGATGTGAGGCTGTCATTCGCCGGCTCGGACGAGCTCGCCGCGCAGATCCGCCAGGGCGCGAAGGTGGACGTATACGCGGCCGCGAACACAAAGCTCCCGGACGAGCTCCACGCCGACGGCCTGCTGGAGAAGCCGGTGCAGTTCGCGACCAACGAATTCGTCCTTGCGGTGCCGAAGGACTCGCAGATCGACTCGATCGACGACCTGACCGAGCAGGGGACGAACGTCGTTATCGGCTCGGAGTCCGTGCCGATCGGCGCGTACACGCGCGAGACGCTTGCCAAGCTGCCGGCCGACCAGGAGAAGGCGATCCTCGCAAACGTGCGCTCGAACGAGCCGGACGTGAAGGGCATCGTCGGCAAGCTGACCCAGGGAGCGGCCGACGCGGGCTTCGTCTACGTGACCGACGTGAACGCCGCGGGGGGCAAGCTGAAGGCGATTGAGCTGCGCGCGGGCCTCGAGCCTCAGGTGACCTACGGCGCGGGGGTCGTCAACAAGGCGGAGGAGCGCGAGCTGGCGCAGAAGTTCGTCGACGGGCTCACGAACGGCGACTGCGCCGACGCCCTCCGCGACGCCGGCTTCGGCCCGGCGCCGTGACGCGGCGGGGCTGGTTCCCGGCGCTGCTCGTGCTCTGCCTGGCGGTGGCGCTGACCTTCCTCACCCTGCCCGTCGTCGCGATCTTCGTGGACTCGAGCCCGGGCGAGCTGATCGCGAGCCTGGGCGAACCCGGCGCGCTCGACGCGCTCTGGCTGAGCCTCAAGTGCACCGCGGCCTCGATCGCGATCATCCTCCTGGTGGGCACGCCGGCCGCCTACCTCCTGGCCACGCGGGCTTTCCGCGGCAAGGCCATGGTGGTCACGCTGATCGAGCTGCCGCTGGTGCTGCCGCCGGCGGTCGCCGGGATCGCCCTGCTGGCGTCCCTCGGCCCGTCGGGCATCCTGGGCGGAACACTCGACGCGGCCGGAATCGAGCTCTCATTCGCCACCGCGGGCGTGGTGGTGGCGCTCACGTTCGTCGCATCGCCGTTCTACGTCCGCCAGGCGATGGCCGCCTTCGCCGCGGTGGACCGGACGCTGCTCGACGCCTCGCGCACGCTCGGGGCGCCCGAGGCGCGCGGCTTCCTGCGCGTCATGATCCCGGTCGCGCTGCCGGGACTCGCGGCGGGCACGGCGCTCGCGCTCGGGCGCGCGCTCGGCGAGTTCGGCGCGACGCTGATGTTCGCCGGCTCCTTCCGGGGGATCACCCAGACCGTGCCGCTCGCGATCTACGACCGCTTCTCGACCGATTTCGACTCCGCGCTTGCGCTCTCCGCCGTCCTCGTGGCCGTATCGGCGGCAATCCTGCTCTCGGTGAAGCTGGTCCGGGGCGGCGAGGTGCTCGGTCTTGCTCCGCGTTGAGACCCGGCACAGGCTCGGCGAACTGCTGCTGGACGTCGAGCTGGCGGTCAAGCGAGGAGAATGCCTCGCGCTCGCCGGGCCGTCGGGGGCCGGCAAGACGAGCGTGCTGCGCGTGGCCGCCGGGCTCCTGCGCCCGGAGCAGGGCCGCGTAGACGCCAACGGCGAGACCTGGCTCGACACCGACCGCGATATCGACGTCCCGGCCGAGCAGCGCCGCTGTGGCTACGTCTTCCAGCACTACGCGCTGTTCCCGCACCTGAGCGCATGGCAGAACGTCGCCTACCCACTACGCGGGCTTCGAAAGAACGAGCGGCGCGAGCGCGCCGCCGCGCTCCTCGAGCGGTTCGGCCTGGCGGAGCGCGCCGACGCGCGCCCGCACACGCTCAGCGGCGGGGAGCGCCAGCGCGTGGCGGTGGCGAGGGCGCTGGCGCGCAGCCCCGAGGTGCTCCTGCTCGACGAGCCGCTCTCGGCGCTCGACTCGCGCACCCGGGTGGCAGCGGCTCGCGAGCTCGCCAGCGTGCTGAGCGAGAGCCAGGCGCCGACCCTGTTGGTGACGCATGACTTCGCCGAGGCAGCCCAGCTCGGCGACCGCGTCGGCATCATCGACCAGGGGCGCGTGGTCCAGCTCGGCACGCCGAGCGAGCTCGCGGCCACCCCGCGCACGGCATTCGTCGCCGACTTCACCGGAGCCGTGGTCCTCACGGGCGTCGCGCGGCTCGGCCCGAGCGGGGTCACCCGTGTAGAGCTCGACGGCGGCGGAACGGTCACGACCACTGACCCCGGTGAGGGCGCGGTGGCGGTGAGCGTCTACCCGTGGGAGATAGCGATCGAGCCGGCTGGCGAGCAGCCGCACGGGTCGGCCGAGAACCGCCTTCCGGCGGAGGTAATTTCGATCACCACCGTGGGCAACCGCGTGAGGCTCGGGTTGTCGGGGCCGCAGCCGCTCGTCGCGGAGGTGACCTTGGCCTCCGTCGAGCGCCTCGGCCTCCGTGCAGGGGTGCGCGTGATCGCCACCTGGAAGGCGGCGGCCACGCGTCTGGTCGGCATGTGAGCGCGGCCGGCGCTCAGGCCTTCGCCGCCTTCTTCCCTCTACTGCGGCGCCTCTTCCGAGCGCCCGACTTCGGTGCGGTGCTCTGCTTGGCGGAGGGGGGCGTCAGGTGGGTCATCATCACGAGGTTCACGCCGAACGTCTCGGCGCCCTCCTTCGAAGCACGCGAGGCGCCCGCGGCCTGAATCTGCAACGCGCGGTCGAGCGTCTCGGCGAGCAGGTCGTGAAGCTCATCCCAGCCCTGCTCGTCGACCACCAGAACGCTACGGCTCAGGTGCCTGTCCTCGCGCTGGTCGAAGAGGCCCGTCTTGATCGCCTCGGCCGCGTCATCCCACACGAGCTGGAGCACAGCATCCGAGATGGAGCCGCGCGCGTTCTTCGGCAGCCGCTTCCAGTCGCGGTCGCCGAAAAAGGGGCGGACGACAGCGCGGTAGTAGTGCTCGAGAGCGCCGCGCCGGGGCTCCGTCTCCACGAGCTCGATGCAACCGAGGTCGTGGAGCATCCGGACGTGATAGCTGACGTTCGTGAGGGGTTCGTCGAGCTGCTTCGCCAGCTCGTTCGGGCTGGCGACCCCTTCGTTCAGCGCAGCAAGGAGCTGCACTCTGAGCGGATGGGCGAGCGCCTTTGCGAGCCGCGAGTCCACTGCGCTCGCTGTTTGTCGTTTCAAGTCTGAGCCTCCGTTCTCTGCCTGACTCGGCGCCCCGAGCCGCTTCGAGTCACCATAACTAGTGCCTCGCAGTGCTCAGCGAGACTGGCGCAAGTCAGGTCTTCCTAGTGCAGAAGCCATCCCGGCTCCTTTTTGCTGGGGACCAGCCTGCCCCGGATTCCCTGGAATCGCAAGCGACCCTTGCCCCGCCGGGCGGTTACGGTGGCGGCGTGATCGTCTTCGCCGGTGCCGCTCTCGACCGCGCGCCCATGCTGCGACGCCAGCCCGAGTGGCTGGCGGCGAAGCGAGCGGATTCGCACGCTCGGGCGGTTGTGATGTCCGACCACGGCGTGCTGCTCGAGGGCGGACGACTGCTCCTAAAGCCGCCCGGCGCGGACGCGGTCTTCCTCGGCCTCATGAACGGCACGCCGCTCTTCGCGGAGCACGTGGGCCCGGCCGAGCCGGAGCGCGGGCACCCGGCCGGCCTGCGCGAGGCCGCCGCCGAGCTCCCGGCCGGCGAGGCGGCGCTGGCGGCCTATGCCGCCTCGCTCCTCGCCTGGCACCGGCGGCACGGCTACTGCGCCAACTGCGGCGCGCCCACCGAGCCGCGCGGCGGCGGCCACGAGCGCGTCTGCCCGGTCTGCGACGCGCACCACTTCCCGCGAACCGACCCGGTCGTGATCGTGAGGGTCACGGACGGCGCGGACGGGCTGCTGCTCGGCAGGCAGGCGCGCTGGCCCGAAGGGCGCTTCTCGCTGCTCGCGGGCTACGTCGAGCCCGGCGAGACGCTAGAGGAGGCCGTTCGCCGCGAGGTGCTCGAGGAGTCCGGCGTGGCGCTCGGGGCGGTCGCCTACGTGGCGTCGCAGCCGTGGCCCTTCCCCAGCTCGCTCATGCTCGGCTACAGCGCCCTCGCCGAGCGGGGCAACCCGATGCCGGGCGACGGCGAGCTCGCCGAGGTGCGCTGGTTCGAGCGCGAGGAGGTCGAGCACGCGGCCCGCGGCGATGGCCCGCTGATGCTCGCGCCGCCGTACGCGATCGCCAGGCGGCTGATCGACGCCTGGCTCGCCGAGCGCTGACTCCGGCGCCGGCTAGCTCCGGCCGGGGCGGTCCGGATAGATGTCGTCGATCGTCGTGAGCGGCGTGTAGGGGGCACCGTCCGCGGCCTCCGCGATCGCCTCTCCGCCGCCGGTGAGGCGGTCGAGCACCGACACCACGCCGGCGATCCCGAAGCCCTCGCCGCGGACGCGCTCGATCGCGTGAATCGTCGAGCCGCCCGTGGTGACCACGTCCTCCACGACGAGGCAGCGCTCACCTGGCTCTAGCTCGGGTCCCTCGATCCAGCGCTGGAGCCCGTGCTCCTTGCGCTCCTTGCGCACGAAGAACGCCTTCACCGGCGCCCCCGCGGCCAGGGCCGCGCAGGCGATCGGATCGGCTCCCATCGTGGTGCCGCCCACCGCGGTGGCCCCGACCCGCTCCGCCTCGGCCGCCACCAGCTCGCCCAGCGCGCCGAAGCCCTCCGGAAGCAGGATGGCGCGCTTCGCGTCGACGTAGTAATCCGCCTTCTGGCCGCTCGTGAGGGTCACCTCCCCGAGGACGAGCGCGTGCTCGCGCAACTCCGCTATCAGGCGCGCCTGGGCGGTTTCAGCCATGTGTGTAGATGCGCACGAAAGGGTCAGGTTTGCCGGGCGGCGGCCGATAGTACCCGCGATGGGCTCCGTCATCCGAGTCATCGCAGTGGCCTGCTCAGCGCTCGTGCTGCTCGGCTTCGCGTTCTTCGCGACCGATGAGATGAGCCGCGGCTCGCAGAACCAGCAGAACGCGCTGGACAGCGAACTGTCGAGCACGGCCGATGCGCCCCCCGTTGCGCCGTCCGCCACCCAGGAGGCCGAGCGCGAGCGCACGAACGGCACCTTCCGCGAGGCGGTCGAGGATGCGAACGACGTCCTGCTCGGTCCCTTTGCCGGCCTGGTCGAGTCCTCGGACAACGGGTGGGTGAAACACGGCGTGCCCGCTCTGCTCGGCCTGCTCCTATACGGGTTCTGCCTGGGCATGCTCGCGAACATGCTCCCCAAGCACCGCGAGCACGGCGCCGACTGGCGCGCGGCTGCCTAGCGCTCCCGTCGCCCACATCCGCTAAGGTGCCGGGCGCGCAACTTTCCCTGCATATAGGATGGTTGCGTAGAAGGCAAGTCAAGCGCCGAGTCCGGCCGCTTCCCGAGGCGACCGGAACGGGGGAACCACTTGGGCGGCAAGCCGTGCCGCCCGGGGCGAGTCGCGGACCGAGATCCGCGTAGCGCATCTTCCAGCGCGAGCCCGTCAGCTAACCCCGTAGGCCCTACCGGAAGGGGACATAGATGACGAACGCGCACCGGGATCTGGCCGCGCCTGAGCATTGGACTCGCTCGCTGGAGCGCTCACGGCGCCGTCGCGAGCTCCTGCCGAGGGCACGGCGTGAGATCAACCGCAAGAAGCACGTTTCGGCCGCACTGGCCACGGCGATGTTCGCCGGGCCTGCCGCGCCGCTCGCCGCCGCCCAGGTCTCGGGGCCCGGCGTGAGCGCCGCGGTGGCTGCCGCGTCGCCTGCAAACCGCGCCATCGAGATCCGCGAGGGCGGGCTCCCGCTTCAGCTGGGCAGCCAGGGCGAACTGGTCGCCGAGGTCCAGCGCGCGCTCCACATCGCGGACGACGGCATCTTCGGGGTCCAGACAGACGCGGCTGTGCGGAACTATCAGCGTGCTGCGGGACTCGAGGTCGACGGCATCGTCGGCCTCGCGACATGGGGCTCGCTCTTCGAGAGCCATACCGCGAGCGGCGCGTCGATCGGCGCGACGAACATCCCGCTCGAGGCCAGGCAGAAGGTTGAGCAGACGGTCACACGGGCGAGCCAGGCAGTCGCGACACAGGCTCAGGACCAGGCCGGAACCCAGGTGAGCGCCCCGAGCGGGAGCGCTGGATCGCAGGGAACCGGGACCGGGTCGGGCACGGGCACGGGCACGGGTACGGGCACGGAATCGCAGGGAACCGGCAGCGGGTCACCGGGCACCACGGCCGGCCGGACGAAGACCACCGGCACCACGACGCCGACCTCGGCGCCGGCTCCAAGCGGCCAGGCCTGCGGGTCATCGACGATCGCGAGCCCGGTGCATGGGACGGTCACCTCACCCTTCGGCCCGCGCTGGGGCCGCAACCACGAGGGGATGGACATCGCCGCCCCGGCAGGGACACCTGTCCGCGCGGCTGCATGCGGCACCGTGAGCGTCGCGGGGCAGCAGAGCGGCTACGGAAACATCATCTGCATCACCCACACGAGCCAGTTCACGACCTGTTACGCGCACCTCTCGGGCTTCGGCGTGTCGAGTGGGGCGCATGTGCAGCAGGGCCAGATCATCGGCTACGTGGGCTGCACGGGGAGCTGCACCGGCCCGCACCTCCACTTCGAGACACGAGTCGGGGGCACCGCACGCGATCCGTCGCCGTACCTGAACGGCACGGCGATACCCGGCGGGACGGCGACGACGAGCCAGGCAAGCGCCACGAACGCGAGCAAGGGCGGCACGACGACGACGACCGCCACTCGGGCGGCCACCGTGACGCGGGCCGCGACCACCTCGAGCGCCGGCGCGGAATCGCTGCAGGGCACGACGACCGCGACGGCGACCACCGGAACGGCGGTCGGCCCGACAACCGCGACGGCGGCCCCAGGCAGCGCCGATTACACCCCGGCGCAGCCCGTTCCGGCGACGTCGGTCGCGGCAGAGCCCGTAAGCGATGCGACAGTGACGGCCGAGCCGGTCCCCGCGACCACCGCTCCGGCCGCGCCTGCTCCGGCAGCACCGGCCCCGGCC
>JBKPME010000036.1:0-8622 GCA_046731915.1 Actinomycetota bacterium
TGGCGGATCCACCAGGTCGCGTAGGTCGAGAACTTGTAGCCGCGCCGGTAGTCGAACTTCTCGACGGCGCGGATCAAGCCGAGCGAGCCCTCCTGGATCAGATCCAAGAAGGAAAGCCCTCGCCCCAGGTAGCCCTTCGCGATGGAAACGACCAGCCGCAGGTTCGCCTCGATCATCTGCTGCTTCGCCGACATGTCGCCGCGCTCGATGCTCCGCGCCAGCGCGACCTCCTGCGGGGCGGTCAGCAGATCGACCCGCCCGATCGACCTCAGGTAGAGCCGCAGCGAATCCAAAGACGGCTCGACCGTCAGGTCGATCTCCGGCTTCTTCGCCTGCGTCGCACCGTCCGGCCCCGGCGGCGGCCCATCCACCGGCCCCGCAGCATGCGGCCGACCGTCCGCCGAGACGATCTCCACGCCCGCCTCAAGCAGATGGGCGCGGAAGTCCGCGATCTGCTCCTTCGTCACCTCAACCTCGTCGAGGCACGCCGCAATTTCCTCGAACGTCAGATAGCCCCGCTCGCGCCCCTCGACGGCGAGACCGCGTAACTCGTCCACCTCCATGAAGCGCGCCTCGGTGGACTCCTCCAACAATCCGACAGCGGCCTCATGCTTCTCCGTCAACCCTCGCTCCTTCGACACACGGTGGGAACCACCGGGGGCGGTTTCGTTGGACAATCGAGTTGTTGGGGGCCGCGGCTGGAACCGCGATGGGGCTGGCGATGGGGCAGAGTCCAAGGCGCAGCCGACTTCGGGCCATGGTACACCGACTTGTGCCGTTTGCCTCGCGCCGCACCTAGGTATCGTCCGAAATTCGGATGAACGATCCAGCGACACTCCTCGGCGGCGACGTCCAGGCGCGCCGTCCCTCAACTCACGTAAGCCTGTCCCGCGTAGGGGTGACCGGTGTGGAGAAGGTGATCCGCATCCGCTCTAACGGATCGGAGCAGCTTTTCTACGCCGAGCTCGAATGCTTCGTCGACCTCGGCCCCGAGCAGAAGGGCGCGCACATGTCGCGCTTCGAGGAGGTCGTGAACGAGGCGATCGACGAGGTCGTGCTCTCTGAGGCCTTCAAGACCGAGACGCTTGCGGCCCACATCGCCGCGCTCGTCCGCGACCGCCAAGACGGCTGCCGCGCCGAGGTCACGATCGCCGCGCATTATCCGGAGCACAAGCTCACCCCCGCGTCGGGCTCGCGTACTCAGGAGATGTACACGCTGTTCGGCACAGCGGTGGCGAGCTCGACCGGCACGCGCAGGATCGTGGGCGTCGAGGCCCAGGGGATGACCGCCTGCCCGTGCGCGCAGGAGCTCGTCATGGACCGCTCGCAGGAGCGCCTCCGCGAAGACGGCTTCACCGACGACGAGATCGCGCGCGTGTTCGAGGCCGTGCCCGTAGCAACCCACAACCAGCGCGGGATCGGGACGCTTCACATCGGCTGCCCGGAGGGCTGCGAGGAGGCCCTCGAGGCCGCAACGCTGCTCGACATCGTCGAGAGCTCGATGAGCTCCGAGATCTACGAGCTGATGAAGCGCTCCGACGAGGTCGACGTGGTCGAGCGCGCCCACATGCACCCGCGCTTCGTCGAGGACTGCGTCCGCGAGATGGTGCGCAAGGCGACCGAGCAGTTCGCCGCGCTCGGCGAGAAGGCCTTCGTCTCCGCCCGTCAAGAGAACCTCGAGACGATCCACAAGCACAACGTCGTCGCCGAGCGCCGCGGGCTGCTCGGAGAGCTCACCCGCGAGATCCGCGCGGGCGATCGCGCCGCCCGCCATGTGAGCATGCGCGAGTGGCTCGAATCAGCCTGACCGACCGGGCTACCCCGTCCGGGGTCAAGGAATTTCAGATTCGGCCGATGGAACCGTGTACACGGCAAGTCCCGGAGGCAGTCTTGACCCACGGCCGGCACATCCCTCTCTCCCAAGACGCGGCACTCGTGGTCGCGCTCGCGGGCACGGCCATCCCCTTCGCCCACTCCGCCGAAGACGAGGCAGAGCGCTGGCTCCGCGCCATGCGCCTGCACGGCCAGGTGGGCGCGATCTTGCAAGGACTGGGCGTCGGCGAGTCACCGCTGATGACCGGCTCGGAGACCGACCACTCGGACGGCCACGGCTCGCCTAACCTCGGCCCGGACGTGCTCGACGACGTGACCGAGCGGGCCACGGACTTCGCGCTCGCGCGCGAGGCCGAGAACATCGGCACGGCCGACATCCTGTTCGCGGTCTTCGACGTCTACGGCAAGCGCTTCGACCGCGCGCTCTACATGCGCGGCACGAGCCGCGACGAGCTGGTCGAGCGCCTCACGAGCGCTGCCGCGCAGTGGCGCTAGCCGCCCGCCGCTCGCGCGCCGCCTCCTCGAGGCGCCGCCGGAAGTTCAGGAAGTAGTCCGCGCCGCTCACGACCGTAATCACGACCATCGCGTAGACGAGCACCTGGACCCAGGCGTCGTTGTAGTCGTTCGCCACGATCAGGGCGAGCACGGCGGCGACCTGGACGATCGTCTTCATCTTGCCGAGCCCGGTGGCGGGAATCACGACGCCCTGCTGGCCGGCCGCGATCCGAAGCCCGCTCACGGCGAACTCGCGCGCGATGATCACCATCGCGACCCAGGCCGGCAGCCGGTCGAGGCTCACGAGGCTGATCAGGGCCGCCGCGATCATGAGCTTGTCGGCGACCGGGTCCATCACCTTGCCGAACGTCGTGACCGACTGCCGCGAGCGCGCGATGTAGCCGTCGAGGCCGTCGGTGAGCGCGGCGATGACGAACACGATCGCGGCGATCGTCTCGCCGCCCGCCGTCTCGACGGTCAGCGCAACCACCAGCACCGGAACCAGCAGGATCCGGATCAGCGTTAGCGCGTTCGGAAGGTTGAGTGGAAACAAGCCGGGCTACGTTACCCGGCGCACCGCGTCAGGGAACGCGGCGCAGGCGACCGGACCAGAGAGAACGGTCCTCCAGCTCGCGCACGCGGCGCTCGCGGCCGGCGCTGTCGGCCGGAATGCTCTCCAGGTTGGTCTCGAGTGAATTTCGGAGCTCGTCGAGGAGCTGTGCACCGGTCATCTTGGGGTCCCCGTTTCGTTGGTTGCGTTGCGAATCAGTGCGCGACTGTCGCAATGGTGCATTAACGAGACCTAAGGATTGTCTCGCGCGCCCGCGCGAGCCGCGGCCGGACCTCGCGCACCCCGGATGCCTCGATGGTCGGCGCGTGTGGAAGCGCGGACTCCGCGAGCGACTTCGAGCGGTCGATTCCGTGGACGAGCACGACTGAGAAAAGCATTCGTACGGCTCCTGGCTGTTTCGGGTTATCCGTATTTAGATGGTAACGGATTAGGTTGTGGGTAAACTCCGTTTTGATGGAAACAGTGCGGCATGTCACGGACGTCGATTTCATGGGCGGGCACCCCGCCCTGGACCTGATCAACACGGTCGGCGGCCTGCTCGACGTGCCGGGGCGGGACGAGGACGAGCTGCTGCGCTCGTACGAGGATCTGGTCGAGCTCGGCGGCAAGACCGGGACGCTCTCGGAGCGGGCGGCGCGGCGGCTGCGGCGCGCGGCGCGCGGCGATCCGGACGACGCCGAGGCGGCGCTCGCCGTCGCGCTCGAGGTGCGCGCGGTGCTCGACTCGGTCTTCCGCCCCATCGCCGAGGACTCGGCTCCACCCGCACGGGCGCTCGACGCGCTCAGCAAGCTCGGCGCGACCGCGACCTCGCACGGCCGACTGGTGCCGCACGGCGACCACGTCGACTGGAGTTGGGAGGACTCGGCCGGACTCGACGCGCCCCTCTGGCCGCTCGTCCACGCAGGCGTCGAACTCGTCACCAGCGGCCCACTCGACCGAATCAGCTGCTGCGGCCGCTGCCGCTGGCTCTTCCTCGACACGACCAAAAACCACAGCCGGCGCTGGTGCTCGATGGAGGGCTGCGGTACCGACGCGAAGGTGGAGCGCTACGTAGCGCGCCGCCGCGAGCGCCGCGCCGCGTCCGCCGCCGGCTGACGCCGCGCCAGGTACTCGAGCCCGGCCGTGCTGCCGATCGGCCCAAGCGGGGAGACGGTGGCGGCGAGCAGCGGCCAGGGGAAGATGCGCCGCCGGCAGCCGTTCGCCACCAGCAGGCAGAGCAGGATCCAGCCGAACCCGTGCGTCCAGCCGAGAATCAGCTCCAGGTCCTCGCTGAAGCCGCCGACCGCGGTAACGATCAGCGAGGTGAAGATGCAGACCTCGACGAGGCTGTAGAGCCGCACTGCCTGGAAGTAGGACATCCGTCAGTCGACAGTCACACGCGCGCGTAGCCAAGTGCGCATCGCGTCGGCGGGCATCGGCCGCGCGAGCGCGAACCCCTGAGCGTAGTCGCAGCCGAGCCGGACGAGTCGCTCGCAGACGCGTTCGTCCTCGACTCCTTCCGCGACCGTCTCGAGCCCGAGGTTGCGCGCCAGCTCGATGATCGAGCGCACGATCGCCTCCGAGTCGGGCTCGTGCGTGAGGTCGCTGATGAAGGAGCGGTCGATCTTCAGCGCGTGCACGGGCAGCTGGCGCAGGTAGGAGAGCGATGAGTAACCGGTGCCGAAGTCGTCGATCGAGGTGCGCACGCCGATCTCGCGCAGGCGGGTGATCGCACCGCGCGCCTGGTCGTGGTCGCCCATCAGCGTGCTCTCCGTGATCTCGATCTCGAGCGCGCCCTCGTCGAGGCCGAAAGTGCGCCGCTTCGAGTCCACGAGGTCGGGGAAGGCGGAGTCGAGCAGCACCCGCGCCGGCACATTGACGGCTACCGGGGTGTGGTGGCCGTCGTTCTGCCAGCGCCGGCAGTCGGCGGCGGCGGTCTCGAGCGCCAGCTCCGTCAGCGGCTCCGCGAGCCCGGTGCGCTCGGCGAGTGGCACGAAGGTGGCGGGCAGCACCGGCCCGACCACCTCGTCCGTCCAGCGGGCGAGCGCCTCGACGCCGATCACCCGCCGCTGCGTCAGCTCGACCTTCGGCTGGTAATGCAGCGTGACGGCGCGCATGTCGATCGCGCGCTTGAGCGCGGTCACGAGGATGAGCCGGCGCGGCGCCTCTTCCTCGAGGTCGAGTGAGAAGAACTCGCGACGCGACTGCGCTCGCTTGGCTCGGTACATCCCCGCCTCAGCGCGCTGGAGGAGGAGATCGGCGTCCTGAGCGTGGCCCGGTGCGCAGGCGATCCCGACCGTAGCGTCGACGCTCAGCGCCGCGCCCGCCACGTCGAGCTGCTCGCTGACGGCGTCGATCACCTTGTCGGCGGCGAGAGCGGCGTCGCCGCTGCGGGAGAGGTGGGGCAAGAGCACCCCGAAGCGGTCGGCCTCGAGGCGCGCGACCATGTCTGTGGAGCGCACTGAGCGTGCAAGCCGCGCGCCGACCTCCTTCAGCACGGTGTCGCCCTGGGCCCGGCCGAGCGTGTCGTTCACGTCACGGAAGCGGTCAATGTCGAGCACGAGCAGCGCGAGCTCCTGGTCCTCGGTCGCGGTTCCCAGAGCGCGCGCAGTCGCCTGAAGGAGGAGCGCCCGGTTCGGCAGGCCGGTCAGCGGGTCGTGGAGCGCGAGGTGCTCCATCTCGGACGCCTGCATCGAGGCGCGGTGCACGGCGGCCATCGGCAACACAAGCAACGGCACGAGGTAGAGCCAGTGCGTCGAGATGACGGCCACCGGCAGGCCGAGCGCGAACAGCGTGCCGGCGGACCAGGCGCGGAAGACCAGGTCGCCCTTGAGGTGGTCCGCGATCGACGTGCCCTGGAGGAGCGCCTCGGCGGTGCGGACGAGCGTCGAGTTGGCGATGAAGAAGACGAGCGCCGCGAGTGCGATCGCCGGGAGGTCGGAGGCCTGCAGGTCGCCGCCGCTCTCGAGCCCGGTCCCGCCAACCGCCGCGAGCACGAGCCCGGCGGCCACCCACGAGATCGCGAGCTGGGCGAGGTTGAAGACGATCCGGTCGGCGGGACGGCGGCGGACCAGGTCAGCGATGAGCGAGGCCCCCACCTGCACGGCCACCACCTCGGGCAGGCCGTAGATGAGCAGGATCGCAAAGGCGAACGGCGTCGAGAAGGTCTCCTCGCCGACCTGCCCGTGGACCTGGATCGGGAACAGCTCGCCGATGAGGACGAGCGCGGCGAGGACCCAGAACTCGGTGTCGGAGGGACCGAGGTCGCCGGTGCCCGCGATCGCGAGCACGACGAGCACGGCAACGCCGGCCGCACTGACGAGCCGCAGATAGAGGGTGAACGTGGGTTGTGAGCCAGGCACCGGGGCGAGTCGCGGCGAAACGACGTGCGCCCCGGAGCCTGGGCCGTACCGGTCGCCGCTCAGTCGGAGCGGCCCATCAGCGGCTGGGGGTGTCTACAGCTTACGGGGCGCTCCAAGGGCCTCCAGCAATACGAGGACCCCAGCGAGGGTTACCGCGGAGCGGTAGGCCTTGGCCTTGAGGGCCACGGACGAGCGGCGGAGCTTTGAGGGCATGCTTCCTCCTAGGGAAGGAATCGGGGCGAGCCGGCATCCAGCCGGCCTACTTCCGCCCACCATCGGCGATCCCTGGCCGCTGTTGCAGCAAATTTCCCAGCGCTGGACGTTTGTTCGTCGAACATTCGTCCAGGGCGGAGGCGCGCCCTCTGCGTTCGCCGCCCGGATGACGAAGGACTACATAACCGCCCCGCTCGCCCCTGAATGACCCTCGCCCTGGCCTTCCTCCTGCTCCTCCTGACCGTTCCGGCGGCAGGAGGAAGGCTGAGCGCTCTCGAGGGGGTACGGCTGCGCTGGGTCTGGCTGGTCGTGGTCGCGTTCGCGATCCAGGTCGTGCTCGTGACCTTCGTCCCCGACGGTGACACGACGCTGCACCGGGTTGCGCACCTCTTGACCTACGGACTGGCCGGCGCGTGCGTGCTCCGGAACTTGGACTTGCGCTTTGTGTGGGTGGTGGCGCTCGGCGGGCTCCTGAACTTCATCGCGATCGCGGCGAACGGCGGCGTGATGCCGGCGTCGCGCGGCGCCTTGCAGGTAGCCGGGCTCGATGTGCGCTCGGGCTCGTTTGCGAACTCGGACGTGGTCGAGGGCGCGCGCGTGGCCTTCCTCGGCGACATCTTTGCCATCCCCGCGGGGTGGCCGGGCGCGAACGTGTTCAGCTTGGGCGATGCGATGATGCTTCTGGGGGTGTTCCTGGTGCTCCACGCGGCGACGGGCTCTCGCCTATTTGCCGCCAGACAAACAGAGCGCCCGCGAGCCCAAGGAGCACCAGCAGCACGAAGGCCGTAATGGCCTCGGGCGAGGTTAGGTCGTCCAGGTTGCCGCCGAGCGCGGTGTAGGCGAACACCTTGGGGGCGGCGCCTATGAGGGTGCCAAGCGCCATGTCCCGGTACGTCAGGCGCGTGAGGCCGGCGCTGTAGTTCACAAGGCCGTACGGGAGCACCGGAACGATGCGCGACTCCATGACGGCAACCGCGCCGTTCTCCGTCAGGAAGTTCTCGACCCGCCTGGCGCGCTCCGGAAGCAGCCGTCCGTGATGACCCGCGGCCAACCAGCGCGCAATCGCCGTCTGCGCGAGCGCCGCGGCGGTGAGCCCTGCCAGCGCCAGCGGTGTGCCGCCGGCCGTGCCGAACAGGAGCCCCGCGGCGCCCGCGAGGATGACCCAGGGGACGATGAAGTTGGCAACTACGAAGAGCGGCACGTAAAGGACTGCGGCGAGCGGGCCGAGCTTGTCGGCGAAGTCGCGCGCCTCGCTCGAGCTCGGGAGGTTGCCGGTGACGGCGAGCGCGCCGAACAGGAGCGCCCAGACGGCGCCGTAGAGAGCGATGCGCCGGATGGCGATCCGCCGCGAGTCCATATGGCGAGAGTAGTGCGGCTACGATCGGCCGTGGTGACGGCGCGCGACCTGCGCAAGCTCTGCCTCTCGTTTCCGGGGGCCTACGAGGACTTCCCCTTCGGGCCGGCGACCTCGGTGTTCAAGGTGGAGAAGAAGCTGTTCGCGATCAGCGCGCTGGACGCTTCACCCTTGAACGTGTCGCTGAAGTGCGAGCCGGAACTGGCTGAGGAGCTGCGCGGCGCGTACCCCGGCGCGGTCGTGCCCGGCTACCACCTGAACAAGCGCCACTGGAACACGGTGATGTGCGACGGCTCGCTGCCCGACGCCATGGTGCACGACATGGTGGAGGACTCGTACGACCTGATCGTGGCGGCGATGCCGGCCGCCGTGCGGGAGAAGCTGGGCTGGGCGGTGTCGGCATGAGCTCGTCCGAGTCGACGCAGGTCGAGGCGAAGCTCGAGTTCGTCCGCCGCGCGATGGACGCGTTCAATCGGGGCGACCTGGACGCGATGCTGGAGCTCGCGGGCGAGGATTTCGAATACGACTGGACGCGAAGCCGGGGGCCGAACGCTGGGATCTACCGGGGGCCGGAGGGCTTCAAGGAGTTCGTGAGCGAGCAGTGGAGCATGTTCGACGACTTCCGAGTGGAAGCGCATGAACTGATCCCCTGCGGCAACCATGTGATCGTTCCGACCACCGTCCACGCCCGAGGTCGAGACGATGTGCCCGTAAGCGCGAGCTCAGTGCATCTCTACACGTTCAAGACCGGCCGCTTGGTGCGAATCACGCTGTACCAAGAGCGCGCGGAGGCGTTCGCTGCTGCGGTCTAGGGG